>NZ_JBTNDK010000005.1:0-189246 GCF_054511035.1 Pseudarthrobacter sp. MDT1-22 | reverse complement strand
GGGACCGGGCCGGCCGACGCATCGAAATAAAGACAGCCAAAGCGTCAGACAGGCTCTGAGTCAGACCAACCCGAACCCCACATCAATCATTACTGACAGGCTCCACCAACGACGACGGCGGGCCGCCCCCGAAAGGGTGACCCGCCGACGTCGGACTTCTTAGCGTCCGACTTCTTAGCGTCCGTCCGCAGAGCGTCCGGCTGCTGAGGCGAAAAGACCTAGCAGAAGAGCTCGCTCTTGGGCTCGTTGTGCTTGACCTTCTGCCAGCCCAGCCACAGGACCAGGGCGAAGAACGGGATGGTGGCCAGTGTCCAGAGACCGAGGTGGAATACCTCGCCGGTCTTGCTGGTCATGGTGTCGAAGCCGATGAGCACGGCGATGGCCAGCAGCGCAATGAGTCCGGCCCAGCTGCTCCAGGTTCCGCCGGGCGCGGGCAGGGAGGAGACCTTGCCCTTCTTGTGGCGCAGCGCGATCTGGCTGGCGAAGATGGCGCCCCAGGTGAAGATCACGCCGATCGATGCGGAGTTGAGCGCGAGGTCGAAGGCGTGTGAGCCGCCCAGCCAGATGTTCAGCAGGATGCCAACGAGGTAGACGGCGCCGATGGCCAGGATGGCGGCGTACGGCACGTGGCTCTTGGACATCTTGGTCAGCCACTCCGGGGCGTGCCCGTTGTTGGCCATGGTCCGGAAGATCCGGCCGATCGAGTACAGGCCCGAGTTGCAGGAGGACAGCGCGGCGGTGATGACGATCATGTTCATAACATCGCCCATCCAGCCAAGGCCCATCTGGCCGAACACGGTGACGAACGGCGAGGTGCCGGCCACGTACTGGTCCGAGGGAAGCAGCATCGCCAGGAGCGTCACGGAACCGACGTAGAACACCACGATGCGGAAGACGACGGCGCGGATCGCTTTGGGAACTTCCTTGGCGGGGTCCTTCATTTCGCCGGCCGTGATGCCGACGAGTTCAATGCCGTTGTAGGCGAAAATCACGGCGTTCAGGACCAGGATCATCACCAGCGCACCCTTAGGGAACATTCCGCCTTCGGCTGCGAAGAGGTTGTTCACGCTGGCGTTGCCGTCGCCCACCTGGGCGTTGGTGACCACCATGAAAGTGCCCACGGCCAGGAAGATCACGATGGCGCCGACCTTGAGGCAGGATGCCCAGAATTCAAATTCGCCGAACGCCTTGACGCTCATGAGGTTGACGCCCACGAGCAGCAGCAGTGCTGCGATGGCGCTGAGTTCGACCGGCACGTTGGGGAAGAAGAACTGGAAGTACAGTCCGATCGCGATGAGTTCGGCGATGCCGGTCATGGCCCAGTTGATGAAGTACATCCAGCCGGACAGGTACGCGCCCTTCTTGCCGAACATCTCACCGGCGTAGCTGACGAAGGAACCCGACGTCTGGCGGTACATGATCAGCTCGCCCAGGGCCCGCATCAGCAGGTAGGCGATGACGCCGGCAATGGCGTAGGAGAAAATGAGCGCAGGGCCAGTGGAGGCCAGGCGTCCGCCTGCACCCATAAAGAGGCCGACGCCGATGGCGCCGCCCATGGCAATCATGGTGACCTGGCGTCCGCTCAGGGATTTTTTGTAGCCCTCGGCGCTGAGGGTGGAGTCGACGACGGCGGATTGCGCCGTCGGGCTCACGAGTTCTGTGGGGGTACTTTGAGGCACAACAATTCCTTGTAGGTAGGGGATTGGCCGGCACCCTTGGCAGGGACTTCTCCATCCCGAAAATTCGGTTTCTTGATGTTTCAAGGAATTTTCTGCATGGAAAGTCACAGTACGTCGAAGTTCGCGCGGCCTGTCTATCCTACAAGACTCAAACCGCAGCAAGTGACGCGGGCTACACCGAGCCCGGTTAAGCCAAACTATTGCCACGAATATGGGGATACTTCAGAACAATGTTCCGTTCGGCATCCTCCTGAACGCTGTACGTGCGCAAAGGTTCGGCGCCGGTGCTTGAGCAGCCCGTTTCCAGGCTGAACGCGTGCTGGTGCAGCGGGCACATCACCACCTCCCGGTCGATGGTGCCGTCCGCAATGGGGCCGCCGCGGTGGGGGCAGACCGCGGACAGGGCGCGCAGGGTCCCGTCCCGCAGCCGGAAGACCGCCACTTGCTCGCCGTCCACCCCGAAGGCCCTCCCCTCACCGAACGGGATCTGGTCCACCGGGCCCAGGATGTGGCCGGTGGTGATGACGGGCTCGGTGCTGGGCTGGTTAGCGTCTGTCTGGTCGGCGCTCATCGGACCGGCACCTGGGGCAGGACCGTGAGCGGCAGGGACGTGCGGAACTGGCCCGGCGTGAGTGGATCGTCGCGTTCACTCCACGGGTCCACGTAGCTGTCCACGGATGCCTGCATGGCCGCGTCCAGCGTGGCCGCGATGCCTTCGGAATCGTCCACGATCACTGCGCGGAGGTGTTCGATGCCCAGCCGCGGCACAAAGGAGTAGGTCCTTTCCAGCCAGTTGGCGTTCTCACGGTAGTACTGCATAAAGCGGCCGGTCAGGACCTTCACCTCCTCGGGGTCGTCCACGGTGGCCAGCAGGTCGCCCTTGCGGATGTGGGCGCCCGCCGCTCCCCCGACGTAGAGTTCCCACCGTCCGCCCTCCACAGCCACCACACCCACGTCCTTGACCAGCGATTCGGCGCAGTTCCGTGGGCAGCCGGACACAGCCAGCTTCAGCTTGGCCGGCGACTCGATGCCCTGGAACCGGGACTCGATCTCGATGCCCAGCTTCGTGGAATCACCGGTGCCGTACCGGCAGAAGTCCTTGCCCACGCAGGTCTTCACGGTGCGGAAGCTCTTGCCGTAGGCGTACCCGGAGGGCATGTCCAGGTCGGCCCAGACCTGCGGGAGGTCCTCCTTGGGGATCCCCAAGAGGTCGATCCGCTGCCCGCCGGTCAGTTTGATCAGCGGAACGTTGTGCTTCTCGGCGACGTCGGCGATGCGGCGCAGCTGCTGCACGGACGTCACGCCGCCCTTCATCTGCGGGACCACGGAGAACGTGCCGTCGCGCTGGATGTTGGCGTGCACGCGGTCGTTGATGAAGCGGGCGTCGCGTTCGTCGATGTACTGGTCCGCGAGCATCATTTTCAGCAGTGACGCGAGGCCCATCTTGGACTTCGCATCCTCGGCGCTCCCCGGAGCCAGTGCCGTGAACACCTGGGACACGGAGCGCAGGCCCTTTTTCCGGATGGCGGCCATCAGGGCCGGCTTGTCCAGCGGGATCCCGGGCACGTAGTAGCTGGCGGCCGGGTCCTCCTCCACCGCGCCGTCCGCCGCCCACTCCACCACCTGCTTCACCAGGAGTTTGCAGGAACCGCAGCCCCTGCCGGCGCGGGTGGCGTCCATGGCACCGGACACTGTGGTGCAGCCGCCCTTCACGGCGGCCACGAGTGCCCCCTTCGAAACGCCGTTGCAGTTGCAGACCTGGGCGCCGTCGTCGAGCTCGGCCACACCCACCGCCTCACCCGGCCCGCCGACGTCGAACAGCAGCGCGATCCGCTCTTCGGGCAACGGCAGCCCGCGGTCGTAGGCCTGCGTCAGGTAGGCCACCTTCCGGCTGTCGCCCAGGAGCGTGGCACCCACCATCTTGTTGTCGCGGACCACGATGGACTTGAAAATGCCGCGGCTGGGCTCCGAGAAGACGATGTGCTCGTCGGTGTCGAACTCGGGACCGTGCAGTCCCATGGATGCGACGTCGACGCCGGCAACCTTCAGCTTGGTGGCGGTCCGCGAGCCCAGGTAGGCCGAGGATGTGTCGACGCCGGTCACGTGGTTGGCAAGCACCACGGCCTGTTCCCACAGCGGCGCCACCAGCCCGTAGACCTCGCCGCGGTGCTGGACGCACTCCCCCACCGCATAGATATCGTCTTCGTCCTGGACCCGCAGCCGGTCATCCACCACAATGGCCCGCTCCACCGGCAGCCCGCTCAGCACAGCCACGTCCACGTTCGGCCGGATGCCCGCGGCCACCACCACCATGTCGCAGGCGATGTCCTCCCGGTCCCGGAGGCTGACGCCGCTGACCGTGTCCCTTCCGAGGACGGCAGTGGTGCGGCTGGACGTGTGCACCCGGATGCCTAGGGCCTCCACGCTCCTGCGCAGCACCGCGCCGCCGTCGGGCCCCATCTGCGCATTCATGAGGTGCCCGCCGGAGTGCACCACCTCCACGTCGATCCCGTGGCTTTTCAGGCCGTAGGCCGCCTCGAGGCCCAGCAGGCCGCCGCCGATCACCACCGCCCGCCGGTGATGCTCCTGCTGCGCATGCTGGACCATCTTGCGGGTGTCATCGATGGTGCGGAACCCGAACACACCGTGCTTCACGGACCCGCCCGGAGTGTACAGCCCGTCCATCGGCGGCATGTGGGAGCGGCTCCCGGTGGCGATGATGAGGGTGTCGTACGGTGTCACGCGGCCGTCATTGGAAAAGACGTGCTTCGTGAACTTGTCGATCCGGTCAACACGGACCCCGGCGTGCAGCGTGATGCTGTTCTCGCGGTACCAGGGCAGCGCGTTCAGGAAGATGTCGGCGTCGCTTTCCTCGCCGGAGAGGACGTGGCTGAGCATGATCCGGTTGTAGTTGCCGTAGGGCTCGTCGCCGAACATGGTGATGGTGAATTGCTCGGCGCCGCCGCGGGCCAGGATCTCCTCCACGGCCCGGGCGCCCGCCATCCCGTTGCCCACCACCAGCAGCCGACGGCGTGGCGCGGCGCCTGCGTGCCTGCCCTGCGGCCGGTCCAGCACGCTGGTCATCAGTGCTCAACCATGCCCAGGTCAACAACCACGGATCCCCCAACACCATCCGGGGCGGCGAGATAGAGCTCCACCACCGAGCCGCCGTCGATGTCCTCCACGACGCGCAGCGGCACATGGACATCGCTCTTGGCGCCGATGGGGAAATAGCGCATGGGCACGCCGTTCCGCATCAGCACCACGGTGATGAGTTCACTGCTGGAATTGCCGCCCCGGAAGTAGAGCGTCTGGTTGATGACGCCGTCCGGAACGTAGTGCGAGAGTTCGCGGTGGATGGGGACGGGTTTCTCCAGCCCGGTGCCCACAAACGGGAAGATGCCCTGCAGGAAAAGGTTCTTGGTGATCACGGACAGATCCTTTCGGCCGGCGGGAGACTGGCATAGGCCTATCTTCCGCCGCCGATGTTTCCGCCTGCCGGTCGGTGCGTAACTTTTCCTTTGCGCAAATCTCACCGCTTCCGGGCCGCCACCGGCCGGCCCCTGCGACTACATCAGGCCGGGGCCAGCACGCCCTTGTCCATCGAGTACCTGATCCAGCGGCCGGATTCGTCCGTCCGCGAGGTGTCACTCTTCTTGGCGCACTTGGCAAACCAGTCCCGGAGGGCGCGGTCGTGGCTGACCATAACCAGGGTCCCGGTGAAGCCGGCGAGCGCCTCCTCGAGCTGCTCCACCAGGACCGGCGCCAGGTGGTTGGTGGGTTCATCCACAATCAGTGTGCCGTAACCGCCCAGCAGCAGGCGGGCCAGGGCAAGCCTGCGCTGCTGGCCCGCGGACAGGCTGCCTACGGGGACGTGGAACTCGCTGGTGCGGAACAGCCCCAGGCGCAGGAGTGCCTCGGCGTGCTCATCGATGTTGCCGCCGAGGCCCGCCGCGAAGGCCGGCAGCAGGCGGAGCGTGGGCCGTTGCGGCAGTTCGAGTTCCTGCTGCAGGTAGCCCACCCGGGCCGGCCGCTGCACCCTCCCGCCAACGGGCTCCAGGGTTCCCGCCAGCACGGAGAGCAGCGTGGATTTTCCGGCGCCGTTCGGGCCGGTGATGAGGATCTTCTCGCCCGTGCGGGCCGCGAAATCAGTGACGCCCAGGCGGCCTGGAACCGCGACGCCGCGGGCAACGAGGACCGCCGATGCCGGCAAGTGGGAGTCCCCGGATGCGGTGGTCGCCACGGAGGCACCCGAAGGAGCCTCCGGTTCCACGGCCAGCTCCGCCGCCAGCCGCAGCGGCACCGGCGGGCGGTCGATGGGGCTCGCTTCCAGCCGCCGGAGCCGTTCCTGCGCGTTGCGGACCTTGCTGGTGGCCGCTTTCTGCCAAGTGCCGGCCTTAAAGTCGAAGCCCACCTTGTCATTGTCGCGCTGGCGGGCGTAGCCCATCTTGTCGGTCACGGTGTCCGCCTGCCGCTGCTCCGCCTCCATCGCGACGATCCACTCGTGGTACTGCTGAACCCAGCGCTGGCGTTCGGCGGCCTTCTCGCGGAGGTAGCCGTCGTAGCCGTTGCCGTAGCGGGTCACGGTACGGCGCTCGGCATCAACCTCAATCACGGTGCTGGCCACCTTGCGGAGCAGCACGCGGTCGTGGGACACCACCACCACTGTCCCGCGATGGGCGGCCAGCCGGTCCTCCAGCCAGGCGGTTCCGCGGGCATCGAGGTGGTTGGTGGGTTCGTCCAGGAGCAGGATGTCCGCCGGATCGGCCAGGACACAGGCCAGCGCCACGCGTTCCTGCTCGCCGCCGGAGAGCGATCCCAACGTCCGCTTCCGGTCCAGGCCACCCAGGCCCAGCCGGTCGAGCGCCGCCTCCACACGGGATTCCGCGGCGTAGCCCTCGCGCAGCTGGTACTCGGTCTGCAGCCGGCCGTAGGTTTCCAGCTCGTCGTCCTCGGCATCGGCGAGGCCGGCCTCCAGCCGGTCAAGTTCGGCTTCGAGGGCGCGCAGCGAGGACAGGGAAGCGTCGACGGCGGCTCCCACGGTGAAGGATTCGGGCAGGCCGTGCGTCTGGGCAAGGTAGCCCACGCGGCCGTGGCTGACCGCAGTTCCTTCGTCGGGCGCTTCCAGCCCTGCCAGGATCCGGAGCAGCGTGGATTTGCCGGCGCCGTTTTCACCGACGATGGCAACATGCTCGCCGGCCGTGATGACCAGGCCGATTCCGTCCAGCAATTGCCGGTCGCCGTAGCCATGGGAGATGCCGGAAAGGTTCAGTTGTTCAGTCAAGACAAGTCCTCGCAAGATTCCGCAGTGTGGCCGCCGGAACTGATGCTCGACGGCGGCCCTGGATTCGGGGGAACAGTCCGGCATAGCCGGGCTGTTGCTCAGGACTTCATCGCTCCAGCTTCCCCGCCGGAAGCCGCAGCGTCAAGCCGGGACACCACCGGTGACACCAATATTCGCCAGAAAGTATTGACATGACACCAAAGTGACGTCAAAATGGTGTCATGCAACTCAACCAGTACGTATCCGCCGTCCAGCATCAGCTGGGCGTCGCGGCCGAAGCCGGTGGCCCTGAGGCCCGGGAACTCAGCGACCGCCTCACTGCCGCGCTTGAGTCCACCGTCCGGCTCGTCCTCCTCGAAGCCCTCTCCGACGCCGCCAGCGAGATCACCCTCGAGCTGGCCCCGGCGTCGGTGGAGGTACGGCTCCGGGGCCGCGATCCGGAGTTTGTGGTCACCAGCCCGCCCGTTGCCAGCGACTTCGAAGCGGTGACGGAACGGTCCAGCCAGCCTTCCCGGCAGACTCCGGAAGAGTTCGACGGCGCCAGCACCTCCCGCACGACGCTCCGCCTTCCCGATCACCTCAAGCAGCAGGTTGAAGAGGCCGCCGGCATTGAAGGCCTGTCCGTAAACTCCTGGCTGATCCGGGCCGTCGCGGACGCCCTCAACGGGAACCAATCCACCCAACGGACCATTCGCCGCGATCCCGGCGAGCAGAACTTCACAGGATGGGCACGCTGATGAAAACCTTCGAGACCCCCCAGCCAATCGCCGTCGTGGTGGACGTGTCCGTCCGTGCCGACATTCTGGTTGTGGCCGGCAACCGCACCGACACCGTGGTCAACGTCCGGCCCCGCGAAGCAACCCGGGCCCTGGACATCAAGGCGGCGGAGCAGACCACCGTGGACTACACGGATGGACGCCTGCAGGTAAGGCTGCATCCGCAACGCCGCCACACCTGGTTCAGCGACGGCGGCGCCGTGGACATCGCAGTTGAAGTGCCCATCGGCTGCAGCCTTGAGTTGAAGTCCGGAATGGGCGATCTCCGCTGCGAGGGCGAATTCAGCTCCGCCGAACTGAAGACGGACATGGGCCACGTCCACCTCGACCACTCCACGGAACTCCGGGTCCACACGGGCATGGGCGACGTGACCGTGGAACGCGTCGCGGGGCGGGCGGAAATCAAGACCGGCTCGGGCAAGATTCGGATCCGGGAAATCGACGGGACCGCCAGCGTCAAGAACGGCAACGGCAGCACGTACATCGTGGATGCCGCCGGTGAACTCAAGGTCAGTGCCGCCAACGGGGACGTCTCCCTGGAACGCGCCGGCGTCACCACCACCATCAAGGCCTCCAACGGCGACATCACGGTCGGCGAGGTGGTCCGCGGAATCCTCACCCTACAGACCGCCGCAGGTTCGTTGGCCATCGGCGTCCGCGAAGGCACCGCCGCGTGGCTGGACCTCAGCACCAAGTACGGTCGCGTCCGCAACGGACTCGATGCCACCACCGGGCCAAGCGAGACGGACGCCAAAGTGGAGATCCGCGCCCGCAGCGCCTACGGCGACATCACCGTGCGGCGCTCCCCCGTTCCCACCCGGTAAACCACACCAGGTCAGACCACAGCAAAAGAACAACGCGGGGTCACTTAACGCTCATGTTTCCCCTCGTATTGGGCAGTAATTGACCCCGCGTTGCTGTGGACTCCCGGGCCTAGGCAACCAGAAGCGCGGCGGCCTTCCTGCGGCGGGCCTTCGCCAGCCGGGTGCCGATCAGTCCCTGCCGGGGGCTGAACAGGTAGACGGCAGCGAACACCACGCCCTGCGTGAGCACCACCATGGCGCCCGAAGCCGTGTCCAGGTAGTAGCTGAAGTAGATGCCGGCGATGGAGCACACCGCTGAAATCACCGGTGCGATGACCAGCATCCGGTTGAAGCGGTCCGTGAGCAGGTAGGCGGTGGCACCGGGGATGATGAGCATCGCCACCACCAGCACCACGCCCACCGTCTGCAGCGCCACCACCGACGTCAAAGCCAGCAGCCCCATAAGCAGCGCCCCCAGCCGTTTCGGGGAGAGCCCGATCGCGTGGGCGTGCGTGGGATCGAACGCATAGAGGGTCAGGTCGCGGCGCTTCAGGATCAGGATGACGAACGCGACGACGCCGAGCACCAGCACCTGGATCAGGTCCGGGATGCTGACGCCCAGGAGGTTGCCGAAGATGATGTGATTCAGGTCAGTCTGGCTGGGCGTGACGGAGATCAGCACAAGGCCCAAGGCAAACAGCGAGGTGAACACAATGCCGATGGCGGCGTCCTCCTTCACGCGGCTGGTGTTGCGGATGACGCCGATCAGGGTCACCGCGATCAGCGCGAACACCAGGGCACCGAGCGCAAACGGGGCGCCCACAATGTAGGCCAGCACAACGCCGGGCAGCACGGCGTGGGAGACGGCGTCGCCCATCAGGGACCAGCCGATCAGCACCAGCCAACAGCTGAGGACAGCACAGACGACGGCGGCGAGCGCGGTGGTGACGATGGCGCGGACCATAAAGTCGTAGCTGAGCGGTTCGAGCAGAATGTCGAAGATTTCCACGGGTCAGCCCCTGCTCTCGATGGTGGCGGAGGCGCCGGCGGCTGCGGGGTGGACGACGGCGGCCGTGACGGCGGGGTGGGGAGGTACCGGAAGGTCGCGGTTCAGCACATCCAGGCCGAACGCCATGGCGAGGTTCTCCGGCTGGAGCACCAGTTCCGGGGCGCCGTGCATCAGGACCCGGCGCATGAGGAGCACGGCTTCGTCGCACAGGTTGGGCAGCGCGTGGAGGTCGTGGGTGGAGATCAGGATGGTGCAGCCGTCGGAGGCCAGCTCGCGCAGCAGCCGGGTGATGGTGGCCTCGGAGCGCTTGTCAACGCCGGCGAACGGTTCGTCCAGGAGCATCATGGTGGCACCCTGGGCAATGCCGCGGGCCACAAAAGCACGCTTCTTCTGCCCGCCGGACAGCTGCCCGATCTGCCGTTCCGCGTACTCGCCCAGTTCCACGCGGTCCAGCGCCAGATCGACGGCGGCGCGGTCGGCCTTGGAGGGGCGCCGGGTGAAGCCCTGGTGCCCGTAGCGTCCCATCATCACCACATCGCGGACGGACAGCGGGAACTGCCAGTCAACGTCCTCGCTCTGCGGCACATAGCCGATCCCGCCCTCCTTGCGCGCCCTGGTGGGTGACTGTCCGCCGATCAGTACGCGGCCGGCGTCGGGCTTGATCATTCCCATGATCACCTTGAACAGGGTGGACTTCCCGGACCCGTTCATGCCGATCAGGCCGCAGATCCGGGCGGCGTCCACGGTGAGCGAGGCGGAATCGAGCGCCAGGACCTCGCCGTAGTGGACGGTGACGTTTTCAACGAGGATGGCCGGGGAGCTCATTACTTCGCCCCTGCTGGGGCCCCGGTGGAGGTTCCGGCTGAGGTGCTGGCCAGGGCCTTGGTGATGACATCGGCGTCGTGCCTGATCAGGTCCAGGTAAGTGGGTACGGGCCCGTCGGCTTCGGACAGCGAATCCACGTATAGCGTGCCGCCGAACTTCGCTCCGGTGGCGCCCACCACCTGCTGCATGGGCGCATCGGACACCGTGGATTCACAGAACACGGCAGGAACCTTGTTGGCCTTGACGTACTCGATGGCGCGGGTGATCTGTTGCGGCGTGGCCTGCTGTTCGGCGTTGACGGCCCAGATGTAGACCTCTTTGAGCCCGGCATCACGGGCCAGGTAGGAGAATGCGCCTTCGCAGGTCACCAGGGCGCGCTGGTTCTCCGGGAGGCCTGCGAGGCTTGCTTTCATCTCGTCCTGCACACCCTGCAGTTCGGCCTTATACGCGTCACCGTTGGCTTTGAAGACCGCTGCGTTATCCGGGTCAAGCTCGCTGAACGCCTTCACCATGTTGTCCACATAGATCTGCACGTTCACGGGCGACATCCACGCATGCGGGTTCGGTTTGCCCTGGTAGGAGTCCTCGCTGATGGACATGACCTCCACACCGTCACTGACCACGGCGTGCGGCACGTCCAGGCCCTCCACGAACTGCCCGAACCAGGCCTCGAGGTTCAGGCCGTTGTCCAGGATGAGGTCCGCCTTGGCTGCCTTGCGGATGTCGCCGGGGGTGGGTTCGTAGCCGTGGATTTCGGCGCCCGCCTTGGTGATGGACTCCACCGTGAGCTTGTCCCCCGCAACGTTCCGGGCGACGTCGGCGAGCACCGTGAAGGTGGTCAGGACCACGGGCTTGTCACTGTCACGGGCGCCCGACGCGTCACCCCCGCACGCGGTAAGGGACAGGGAAAGGAGGACGACGGCGGCGGCGCCGGCAGCGCGGAACGCCGCCGTTCCCCGGGCGAGGGTTCGGACGGCGACTTTGGCGCGCCGAAACAAAAATTTAGGCATACCGAACATTCTACGCGACGCCGATCTGGCCCCGCAATGTGACGCCCACCCGCCCACTCCCAACTAGGTAGCGCTAACTGTCGCTTTGGGGCCTCAAAACGACAGTTAGCGCTACCTAGTTGGGAGGGAGCTAGGCTGAAGACATGGCCATCACGCACCGGAAACCACCCGCGCCGCAGCCCGAGCTGTACCGGTTTTCCGCCCTTGATTTCACCGCCGTCGGCCTCTATGTGGCCGCGGCCGGGCTCTTCGCCGTGGCCGGGGAACTGCTGGTCCCGCTCATAAGCCAGCTTGCCCCCAGCCCGGCCGCGGCGTCGTACGCCGTGAACCTCATCTTCTATGGCTCGATCGGGATCCTGGCGCTGGCCGCCGCCCGCCGGGTGGTAGCCCGGGACCTGCGCGTGCTGGCCACCCGTCCGTGGTTCACGCTGCTGATGGTACCGGCGGCGGTGGTGGCCATGATGATCCTCACGGCGGTGGTGGTGTCGGCCGGCGGCGGAGTGGAGACGTCGGCAAACCAAGCCGGACTGCAGGCGCTGATGCAACAGGTTCCTGCCTGGCTGATGGTGCCGGTCCTGGTGGTGGTGGGCCCGTTTGTGGAGGAGTACATCTTCCGGCACCTGCTGATCGGCAAGCTCAGCCGCCGGCTCAACATCTGGCTGTGCTGTGCCCTCTCTGTGGTCCTCTTTGCCGGCATCCATATCGCAGGCCAGGAAGCCATCACGCTCAGTGCTTTGCTCCCCTATCTGGCCATGGGCGGCACGCTGGTGTTTGTCTACGTGTGGACCGGGAAGAACCTGATGTTCTCCTACTTTGTGCACGCGGCGAAGAACCTGCTGGCGGTCATCTTCATCTACGCCATCCCGCCCGAGCTATTCGAGCAGTTGCAGCAGGTCCAGCCCTGACAGCTGCCGTTCCCGAGGGCAACGAGTTCTGCATCAGCTGACCCGATTACTAGACTTGTCCGGTGAGCAACCAACTTCCCGCCAAGGTGTCCGACGTCTTTGACCCCACCCGCTGGCGCACCGTGTCCGGTTTCGACGACTTCCAGGACATGACGTACCACCGGCAGGTAGAGCGGGTCTCGACAAGCTCGACCACCGGGACGGGCTCAACAACCGGAACGGAAACCAGGGACCTGCCCACCGTCCGCATCGCCTTCAACCGCCCGGAAGTCCGCAACGCCTTCCGCCCCGGCACGGTGGACGAGCTCTACCGCGCCATGGACCACGCCCGCATGACCCCGGACGTCGCCACGGTCCTGCTCACCGGCAACGGCCCCTCCCCCAAGGACGGCGGCCACAGCTTCTGCTCCGGCGGGGACCAGCGCATCCGCGGCCGCGACGGGTACCGCTATGCCGACGGCGAGACCCAGGAAACCATCGACCCCGCCCGCGCCGGACGCCTCCACATCCTCGAGGTCCAGCGGCTCATGCGGACCATGCCCAAGGTGGTCATCGCCGTCGTGAACGGCTGGGCTGCCGGCGGCGGGCACTCCCTGCACGTGGTCTCGGACCTCACGATCGCCTCCCGCCAGCACGGCAAGTTCAAGCAGACGGACGCCACGGTGGGAAGTTTCGACGCCGGGTACGGCTCGGCGCTGCTGGCCCGCCAGATCGGCCAGAAGTCCGCCCGCGAGATTTTCTTCCTGGCCCGCGAGTACTCCGCGGACGACATGGTCCGCATTGGCGCCGTGAACGAGGCCGTAGACCACGAGCGCCTCGAAGAGGTGGCCCTGGAATACGCCGCGGACATCGCCCGGCAGTCACCGCAGGCCATCCGGATGCTGAAATTCGCCTTCAACCTTGCCGACGACGGCCTGGCCGGCCAGCAGGTCTTCGCCGGCGAAGCCACCCGTTTGGCCTACATGACGGACGAGGCGGTGGAAGGAAAGGAAGCCTTCCTGGAGAAACGCGCCCCGGACTGGTCCCGCTTCCCGCACTACTTCTAGGCACCACGTCTAGGCACAAACTTCCAAGCCGGCCGGCCTCCAGGCCCCGGCTGACTTCAAAGGCAGGACGGCACATGAATCTCGGAACCCAGACCATCGGTCCCACGGACATCGACCCGGTGCTCAAAGCCCTGGCTGCCGCCCTCCACGGTGAGGGACCCGCCGTCGAACTTTCCGTGGGCCCCGACGGCGAACTGGTGGTGGGACACACCGAGACGCCCGGCTGCGATGACGCCGTGGCGGTGGTCCGCACGTCCGGCTCCACCGGCGCGCCGAAGGCTACCATCCTGACCGTCGAGGCGCTGGCGGCCTCATCCATGGCCACCGCCCTGGCGCTCAAGGGCGAGGGCCAGTGGCTCCTGGCCCTCCCCGTGCAGTACGTGGCAGGCGTGCAGGTCCTGGTGCGGTCACTGTTCGCCGGCACCCGCCCGTGGGTGATGGACATGTCCGGCGGTTTCACCCCCGAGGCGTTCACGGCCGGCGCCCTGGAGTTGACCGACAAGTTCCGCTTCACCTCGCTGGTCCCCACACAGCTCCAACGCCTCCTGGAGGCGCCGTCGCCGGAGACCCTGGCCGTCCTGCGGCGGTTCAACGGCATCCTGCTGGGCGGCGCACCGGCGTCGGCCGGGCTGCTGGACGCCGCCCGCGAGGCCGGCGTCAGGGTGGTCACCACGTACGGGTCCGCCGAAACCTGCGGCGGCTGCGTGTACGACGGCGTGCCGCTGGACGGCGTCCAGGTCCGGGTGGCCGACGACGGCCGTATCCTGCTGGGCGGCGACACCGTGGCCGCCGGGTATGTGGATGCGCCCGAAGCGACGGACACGTTTTTCGAGGAGGACGGCGTCCGCTGGTACCGCACCAATGACCTCGGCACGCTGGACGCGGACGGCCGGCTCACCGTGCTGGGCCGCGCCGACGACGTCATCATCACCGGCGGCGTCAAGGTCTCCGCCGCGCATGTGCAGGAAGAGCTGGAAAAGTCCGACGGCGTTGCGGCGGCTTTTGTGGCCGGCGTCCCGTCAACGGAATGGGGCCAGGCCGTGGCCGCCTTTGTTGCGCTCGACGCCGCTGCCTCCGGCGCCACCGCGGACTCAGGTGTCGCGGGCTCCCCAGCAGGGGATCACACCGTCGTACTTAAGGAGGAATGGCACAGGCGGCTGGGCCTCCTGGCGCCGAAAACCGTCCTGGCTGCCCCGGAACTGCTGATGCTTCCCAACGGCAAGCCGGACCGCCTGGCGATGATCGAACGGCTCAACGCGCTGCATCAGGGAAAGTAGAGTAGAGCTGCACCGGCGGCCCGTTCGCGGCCGCCACCACCGTTTCACCGTTCTCCCGACCCAACACGAGGTACTGACCGTGGCCACAGCCGCACAATGGATCCAAGGCGCCCGCCTCCGCACTTTGCCGGCCGCCATCGCCCCGGTACTGATCGGCACCGCCGCGGCCTACGAGCTGGATTCGTTCCGCCCCGTTAATGCCGTGCTGGCCGCCCTGGTGGCGCTGCTGCTGCAGATCGGCGTGAACTACGCCAACGATTATTCCGACGGCGTCCGCGGCACCGACGAGGACCGCGTGGGACCCCTGCGGCTGGTGGGTTCCGGCGCCGCCCAGCCGGAACACGTCAAATATGCAGCGTTCGGCGCCTTCGCGGTGGCCATGCTGTTCGGCCTGGCGCTGGTGTTGATCACCCAGAGCTGGTGGCTGATCCTGGTGGGAGTCGGCTGCGTCATGGCCGCCTGGGGCTACACCGGCGGCAAGAACCCCTACGGCTACATGGGCCTGGGCGACGTCTTTGTGTTTGTCTTCTTCGGCCTGGTGGCAACACTCGGCACCACCTACACCCAGGCCGGCCAGGTCAACCTGCCGGCCGTTATCGGCGCGATCGGTACCGGTCTCATTGCCTGCGCCCTGCTGATGGCCAACAACGTCCGCGACATCCCCACCGACATCCAGACCGGCAAAAAAACCCTGGCCGTGCGCCTGGGCGACAAGCACGCCCGCGAAAGCTACGTGCTGATGCTCGCCGTGGCCGTCCTGCTGGTGGTCATCCTGGCTCCCGGGCGGCCGTGGATGCTGATCGTGCTGCTGCTGATCCCGGCCTGCCTGATGCCCGCCTGGCTGATGATCAACGGCCGCAAGCGCAAAAGCCTCATTCCCGTGCTGCAGCAGACCGGCATGATCAACCTCGGCTACAGCCTGCTGTTCTCACTGGGACTGGTGCTCAGCCACGGATTCTAGGCCGAATCCGGGCGGGGTCAAGGACTCGGGCTCTAGGACTCGGGTGCCTTCGGGGCCGGTGTTCCGGTTTCGGGGGCCTTCGGGCCGCTGTTCCGGATGGTGACATCCGGGTTGGCGTCCAAGAGGCTGTCCTCGGCTTCGGCGTCGGCCACCTCGCTTTCACTGCGCAGCGGCTTGGCGTTGCCGGAGAGCCGTCCGTGAATGGCGGCAGCGGCGGCGTCGCGCTGTTTCTGGAAGAAAAGGTAGCTGACCGCAAACGCGATCAGCGCTGCGCAGATGACTGACAGCACCGCCCCCAGCTTCAGGAACATAAAGAGCACAAAGAGCGGCGCAAACAGCGCCAGCCGGATCAGGGAGTATTTCAGAAAAGCCACGGTTCAAGTTTAGCCGCTCTGCCTGAACGCCCCCGGCCCGCGGACGATAGACTTAATGCCATGCTCTTCCGTGTGGTTCTCGCCGTCGCCATTCTCGTCATCTTTGTGTATGGCCTGGTGGACGTGATCCGCACTGATGGCCGCCTCACCCGCGGGATCTCCAAGCCGGCCTGGATCGTGGTGATGATTGTCCTTCCGGTGCTCGGCGCCATCCTGTGGCTGCTGATCGGCCGTCCGCGTGACTCAGCCCCGGTCCGCCAACCGCGCAGCCACCCCACCGCGCCGGATGATGATCCCGATTTCCTCCGCAACCTGGAAATGCGCCGCCGCAACCAGGCCGACGCTGCCCGCCTCAAGAAGCTCAAGGATGACCTTGAGGCGAACGCCAAGGCGGACGGCGGTCCCGCTCGCACCGGACAGGACAACGCCGGTACGCGGGGCAAGGATGGGATCGGCCACGACGAAGCCGGCGGTGCCAGCACGGGAGACACGGACACCCACGATACCGGCGACGTAAAGTAGGCAAAACGTGGCCCAGCACCCCGACGGAGAATCCCAACAGCCAGTTGCACCCGCCGGGGCTGCCACGCCCCCTCTGCCGCCGCCGCGGCCCGGGCTGTCCTACGCCGCGCCGGCGCCCATCGTTGTCATTCCGCCGACACCGCGGAGCGTCCGCCTAGCGCGGACCTTCTGGCTGTTCAGCTTCGTGGCAGGCCTGGCCGTGCTCATCGGTTCCTTCCTCACCCTCGACTCACACCTGGAGCGGCTCCGCACCGTGGTGGACCAGATGTCCCCCGGCGGCGGACCTGACGCTGTAACCACATCCGCGGCCATTGTTTTCTGGGGCAGCCTGGGCGCCCTGCTGCTGGTGATCCTGCTCGAAGCGGCGGCGCTGGCAATTTTCTCAGCGCGCCGCGGCTGGTCCCGCTGGCTCATGATCCCGCTGCTGGCCGGGCAGGTAATGGTCATGGTGGTGGCCGCAGCTTTCCTCGTCCCCGAGGGCGACGCCGGCAGTTACGTTGTGATGCTCTGGGGAGCCCAGCTGCTCCTTGCGTTCCTCGGCCTTGTGGCGGTTTTTGCGCCGTCGGCGGGCAGGTGGCTCAAGGCAGCGCGGATCCAGTCGGCGCAGGTCAGGCCGGCGCGGACGCGGCAATAAGGGCTGACCTCAGGCGGACTGCGGGTGCAGCTGCAGGGCGGAGCATTCAGCCACGACGCCCTCACAGCTGCGCATCACCACGCGGCAGGCCTCCACGGCTGAGCGCTCCGTCAGCGGGTTTTCCGATACCGTCCGCCACCGGTTCAGGCAGCGGCGGGCTTCGGCCAGGACTTCGTCCGGTCCGGCATCCGGAGCCAGCCCCAGCCTCAGGGCGGACGCCGCTCCCCAGCCGCCGACCAGCCTTTCGGCTTCCGCCGCCAACTCATCGCTGAGGGATACACCGGTGGTACGGATCGTGGCGAGCAAGCGGAGCTCACGGAACTCATGGGCGTTGGCCTGAAGGCGTTCCAAGGCTGCGGCCAGGCGGCCGGCCCCCTCCCTGGGCGCGCTGCGCAGCAAGCTTTCCACTCCCACCAAGGCAGTACGGGCTTTGAGGGCATCCCCGCGGGCCTGGAACTGCCGGGCCACAAGGTGCAGCAACGGGTCCAGCCCGCTGCGCCGGGCCAGTTCATGCGCCAGTGGCGTGGGTTCAGTGAAGCCACTCCGAATCAGCACTACGCCCAGCCGTATCCCAAACAGCCCGAACCGCTCAAGGAGGGAGGCGCGGGCTTCGGCGCCCAGGCTTTGCGGGACAGTGGCCCTGATGAACCTGTCCGCCGAGAGCAGCATCCGCTCCCGGTCGGACCGCTCCATGCCGGCCAGGACCTGCATGGACTCGAAGTCCGACTGGCGCATGCTGCGTGCGCTTTGCGCCAGCAGCCCGGCCACCGGGACCACCCCCAACGCCAGCTTCCGCAGGCTGTGGTCCCGGCGGTACCGGTCAGCGATGTCACCCGCGGAGAGCAGCGAATCAATGCGGCCCGCACCGATCTCGTCGGCACGGGACAGCACGGCAAGGGCGTTCACGGTTCCCGACCTACCCGTCTCGGTATCCCTGAAGGATTCGAGGAACCGCAGGTCCGAGGCGTGCATGTGGCGCATGAGGTAAATGATGGCATCAGCCTCGGAGGGCGCGTCCACGGGGATGAGGAAATCGGTGGACCGGGCAGAGACGTCTTCGGACAACGAGGCAATTCCCGGGGTGTCTATCAGGGTGAGCTCGCGCAGGGCCGGCGAGGGCCACTCCACCACCAGCCGTTCCATGTCCTCGGCGCGGGCGTTGCCCAGGACAAACACCAGGCGGCCGTCCACGCGCTTCAGCGGCAGGATATGCGGTTCACCGGCAATTGGGTAGGCCGTGATCCGCGGCGTGTGCCCGTAACGGTACCAGGTCACAATCCTTGTGCATTCCCCGGTGTCGGTCGGGGCGATCTCCTCCCCGATGATGGCGTTCAGCAGCGTGGATTTTCCCGCCTTGACCATGCCTGCCACAGCGATCCTGAGGGGCTCGGACAGCCGCCTGGCATAAGTCTCCAATGCCGCAGCCGCAGCGGGGTCGTCCGCATACACGAGCAGGGCGTCCTGGATCAGGTCCGCCACTCCCGCGCTGATGGACTCCTTCATCTGCCCGCCGCACCCACCGGCGCCGTGCCCACCGGCTGGCCGCCCGCCGTCGGACTTCCCGGCGCCGGGTTTCCCGACGCCGTGCCGCGCCCGGCCGGAGACTGCTCCGCCGGAGACTGCGCGGCCTGCGGCCCCGGGGATTGGGCCACTTCGGCGGCCACCAGGCCGGCGGCATGGTGCAGGGCGTCCACCTTCTTGAGCTCGGCCTTGATCTCGCGGATGCGGATGTCCTTTTCCAGCGTGTAGGTGGTGGCTGCCTTCTGGGCCGCCGCCACCGAATCCGCCAGGGAGCGATGGTGTTCGTCCGCGATTTCCGTGAAGTGGTCCCGGGTGGAGCGCTGCACCAGCCGGAGCCGGTCCTTGAGCTGCTTGCCCACCTGGAACGTGACATCGTCCAGCTGCCGGCGGACCAGCGCCTTGGCTTCGGCCTGCCGGCGCTTCAGCCGTGCTTCCTTGTCCTCGCGGTACGCCTTGCGGCCCAGCAGCAGGCCCGCGCCCACTGACAGGGGATTGATCAGGGCCATGCCGAAAATCCCGGTCAGGAGCCCGAACATCAGCACGCCGCCGTAGGACCCGCGCATGCCGATCAGGACCTTCTGCAGGGGGTTGATGTGCCCGTCGTCGAGCCTTGGCATGTTGTCCACCGGGTCCAACGCGTCGTCGGTGTCCGAGATGTGAAGCACCGGCAGGACCACTTCGTCCTCTGAAAAATGCTCCGCCACCTGTGCGGCCAGCCACTGCGCGCGTTCGCTGGTCCACACAAACGTGTCCGAGATCGCGGCGGCGGCGCACTCCTCGAGCCACGCGGAAAACTGGGTCCAGGTGGGGCCGGGATCGCCCTGGTCAATAGCGGCCTCGGCTTCGCGCTGGATGCGCCGCAGGCGGTCCCGGAGGTCGTACTCCATGTCCGCGATCAGGTCGCCGATGCCGTCGTTGAGCGTAATCTGCCACCGGGCGGAACGTTTGCGCAGCTCATCGGCCTGAGACTTCGCCTCCTCCAGCCCTGCAATCATCCGCGGCGTCCCGTCAGGATCCTCAAGCGCTCCCAGCTCGGACCGCAAGGACAGGCGCAGGTTCTCAGTCACGGAGAGCAGGTCCTGGCTGACGGAGCGCCGTTGCAGCCGCTCCGCCTTGCCCACAATTTCATTCCGGAGGTGGCCGATCAGCACGGGGAAACCCGACTCGGCGTTGAGTTCGCTGTCCTGAAGGCGTGCAGCCTCCAGCCGGAGATCCGAGGAAACCGCGAACAGCGGGATGTCCGGCGCCACCTGCGCGAGCTGGGCACGGTCCATGGCCTCCACACGCCGCCAGTCCGGATACAGGTCCGTTTTGGACAGGATGCCTGCAACGCTCGGGGTGATCCGCATGGCCTGGCGCAGGAACCGCATTTCGGGCTCGGTGTATTCCTGCGAGGCGTCTGAAACCAGCAGCATGGCGTCCGCTGTGGGCAAGGCTGTGAGGGTGGTCAATGTGTGCGAGGAGCCCAGTCCCCCCACACCCGGGGAATCGATGACCGTCAGCCCGCCGGCCAGGACCTTGCGGGGCAGGAAAACTTCGGCCGCTACCAGCTTCTTGACGTTTCCGGGGTTGCCCCGCTCGGAAACGTAAGCCGCCAGGTCCGCTATGTTGATGGGCTGCCGCTCCAGTGCGGCGTCGTCGCCGGGCTCTGTGCCGGCTTTGGGCAGCAGGATGGCAGCGGACGCGGGTTCCCCGTGGCGGACCACGGTGGGCACCGAGGTGGCGATGTCGTCGTCGACAGGGCACACCGGGGCGTTCACCAGGGCGTTGATAAGTTTGCTTTTTCCTTGCTTGAATTCCCCCACCATGATCACGCGGATACTCGGATCCTTCAGCCGGCGCAGGGTCTGGTCCAGGCGTTTCCGCAGGTCCGCGCGGTCCCCTATCCCCACCAGCTCGATGCCCTGCTCCACCAGCAACGCCAGCTGGCCGGCGTTCATCGGCACCGGCGCACGTCCAGGACCTCCCGGTCGTTGCGATTCAGCCATGATCTGTCCTTTGCAGCAGGAGTGCGGGTGGGGCGGGGGATAATCCGCGAAGAGCCCGGCAGGAGGTCGATGGCCTCCTGCCGGGCGCTCCCGGTACTCGGAATTTGATGATCAGAGGCTGATCTCCGAATCTTCGACCGCGACGTCGGTGTCCACAGCCACGTCAGTGTTCGTCGAGTTGTCCTCGGTGGAGTTGTCCTGGAAAGAATCCTCAACCACAACCTCAACCGGGTTGAAGGAATCAACCACTTCCACCTCGGTGGTCTCCGCCTGCGAGTTGTCGTTGAAGGATTCCTCAACCGCAACCTCGGTGGTGGAGTTGTCTTCGATGGAGTTGTCTTCGATGGAGTTGTCCGAGTTGTCGTTGACTACGATCGAGTTGTCCTCGGTGGAGTTATCGGAGTTGTCCTGGAAGGAATCCTCAATCTTCACCGAGTTATCCACGGAGTTATCCGAGTTATCCGAGTTATCGGAATTATCGGAGTTGTCCGAGTTGTCGTTGAACGAATCAGCGACATCCAGGTCAACGTCGGTGTTGAACGAATCGGCCACATCCAGATCGCGGTTGCCGATGTTGACGTCGCCGCCGGCGGTGATCGAGTTGTCCGTGGAATTGTCCGTGGTGTTGTCCGTGTTGTAGGAGTCGGTGGTGTTGTAGGAGTCCCGGACGTTGTTGTCGTCGCCCGCGGCCAGGGCCTGATCGCCGGATGCGATGACAGCCTCGTTGTCGAACCACTGGTTCACGTCGCCGTCGGCCCAGATGTTCTGGTTGACCGACTGGTCCGTGATCGTGTCCCGGTCATCCACCGTTGAGGTGTAGGAGTAGTTGTTCACCACGTGATGCAGCTGCTGGACAGCGTGGGCGTGATCGTCATGGTGGTCGTGCCCCGGGGTGTGGCCTGAACCGCCGCCTGCAGGAGGCGGGGTGTGGCCGGCGCCGCCGATGCCTCCCGTCCATGAGGTGTTCCCGCCGGTATTGTACTCCCGGTCGAAGGAAGAAGCGTTGACAGTGATGGGTGCGTAGTCCAGGACAACCGGCATAGCGGCGTCAACATCGGCGGAGCAGACTTCGCGCAGGCCGGCACCCTCGAGTGAACGCTCCGGATCGTTCAGGAACTCCTGGGCAGCGGCGGGGTTGTTGAACAGGCCCATCAGGAACTGGACGAGCTGGTTTGCGAGTGTAGGCATTGGATGGTCCTCAAATCTTCTCGGAGTTGTGGATCGCCAGGCCTCGGTGCCGGGCTTAAATCAAACCTAAGGTCCTTCGTGGGGGCCGGGCATCGGTTCTGTCCCCGTACCCGGATGCCCCGCATTAGGGGTTTGCCTGTTTCGTGGCTAGGGGCAGCAGGGCTCAGTCCGGGCCCTGATGATCTGCACTTAGCGCCAGCCTCAGGCGCACCAGCAGATCGGAGCGGTTTTCAGCCCCAAGCCTCCGCCGCATCCTGGCAATGTGATGTTCAGCGGTCCTGGGGGAAATGTAGATGGCTTCGCCGATTTCCCGGTACGTCTTCCCTTCCAGGACCAACCGCGCCACTTCCTTTTCGCGTTCGCTGAGCCCCGAGGCGTCAGGATGCGCGCCATGGTTGTTCTCGGCGGCGCTGCGGCGTACTTCCGGTGACAGCCCGTCGGGTGGCCCGGTGGTTCTGCCCTGCGGGTGGAGGTCCCTGGCGCAGGCAAGGAGCCGCATCATGTCCCTGCGCTCGTCTGCCTGCGCGGCAGCATGTCCTGCCAGCCGGGCCCCTTCCCACGGCATGCCCACCACTTTCAGTCCCCGGGCGGCGTTCTCCACATCCGTCGCCTGGAACCGGCCGGCCAGGACGCTGACCCAGGCCTTGCCTGCGGCGGCGAACACAGCGGCCATGTGACTGTAGTCCGCGGCCCGTACCAGCGCTGCCGCGTGCGGGGCAAGGTCGGCCGGGCTCTTGTTCAGCAGGGCAGCCTGGACCGCCGCCCAGTGAAGCGGAACGGCCCACAGGGGTGGCTCCCCCAGCTTGGTCAGCAGAGCCCACGCTTCATCCAGATAATCCGCGACGCGCCGTGTCTCCCGCAACCGGGCGGCAGCAATCATCAGTTCGCCCCACGGCAGAAGGCTGTAAAGGTCGACGGCGGAGTGCAGCATCGCTTCGCGGGCGCGCTCCCAGGCCATCACGAGGTCATGAACGTCGCCGCTGCGCCGCGCAAGGCCCACTTCCAGGGCCGCGCACAGGAACTCGTCCCTGGGAACCAGCGGCCAGTGGTTGGCTTTGGAGGCTTCGTTGATGGCCAGCCGTGCTTCGCCAGCATCGTCCTGCTGCATGGCCGACCACGCCTGCAAGAGGTGGAGCCGTGGCTTGGCGGCGTCACCGCCCTGCCTCGCGGCGACGGCGGAGCGGATGATGGTGTCCGCTACGTGGGATTCACCGCTGTGGAGGGCCAGTAACGCGGCCAACGCTCCAGGGGTGTCCGGAAGGGGCAGCGCCGAACCGGACGCGTTGAGCATGTCCGAAGCATGGATCAGCAGGGGAAGGCCCTTGTGTGGATCCCGCTCCATCGACTCCATCACGCCCTTGCCCGTTTGCGAAAGCGCCACCGCCAGTAAGGTGGGCGACACCGGTGCCGACCCGGCGGAAAAGGCCTCTTCCGCGCCCGCCCGGTCGCCGCTGCCGATCATGACCACCGCGGCAAGCGGGGCGGACCGGCCCATGTTCGCCGGACCAAGCCAGGCATAGAGGTCGGCACTGCGGACCAGCAGCCCGCGCTGTGCCCAGACGGAAGCAGCAACATCCACGCCAAGTCTGACATCCGGCGGATCAGAGCTCACCAGGAGCCCGTCAATAATCCGGCCCGCGGCGTCGAGGTCGCCCGTTGCGGCTGCGGCCTGGGCGCGGCGGGCAGCGATGCGCAGTTCGTCCGCCCCTGCCAGCAGCGCTTCGCTGTACAGCTGGGCGGCCAGACCGGGGTTCTGAGGCAGTGCTTTGTCCGCTGCGGCTTCGAGTTCGGCGGCGACCCTCGGGTCCGACAGTCCGCCCCTCGCCAGCTCGCGGGCAAGGTCGCCGAAGGGCCGGCCCTCGGCCGAAACAAAACCGACGAGTTCCCGCTGCAATGCATGCACACGGGCTGTGGGCGTGCCGTTCAGGAGTGCGTGTTGCACCGGGCCGACGACGGTCCCGTCGGTAAGCAGCAGGCCCGAGGCCTCGGCGCGGTTTACCACGGCGTCCAGGCCCGGACTGTCAGGGCTTTCCAGCTTGTGCGCCAGCTCACCGGGCAGCGGACCGGGCAAGGTGAACCCCACGGACAGCGCCAGCAGGAGTTCACGGACTGCCGCATTCTCGCCCCGCAACTGCTGTGCCATGTCAGCGGCTCCGGCGGGAGCCGAGGTCCCTGCCTCGTGCAGTTCCCGTTCGGGCTGCGTATGATCGGCGGCCATGCCTCAGACCGCCGGTTCGGTGGTTGGGACAGGATCCGTGGTGGGGGACGGTTCCGCGAACGGGTCGGGCATCGGCGCAGAGGCCGTTGTCGGATCGAGCTCCGGCGCAGGTGCCGACGACGGCTCGGGAGCCGGTCCGGTGGTCGGATCGGGAGCCGGGTCAGTGGTCGGATCGGGAGCCGGGTCAGTGGTCGGATCCGGCGCAGGGTCGGTGGTCGGATCAGTGGTCGGATCCTGTGCAGGGTCGGTGGTCGGATCCGGAGCCGGATCCGGGGCCGGGTCAGTGGTCGGATCAGGTACAGGATCGACGGGCAATGGGACCAGGTCCGGCGACAGGTCCGTCGTCGGGTTGGTCACCGGACCCGGGGTGGAGCCTCCGGAACCCTGTACAGGCTCACCAGAAGTGCCCGTCCCGGCAATGGCCCCGCCGGGGACTGGTTGGCCTGCTTCGGTAGGTGGCCTGCTGGTAGACGAGGCAGCAATGTCCAGTCCCGTGGAACTGGCCGGCGCGCTGCTGTCCTGCAGCTGGGCGCTGGCTTCAATCCCCTGCACGGGGAGCTGCGCCGCGCCTGCTCCTGCACCTGCAGCGCCTGCTCCTGCCGCGGGGCCACCGGAGCCAGGTCCGCCGGTTCCGTCAGGAGGAGCAGCGCTTGGGGTGTCCTTCGCCGCATCTGCCGGCGGGGCGAGCATCGCCGAAAGGCTGCCGAGTCCGTCCGGGCTCTGGGCTGCAGTCGCCGTGAGCCCGGTGAAGAGCGCCACTACCGCTGCTACCGCAGTCAGCCGCACGGTCGAACGTGGCCCGTGCGCGCCGCCCTTGCGCCCGCCCGCATGGGTGCCGGCGGCATGGGCGCCGGCGGCGAGTGCTGCAGCACCGGCGTCGGCATGCCGGGACCAGCTGGCTCGTCGGCCGGCAGCTCCATGATGCCCGTCAGCCTGCGTGAGCACGACGGCGTCAGCCAGCTGTGCGGTCATGGCAGCGGGCTGCGCGGCCCCCTCTGGCTGAGCGCGAAGGGCGGCAACCGCCGCGCCGAGGCAGATGGATGACTTCGGATCGGCGTCCACGGCGATCGGCCGGTCCAGCTGCTCCGAAATCAGCTGTGCCACCAGGGGAATGCGCGATGAGCCGCCGATGAGAAGCACCGCGGACAGGTCGTCCGGGGTGAGCCCCAGGTCCTGCAGGGAACGCTCCAGGGCGTCCACTGTTTCCCGGATGGGCTCGCTGATCATCGCCTCGAAGTCGGACCGGACCAGCCGCACCTGCTGCTGGAATCCCGGCAGCAGCACCGAAATGCTCGCCTCGCTGTCCGCGGACAACGCCTCCTTGGCTTCCACACACTCCCGCCGCAGGCGCGACAGGGCCGCCAGCGCAACGGGCGCCGACGGGTCAAGATTGGCCAGGCCCTGCCCGGCGTGATCGGCAACGTACCGCAGGACGGCTGCGTCGAAGTCGGCGCCGCCCAGTCCCTCGATCCCTTCGGGCCGGCCCAGCAGTTCAAAGTGGCCGGCGTCCGTTTTCTTCAGGACGGCGGTGTCAAAGGTCCCGCCACCGAGGTCGTAGACGGCGATGGTACTGCCAGCCTCCACCCGCACCTGGGCGGCGTAGTGCAGCGCCGCCGCTTCCGGTTCGCTGATCAGCGTGACCTTGGTCAGGTCTTTTGAGGCCAGGGCAGCGAGGATGAGCTGCGTTCGGTGCGCACCCCACGAGGCAGGGTGGGAAAGGATAATGTCCGACGGCGGCGCTCCCTCGCGTTCTTCAGCCCGGTCTGCGACCCATCGGGCCATAGTGGCGAAGACGTCCTCAGCAGGGAGGGAAAGCGTGCCGACGGCAATGGGGACGTCGTCTCCGACCCGCCTTTTGAACTCCCGCACCACGCGCTCCGGGGAGTCAAGGCCGCGGCGCTCGGCCGCCTCCCCCACCAGGATGGGGCCTTCCTCGGGGTAGTAAACCACCGAAGGCACAGCCGTTCCGCGGAGCCCCAGCGGCAGGCTCTCCGGGACAAGTGAAGCGTCGTGATTAATTCGAACTATGGCGGCGGCGGTGAAACTGGTCCCGACGTCAAGGGCGAGAACATAGTTCATGGGCACCTCGGCAAAAAACGCAGCTAGCTGTCTGCGAGCTTCATCACTGACAACTCCCACCAAGGTAGCATCACCGTCTGCGGGGCAACACCCTTATTCATACATCGATTGGCGTATCAGTCGACCGTTGCCAAGGACAGCCGGAGAAACCCCAGTTCAGAGGCCCGAATAGGAGTGCAGACCGTTAAAGAACTGGTTGACGATGGTGAAATTGAAGACCACGCAGAGGTAGCCGACGATCGACAGCCACGCGGCGCGGGTGCCGGTCCAGCCACGTGTGGCGCGGGCGTGCAGGTAGCCCGCGTAGACCACCCAGATCACGAAGGTCCAGACTTCCTTGGTGTCCCAGCCCCAGAACCGGCCCCAGGCTTTTTCAGCCCAGATGGCACCGAACATGAGGGTGAAGGTCCAGCCGATGAAGGCGATGGCGTTGATGCGGTAGGACAGGTTTTCCAGGCTCAGTGCCGAGGGAACCAGTCGCATAAAACCAAGTTTGTCAGCACCACCGGCAGCCACCGTCTTTTGCCGGTGGGACTGCACCAGTTGCAGGGCGGACATGGCGAACGTGAGGGTGAAGAGTGCGGAGGAGAGCACCGCGATGGAGACGTGGATGATCAGCCAGTAGCTCTGCAGCGCAGGGACCAGGTGGCCCACGGGGGTCCAGTAAGCAACCGAGGCGGCCACCAGCATGATGATGGCCAGGCCCACCACAAACGTGCCCAGGAACCGCAGGTCGCGGCGGATCAGCACCAGCAGGAAAACGGCCACGGCCACAAAGGCGCCGGTGGTCAGGAACTCGTACATGTTGCCCCACGGCACCCGGCCTGCACCCACGGCACGCGTGATGACGCCGGCGGCATGGATCAGCACGCCGAGAACGGTGAGGGCAACGGCGACCCGCGCCGGAACGCGGCGTTCCGCCGCGTAGCGCATATCGGCGTCGGCCGTCTGCCCTGCCCCGGAAGCGTCGCCGCCCCGCTTGGCCACGGACGACGACGGCCGCTCGGCCCGGCCCACGGGTCCGGCCAGGTGCGAGTCCACCCTGTTGGTTGCCACAGTGTCGGCTACCGCGGCTGAGCCAGCAGAAGTGCCGGCCATCGCGGGCACCTTGGTTCCGGCAGCCTCGGCCGCCTTCAGGTCAATGGCGCGCAGCGCCCTGCTGCTCTTCGCGAGGTCCCAGGCGAAGGCGATGAAGGCCACGGTGTACGTGCCGGCGGCGAGCAGCATAAACAGCTCGCTGTACTGGCCCATGGTTTCGTTGATGGCGAACGGCATTACTGGTCCTTTTTCGGCCCGGTGGGGCCCGCTGGGGTGGTGAGCGAGTCTGCGCCATTATCGCCCTGGCGGCTGGGAGTTTGCTGGGTGACGCTGGAGTCGGAATCGTCAGCAGATTCGCCGGAATCAGAATCCGCAAGCTGCCACTCTTCGGACAGCAGCTTCCTGACGGCAACCGCTTCCGCGACGAGCCGGTGGTCCTCACCGCGGGCAAGCAGGCCATACTCCACCATGGTGCGGCCGTCCTCGTGGGTCCCGGTCCGCACCCAGACGCGGCGCCGGTTCACGTAGAGCGAGACGATCAGGCCGCCCACGGCCAGCAGCGCGAAAATGAGGGCGTAGAGCTGGCCCGGGTTGTGGTGGATGTCCACGCCCACGTAGCGCTTCACGCTGTCAAAGCTGATGCTGCCTTTGCCGTCCGGCAGGGTGTAGGTGCTGCCCGGAGCCAGGGTAATGCCGCCGGCGTCCAGGTTGCGGGCGTTCAGCGGCGTGAGGTCACTGACGTCCAGTTCAAAGACGTTCTGCGGCGAGCCAGCGTCCAGGCCAAGGTCCCCGAAGTACGAGTTCAGGGTCAGCTGCGGGTTGAAAAGGTCCGGATCGCCGCTGAAGGACACCCCCTCCTCGGTGATAAACGCCGTGGGCAGGAAGAACCCCACAAAGCCCAGCTGTTCGGGCCGTGCGTCGGGGACCTTGATCACCAGGGACGAGTAGTAGTTGTCACCCTGGAGCTTGGCCACCACGGGACCCTGCATGGCCACGTTGCCGGCGCCGTCACGGATGGTCACCACGGGCGCGTAGCCGTTGCCGGTGAGGTAGATGCTGGTGCCGCCCAGGGTCACGGGATCGTTGACCTTCAGGACTTCCTGCTTGGCGGGCGAGTCCGGGGTTTCCCGCGTGGTGACTTCGGCGTTGAAGTCGATGGGCTGGCCGATTTTTCCTGGTGATTCGCGGTCAAACAAGACGTCGAATTTGTCCAGCTGGATGGAATACGGCTGCAGCTGGCTGGACTGGAAGTTGGCGCCGGGGGTGAACTGGTCGTAGCCCACCAGCGTGTTCACGAAGGTGTCGCCCTCCACCAGGATGCGCTGGCCGCTGTAGCCGAACAGGCCGCCCACGGCGACCGAAACCAGCACGCCGATCAGCGACGTGTGGAACACGAGGTTCCCCACCTCCTTGGCGAAGCCGCGCTCGGCGCCCAAAGACGGCCGCGCGCCGTCGTCGTCCCTCACGTCAACGCGGTAGCCGCGCTTCTTCAGCACCCCGGCGGCACTGCGGATGGCGTCCGACGCCGGGAGGCCGGCGTCGGCGGGAACCACCAGGGTGCCGTACTCGGGGAGGCGGGAGAGACGTTTGGGGGTCCGCGGCGGCTGGGAGCGCATGGCCCTGTAGTGGGCGATGGCGCGCGGGACCACGCAGCCGATCAGCGAGATGAACAGCAGGATGTAGATGGCCGAGAACCAGGCCGACGAGTAGACGTCGTAGAGCTGCAGGGTGTCCAGCAGCTTCCCGTAGTCCGGATTGTCCTTAATGTACTGCGTCACGATGGACGGGTTGGCCGGGCGCTGCGGGAACAGCGAACCGGGAACCGCGGCAACGGCCAGGAGCAGCAGCAGGAACAGCGCCGTGCGCATGCTGGTCAGCTGGGTCCAGGCCCAACGCAGCATCTCCACCGGCCCCAGGACAGGCAGCGCCGCCTCAGTTTTGGCGGCGGCAATGGGTGCCGGGGACTTCTTGTTTGCTTTCACGCGCTCGCTCATCAGATCGGCAACTTCACATCGGTTTGGAACCAGTACTGCAATTCGGTGACCCAGGTGCCCCAGACGCCACTGGCCATCAGCAGGCCCAGCACCACCAGGATCCCCCCGCCGATCCGCTGGATGGCCAGGCGGTGCGTGCGGAAGAAGGACATCACGCCCATGCCGCGTCGCACCGCCAGGGCGATCAGCAGGAACGGGATGCCCAGGCCCAGGCTGTAGACAAACGCCAGGAAGGCACCCTTGGCTGCGGAGGAACCGCCGGACAGGCTCAGGAGCTGGACGGCAGAGTAGGTGGGCCCGATGCACGGGGCCCAGCCCAGACCGAACGTGAGGCCCAGCAACGGCGCGCCCCACAGGCCGGCCGGCGGCTTGGCATGGATCTTCGCATCACGCTGCAGCCAGCCGAAACCGCCCATAAACACCACGCCCATGAGGATGACCAGGAGCCCCAGCAGCTGGGTGATCCAGGCATTCTGCGAGCCGGTGATCAGGGTGCCGAGCTGGCCGAACGCGCCGCCCAGAAGCACGAAAATCACCGAGAACCCCAGCACAAAAAGCCCGATGCCCGCCAGCATCCGGCCGCGCTTCTGCTTCTCCAGGTCCACGCCGCTCAGGCCCGTGACGTAGCCTAGGTAGCCGGGCACCAGGGGCAGCACGCACGGCGACAGGAAGGACACCAGGCCGGCGAGCAGCGCCACCGGGATGGCAAGCAGGAGCGAGCCGTTCAGGATGGTTTCGGCGAAGGGGCTGTTCACGGTCCGGGCCGCCGCTACTCTGCCACGGCGGCGGTGATGAGGGCTTTGAGGGTGCCCTTCTGGATTTCGCCCAGCACGCGCGAGGCCACGCGGCCCTGCTTGTCCAGGACCAGCGTGGTGGGGACTGCCCCCGGCGGGACCAGGCCGGAAACGGCCAGGAGCACGCCGCCGTTCTTGTCGTCGAAGCTGGGGTAGGTCAGGTTGAAGGTCTTGTCGAAGGCCTCTGCGGTGCCTTTTTCATCGCGGAGGTTGACGCCGAAGAACTGCACGCCCTGGTCCTTGAAGTCCTTGTGCAGCTCTTCCAGGATGGGTGCTTCAACGCGGCAGGGTGCGCAGGCGGCGAACCAGAAGTTCAGGACCGTCACCTTGCCCTGGAAGTCCGCGGGGGCTATCTGGGTGCCGTTGAACAGCGTGCCGTTAATGGCGACGGCGGCCTTGCGGTCCGCCGCGGTGAACTCGGTCACCGAGCCGTCCCCGGCCACGTAGTTCTTGTTGTCGCCGGCTTTGGCCTGCTTGGCGAGGGCGTCTTCCTGCGCACAGGCGGACAGGCCCAGGGTCAGGGCGGTCAGGGCGGCCCCGCCGGCCGCGAGAACGGCACGGCGGGACGCTGTGCCTGAAATTGCGCGGGACGTTGCGCGAGGGCCAGTCATGTCAGGCTCCGGGGGTGCTGGCGGCACCGGGAAGAAGTACGGCAGCGGGCTCACTGTACTCAACGCGCAGGAGCGAGCCGTCGTCGTCGAACACCAGGGAGGTGATGGACGTCAGCGTGCACTCGCGTTTGCGCGGGTCATGCCACAGCGGCCTGCCTTCGGCACTGAGGCGGGTGGCCCAGATGGGGAGCTGGTGGCTGACCATGATGGCTTCCGGGCCATCGGTTCCGTAGTCCCCGGCGGCCAGTTCGATGGCCCGGAGCCGGACGTCCTCAACAGCTGACATGACGCGCGCGGCCTGTGCCTTGTACGGTTCGCCCCAGGACGGCCGGAACGGGTTGACCAGGTGGGGCCAGTGCTTGGGCTTCCGGAGCTCGGCCTTGGTGACCTTCATGCCCTGGAAGTAGTTTTCCGCTTCAATGATGCGGCTGTCCGTGTGGAGTTCCAGACCAAGCGCCTCCGCCGTGGGGGCCGCTGTTTCCTGCGCCCTGACCAGCGGCGACGCCGCGAGATAGACGATCCTTGCCCCGCGCGCGGCACGTTCGGCGAAGTGGGCGGCGAGCATCTGCGCCATTTCGCGGCCCAGCTCGGAGAGGTGGAATTCGGGCAGCCTGCCGTACAGAACGCGGTCAGGATTGTGGACCTCGCCGTGGCGGAGCAGATGGACAGTGGATTGGGGCATGTTTACCAGTTTCTCAAAGATGGCGTGCTATCCGAAATCTTCTACATCCAGTAGAACTCAAACTTTTGGAAAAATGTTCCGGAACGGGGAACAAAACATGCAAATGCATGTTTATACTGGATGCAGCGGATAGTTGAGGATTCAACAGATGAAGCGTCAAGCTATCCGGACGTACCACCCGACAAACCCAAGGAGAAACACCATGACTCTTCCCGCAGACGTCACCACCGGCACCTGGACCCTCGACAACTCGCACAGCGAGATCGCCTTCACCGTCCGGCACGCAGGCATCAGCAAGGTCCGCGGCCAGTTCAAGGATGCCGTGGCAACCCTGGACCTCGCCGACAACGTGGCCGATTCCAAAATCAGCGCCACCATCCAGACCGCCAGCTTCGACTCCGGCGATGTCAACCGCGACGGCCACGTCCGCGGCGAAGACTTCTTCGACGTCGAGGCCTTCCCGGAAATCTCCTTCGTCTCCAACAGCCTCGTGGCCAAGGGCAACAGCTACGAGCTGACCGGGGACCTCACCATCAAGGGCGTCACCCGCCCCGTTGCCCTTGAGACCGAGTTCAACGGCGTGGCCGTGGACCCGTTCGGCATGACCCGCGCCGGCGTCTCCGCCGAAACCACCATCAGCCGCAAGGACTTCGGCCTGACCTGGAACGCCGTGCTGGAAGCCGGCGGCGTGCTGGTCAGCGACAAGGTTGCCGTCAACCTGGAGCTCGCGTTCATCGCACCCGCAGCATAGTTTTCTTCCTGAAGCACCCCGGCCGCCATGTTTCCCCGGAATCTGGCGGCCGGGGTGCTTTGTTTTATCCCCTAGATACCGGCGGATCCGCGGTCTACAGTGTGACCCATGAGCAACAGTGAAGTACCGCAGCCCCAGCAGCCCCAGCAGCCCGACGCCGAGCAACCCGGCGCCCAGCCGCCCGTCACTCAGCCGCCTGCCACTCAGCCGCCTGCCGGCCACGTTCCTCCTGCCCGGAACGTTCCTCCGGCCGGCTACCAGCCGCCACCCGCCTACCCGCAGCCGGGCCAGGCTTATCCCGCGCCGGGCCAGGCCTACCCGCAGCCCGGCCAGCCATACAACCAGCCGGGCCAGCCGGGCGGCCTCCGTTTTGAGATGCCAACCGACGGCCCCCGCAACTTCAACGACGTTATGCCCAAGGCCGGGTTCTCCGGCATGTTCAGCGTGACCGGGCTGCCCACCGAGCTCAAGGTCTCGTACTGGATCTGGCTCATCGGCGGCATGCTGGGAGTCCTTGGCGGCCTGTTCGGCGTGTTGGGTTCGCTGGCGTTGTTCGTCGTGGCACCCGGGCTGGCCGTTGTGGTCCTCCTGCTCGTCCTGGTGGCACTGGCCCTGGCGGCGGCCCAGATTGTCCTGGTCCTGAAGATGAAGGAGGGCAAGGAATGGGCAAGACTTGCGCTGACCATCGTGGCCGGCGTTTCGCTGGTGCTCGCCGTGCTTGGCGGCAGCGTGGGCGGCGGCGGCATGGGCCAAGGCATCGGCAACAACTGGCTGGGCTTCCTCATCAGCGCCGCGGCAACGGTGCTCATGTGGCTGCCGAACTCGCAGGCCTGGTTCAACGCCGCCAAGGGCCGCGCGTAGACCGGATCCAGTAGAAACACAGTCTTGCGCGACCCCCGCTGAGTTCTGTGGGAATACCTCTCCGGAATGATCCCCCGCGGCACCCGCCGGGGGTACGGTGGGAAGTATGCCGTACTGGGGGCAGGCCAGTTGGACTGCACCCAGCAGCCGAACTGACATCCGACCTGCAAAGGACCGCTCATGAGCACGCCTGTCCCGCCTCCCGTTCCGAACGAGCCCGAGCCCGGCAACCAGCCGCCAGCGCCCCGATACGGCGAGAACAGCCCGCAGTTCGGGCAGCCCACACCGCCGGCGCCCCAGTACGGGCAAAACGCACCGCAGTATGGCCAGCAGACTCCCCCGGCACCCCAGTACGGGCAAAACGGACCGCAGTACGGGCAAAACGCCCCGCAGTATGGCCAGAACAACCCGCCGCAGTTCGGCCAGCCCACGCCTCCGCCTTATGGTCAACAGCCGTACGGGCAGTCCCCTTACACGCAGTACCCGTCCGAGCAGCCGCAGGCCACGGGATCCAACGGGGTTCCCCAGCTGGTCAACATCTCGTTCTGGCTGCTGATTGGCGCGGGTGTTGTGTATGTCATCAGCCTGCTGATGGGCATTGGCATGCTCGATGACCCGGCGATGCGCCGCGCCTTCGAAGACGCCATGCGCAGCGGTGGCGCTACCGGCACGGAGTTTGCCTTTGACGATTTCAAGGGTGTCCTCGCCGGGTCGCTCGTGGTCTTCGCCATCATCGGCGCTGGGCTGTACGCGCTGGTGGCGTTCTTCGTCCGTAAGGGCAAGAACTGGGCCCGCATCCTCGGTACCGTTTTCGCGGCACTGTCCATTTTCGGCCTCTTCGGACCACCGAGCCTTGGAACCGTGGGGACGCTGGCCGGGATCGCAGCGATCGTGCTGCTCTACCTGCCGGCCGCGGCACCTTACTTCCGCAAGCAGCAGCCGTTCGCTAACCCGTACGGCGCCCCGGGCACCACGCCTGGCAACCCCTACGGGCAGTAGTACCAACGAGTCGCATCCACACCCTAACGGACGTGGGCCCCATCAGCCGCCGACGAACTAGGCGGTCTGGTCCGGGGTCTGCGCCCGTTGTGCGTGATAGGCGAGGATCTGCAGTTCGGTGGCCATATCCACCTTGCGGAGGTTGACGCCCTCGGGGACTTGCAGCATAACGGGGGCGAAGCTCAGGATGCTGCGGACGCCGGCCGCCACCACGCGGTCGCACACGGCCTGCGCCACGTGGGCCGGAAGTGCCAGGACCACCATGTTGGCGCCCGTCCGCTGCAACACGGCCTCCATGTCCGCAGCGTCGCTGACGCGCAGCCAGCCGACTTCATTGCCCACCACCATCTGGTCGGCGTCGAAAATTGCCACGACGTCAAACCCGCGGGACTCGAAGCCGCCGTAACGGGCCAGGGCCTTGCCGAGGTTACCCGCGCCAACAATGGCGACCTTCCAGTCGTGGGTCAGCCCTAGGGCTGCGGAGATGTGACGGCTCAGGTACTGCACTTCGTAGCCCACTCCGCGCGTGCCGTAGGAACCCACATAGGAAAGGTCCTTGCGAAGGGTTGACGAGCTCACTCCTGACGCTTCCGCCAGCGATTCCGAAGATACCCGTTCGACGCCGTCGGACAGCAGCGTGTTAAGGGCGCGCAGGTAGATGGTCAGCCGGGCCACCGCTGCGGGCGGTATTTGTTTGGTGGACTCGGCACCGTGGACGGGCTGTGTACTGTGGCCAGCCTCTGTACCTTGGACAGCATGGGGAGATGGATCCAGTGAAGTCACTATCCCCTCCATCCCATCGCGTCGTGACTCCACTCTAGAGCCCCGCCGCTGGTGCCAACAAAGCCGGTGTCATTCTGCGAGGCCGCTTTCCGATTGGGCCATGGCGCGTTTGAGGACGCGCTCCAGCCGGGCTTCGTCGATCTTCCAGAAATCGCGTTGGATTCCATCCACCAGGACTACGGGGATTTCCTCCGCGTACCGCTCACGCAGTTCCGGCAGCTCGTCCACCTGCTGTTCCGTCCACCCGAGTCCCAGCGAGGCAGTAACGCGTCCGACGGCGTCGCGCGCTCCTGCACACAGGTGACAGTCTGCTTTGGTGATGAGGACTACCTCGGGTTTTGCCATGCCTTAACCGTATCGCCCTTCAGGGCAGAGAGCTGGGCAGAGGACAGCGGCCGACGGCGGGGCGTACGGCGACGCGGGTATCCGGGCGAGCGCTGGCACTCGCGCTGGCACTGAAATCTTGGTCACCGAGTATTGACTAGACTCGTGGACATGCCCGAGGAGAAGTACGTCGCTGTGGTGACCCAGCCGGATGCGTTGATGCAGACCGGCGAAGCCGCCTTCTTCGACGTCGATAACACCCTCATGAAAGGCGCCAGCCTCTTCCATGTTGCCCGCAAGATGCACCAACGCGGCGCCTTCACCCTGACGCAGGCTGCGGGGTTCGCATGGAAGCAGTTCAAATTTGTGGCGCGCGGCGAGAACATGGACGATGTCCACGCTGTCCGCGACTCCGCCCTCACCCTCGCCGAGGGCATCACCGTGGAAGACGTCAAGGCCCTGGGCGAAGAGGTCTACGACGAAATGATCGCGTCCAGGATCTGGCCCGGCGCCAAGGCACTGGCGCAGCAGCACCTGCGCGTGGGCCGGCGGGTCTGGCTGGTTACCGCAACCCCCATCGAGGTTGCCGCGGTCATTTCCACCAGGCTCGGCCTGACCGGAGCCTTGGGCACCGTGGGCGAGGTTGCCGACGGCATGTACACCGGCCGGCTGGTGGGCGACATCCTGCACGGTTCCGCCAAGGCAGTGGCAGTGCAGGCCCTGGCCCACGCCGAAGGCCTGGACCTCAAGCGGTGCTGGGCCTACAGCGACTCATATAATGACATCCCGCTGCTGACCCTCGTGGGGCACCCGGTAGCCATCAACCCTGATGCCAGGCTCCGCCGCCACGCGCGGGACAACAACTGGCCGGTCTACGACTTCCGTTCCGGCCGCCGCGCCGCCACCCTGGGGCTCAAGGCAGCAACGGCCGGCGGCGCCGTCTACGGGCTCTGGCGCGGATACTCCCGGATGCGCGGCCCCCGGGCATAAGCTGCCGCCACAGCGGTCGCCGTCGATGTTTCGCGTAGGAGCGCATCGCCGTCGATCGCGGGACAGAGGTCGCCCAGCGACCGCCGGACCGCCTATCGGCGGAAGTGAAAGCCCGCGGGTCCCGGCCCGAGCTTGCGAGGGTTGGGAAAGGCTGAACGCTAAGCGACGGTGAAACGTCGATGGCGACCTCGCGGAGACAAAAAATGCCCGCTGCCGGATAGGCAACGGGCATTTCACGCTTGTCGAAGTATCTCTACTTCTTATTGCGGCGCTGGTGACGGGTCTTACGAAGCAACTTGCGGTGCTTCTTCTTGGCCATACGCTTGCGACGCTTCTTAATAACTGAACCCACGAAAGTTCCTCACAAACTAGATGCAGTACCTGTCTGATGGAAATGGTCCGTGGACAGAGCTACAGACTGAAACAACTGACAGATTCTTACAATGACGTAAAACGTTCCTTAACAGGGTACCGCTTCTTGGCGATGCCCACTGACCGCAGGTAATGCTCAGGCGGTTTCGGAGTGCCCGTCCACCACAGCACCCTTGAGGTACTGCTCGACGGCGCTCTCCGGCACCCGGTACGACCGGCCGAAACGCACGGCGGGCATTTCGCCGGAGTGGACCAGCCGATAGACGGTCATTTTGGAGACGCGCATGACCTCGGCCACTTCGGCCACGGTCAGGAACTTCGCGTTCGAGAAGTTCTGTTCTGCGGACATTTCCCTATTCCTTTGCTGATGGATGACGACAGTACCCCAGCTTTGATTCATATTTCGGTGTGCCGATGCTGAGCCATCCACCAACCATGTGTTAGATACTCTAGAGGTTCATGGGGCTGTAGTGAAAGTCATCCGGGCAATCATTAAGCGGTCCGGCGCTTCCGGGCGGACGCCGCGAGCTGATCGAGGACCGAAACGGAGACGTCCCAATCCATGCACGCGTCCGTGACACTCTGCCCGTAGACCAGTTCCGCCCGGCCCGCCGCATGCTCGGTGACATCCAGGTTCTGGGCTCCGCCCACCAGGAAGCTCTCCAGCATGACACCCGCGATGGCCTGTGCCGCCTCGCCGCCGTCCTCCAGCTGTGCGCCGATTTCCAGCGCCACTTCCGCCTGCCGGTGGTGGCTCTTGCCGCTGTTGGCGTGGCTGGCGTCCACGATCAGCCGGGGGTTGAGCCCCTTGCCGGCGAGCTTGGCGGAGGCGCTTTCGACGTCGGCCGCTGAGTAATTGGGGCCCTTCCGTCCACCTCGGAGGATGACGTGGGTGTCCGGGTTCCCGGCAGTGGCCACCAGCGCGGCCCGGCCATCGCCGTCGATCCCCAGGAATGCTTGGGCGGCAGCGGCGGCGCCGCACGCGTCGAGCGCAACCTGGAGGTCGCCGTCGGTCCCGTTCTTGAAGCCGATGGGCATGGAGAGACCGGAGGCAAGCTGGCGGTGGATCTGGCTCTCGGTGGTGCGCGCCCCGATGGCTCCCCACGAGATGAGGTCCGCCATGTACTGGGGGCTGATGGGTTCCAGGAATTCGGTGGCGGTGGGCAGTCCCAGCGCGGTGACCTGCTGCAGGAATTCCCTGGCGGTCCGGAGCCCGGTGACCATGTCATGGCTGCCGTCCAGGCGAGGATCGTTGATCAGGCCCTTCCAGCCCACCGTCGTGCGGGGCTTTTCGAAGTAGGTGCGCATCACGATCAGGAGGTCGCCACGGTGCTTCTCGGCCTGGCTGACCAGGCGGCGGGCGTATTCCAGTCCAGCCTTGGGATCGTGGATGGAGCACGGGCCCACGATGACCAGCAGCCTGTCATCCACGCCGTCCATGATGGCCCGGACTTCGTCGCGGCCACGCTCGACGACGTCTGTCACCCGGGCATCCAGGGGCAGCTCGGCGATGAGCTCCTGGGGCGTGGGCAGCGGCGTGAATTCGCTGACGCGCAGATTGGACGTGGATTTTGAGGGAGTGGCTGTCGCGGTGCTCATGTTCGGGTCCTGTTCCAGATAGGAAGCGGGCCCAGATCAGAACCCGCCGGAGAAATGGCGAAGGGCAGAGAATGATCTCTGCCCTGTTGGCTCTGAAGGAAGATGGATGCGTGTCAGTTAGACGCGGGCTCCTCCAGAGCCAACGAAAAATACGCATACCAACGGTTTGTCATAGGCAAACCATAACCGCGGGCTGCGACCGCCGCAAAATCACGGCCGTCACACATGGAAATCCGGGCTTAAGTCAGTCGCCTCGTCCCCCAACTGAGTAGCGCTATCTGTCGTTTTGAGCGTCCAAAACGACAGATGGCGCTACCTACTTGGTCACTTGGGTGTCAGGCCAGGAGCTCGCGGAGGTACTGCAGCTGCCTGATCCAGTGGTGCTCCTGGCCGCCCTCGTGGTTGTTGAACCGGTAGACCGCGATGTCCTTTTGTGCCGCGGAGCCGCTGCCGTAGGCGTTGAAGCTGGCGAACACGGTGGATGGCGGGCAGACATCGTCCATCTGCGCCACCGAGTACAGAGCAGGTGCGGTGGCCGCCCGGGCGAGGTTGACGCCGTCGAAATTGTTCAGGACCGCGAGCATCGGCTCGTACCGGTCCCGGTGCCTGCCCAGGAACGCCGCGATTTCCGGATAGGGGCCGCGGGCAGCGATGTCGATCGACCGGGGGAAGTCCTGCAGGAAGGGGACGTCGGGCAGCGCGGCGATGACGCCGTCGAGCCTTCCCGCCACCAGCCCCGCAACCGCCACCACAATGCCGCCACCCTGGCTGATTCCGGCCAGGACCACGCGCGAAGGATCCACCTCGGGGTGGGACTGCGCCGCTTCCACCGCACGGAACGCGTCCACGTACACGCGGCGGTAGTAGTAGTCCTCGCGGCTGCCGGCGCCCCTGGTCATCAGCCCCGCGTAGGCCACCTCGCCCGCGGACGGGTGGGGATCCGCCGTCTCGCCGAGGATCCCGCCATAGCCCTGGCCGCGCGTGTCCATGATGAACTGCGCATAGCCGGCCTGCGCCCATTTGGTGTCCTGGTTGACGAGGCCGCGGCCGCCCGAGTAACCGATGTACTGGACAACGACGGGCAGCCGGCTTCTGGCGCGCCGGTTCGCCGGGAGGTGCAGCCAGCCCCTGATCGGTGCGCCGCCGTAGCCGGCGAACGTCACGTCGAAGGTGTCGATGACCGACAGGTGGTTCTCGACCGGCCCGAACATTGCGTTGAGCGGGAACGTCCGGGCCTCGTCGAGCGTGGCGTCCCAAAAGTCCTGCAGATCGGCGGGCGGCGTGACCCTCGAGGTGTAGCCGCGGAGCTGGTCAAGGGAAAGGTCGAATAGGGGCATGCTGCTGTCCGGTCCTGTCGCGCTTGATAGGTGCTGCTGGGTGGCGGGTGCTACAGCCGCGAAAGCTGCGGCGTGAACGTCTGCAGCTCGTGCGAAGACACCACCAGTCGGCGCAGTTCCGTGAGCCCCCCGCTGACGTGCCCGGCAGCACGGGCCTGGACCAGGACATTCCCGAGGGCGGTCGCTTCCACCGGCCCGGCCACCACTTTTTTGCCGGTGGTGTCGGCCGTGAGTTGGCAGAGGAGTCTGTTTTGGGATCCGCCGCCCACGATGTGGACGATGTCCACGGTGCGGTCTGCCAGGCGTTCGGCGTCCGCGATGGTGCGCGCGTAGCCCGTGGCGAGACTGTCCATGATGCAGCGGGTGATGGCCGCGGGGTCATCAGGCAGTTGTTCCCCGGTGTGGCGGACTGTGGCGCGGATGCGCTCCGGCATGTTGTCCGGGGCGATGAAGGCGGAATCGTCCGGATTGATCTGCGGGCCACCCGGAGGCAACGCCGCTGCGGCGGCCAGCAGATCAGCGAGTTCCGGGATGAAGCCCTCCGCGGCCCAGGTCCGCTGGCATTCGCTGAGCAGCCATAGCCCGCCCATGTTCCTCAGGTAGCGGATAGTGCCGTCCACGCCGCGCTCGTTGGTGAAGTTCGCTGCCCTGCTGGCCTCGGTCAGGACCGGCTGATCCAGTTCCAGCCCCACCAGAGACCAGGTGCCCGAGGAGATGTACGCGAAATTCTCTTTCTCAGACGGGACGGCGGCGACGGCGGAGGCGGTGTCGTGCGAGCCGACGGCCACCACCTTGGTGCCGGCCGGCAGACCCACCCTGGACGCGATCTCCGGCAGCAGCGTGCCTACGGTTTCGCCGGGCTCGATCAGCGGCGGGAACAGGTCTTTGGGCAGGCCCAGGGCGGTGAGGAACTCGGAGGCCCACTCCCCCGCGACGGCGTCAAACAGACCTGTGGTTGAGGCGTTGGTGGATTCCGTGCGGCGCTGTTCCGTCAGGAAGAATGCGATGAGGTCCGGGATCAGCAGCGCCTGCAGACCGTCCAGATCCCGCTCCGTGGCCAGCTGGTACAGGGTGTTGAACTGCAGGAACTGCAGCCCGGTAGTGCCGTAAAGCCGGGCAGGGTCCAGTTTCCGGTGCACGGGCGCAACGGCGGCGCGGCTGCGGTCATCGCGGTAGCTGAACGGCTGCGCCGTCAGCTCCCCGGCGGCGTTGACGAGGCCGTAGTCCACCGCCCAGGTGTCGATCCCGATGCTCATGATGGTCTCGCCCTGCACGGCCGCCACGGTGGCGGCGGCGCTCAGGCCCGCGAGGACCTCGGCGAACAGGGCGTCGAAATCCCAGCGGAGGCCGCCGTCGAGCTCCACCACACCGTTGGGGAAACGGTGCACCGTTTCCAGCTCCACGATGGAACCGGTGATCCGGCCAAGGATGACCCGGCCGGAGGAGGCACCGATGTCGACGGCGGCGAACACGCTGCGGGCGGAAGTACCGCCGCCGTCGACACCGCCCTGTGCATGGGATGCGGTTCTGCTCATCGGAGGAAAGCTGCTGCCACCCCGGCGTCCACGGGGATGTGGAGGCCGGTGGTGTGGGACAGTTCGTTGCTGGTGAGGACCGCGGCGGCGTTGGCCACGTGCTCAGGCAGGACTTCGCGCTTGAGCAGCGTGCGCTGGGCGTAGTACTTGCCGAGTTCCTGCTCGTCCACGCCGTAGACTGCAGCGCGCTTGGCGCCCCAGCCGCCGGCGAAGATGCCGGAGCCGCGGACCACACCGTCGGGGTTGATGCCGTTGACGCGGATGCCGTATTCGCCCAGTTCGGCCGCGAGAAGCCGGACCTGATGGGCCTGGTCAGCCTTGGTGGCCGAGTAGGCGATGTTGTTCGGGCCCGCGAACACGGAGTTCTTGGAGGAGATGTAGATGATGTCCCCGCCCATGTCCTGGGCGATCATGACCTTCGCCGCGGCCTTCGAAACCAGGAAAGAGCCCTTGGCCATCACGTTGTGCTGCAGGTCCCAGTCCTTCTCGGTGGTTTCGAGCAGCGGCTTGGAGATGGACAGGCCGGCGTTGTTGACCACCAGGTCCAGGCCACCGAACGCCAGCACCGCCTCCTGGATCGCGGCTGCGATCTGCGCTTCGTCGGTCACGTCCGCCTGGACGCCGATGGCGACGTCCGCGCCGCCCAACTCCGCGGCGACGGCCTGGGCGCTCTCCAGGTTCAGGTCGGCAATAACTACGCACGCGCCGTCGGACGCCAGCCGGGTGGCGATCGCCTTGCCGATGCCCGACGCCGCGCCGGTGACCAGCGCGATGCGGGAGGCGTGCGATTTCGGCTTCGGGAGGCGCGCGAGCTTGGCTTCCTCGAGGGACCAGTATTCGATCCGGAACTTCTCGGATTCCTCGATCGGGGCGTAGGTGGAGATCGCCTCGGCGCCGCGCATCACGTTGATTGCGTTGAGGTAGAACTCGCCGGCGACACGGGCGGTCTGCTTGTTCGCTCCGTAGGAGAACATGCCAACACCCGGGACCAGCACAATCGCCGGGTCCGCGCCGCGCAGCGCCGGGGAATCCGGTACCGCGTGGCGGTCGTAGTAGGCCTGGTAGTCCTCGCGGTAGGCAGTGTGGAGTTCCTTCAGCCGGGCGATGGAGTCCTCGATGGAGGCGTCCGCAGGCAGGTCCAGGATCAGCGGCTTGACCTTGGTGCGCAGGAAATGATCCGGGCAGGAGGTGCCCAGGGCACCCAGGCGCGGGTGCTCGGCCGCTGCCAGGAAGTCAAGCACGACGGCGTCATCACTGACGTGCCCCAGCTGCGGTTTGTCCGTGGAGGCCAGGCCGCGGATCACCGGTGCCAGCGCGGCGGCCTTGGCTTTTCTTTCCGCTTCCGGGAGCGCGCCATAGCCGGCCAGCTTGGCACCGAAGGGTTCGGCTTTGCCGTTCTCCTCGATGAACTTCTCGGCCTGCTCAATGATCCACAGCGAGTTGGCCTCGGCTTCTTCGCTGGTGGAGCCCCAGGCGGTGATGCCGTGCCCGCCGAGGATGGTGCCGATGGCCTGCGGGTTGGCGTCCTTGATCGCGGCGATGTCCAGGCCGAGCTGGAAACCGGGCCGGCGCCACGGAACCCAGAGAACCTTGTTGCCGAAGATCTTGGTGGTCAGGGTCTCGCCGTCCACCGCGGTGGCGATGGCGATCCCGGAGTCCGGGTGCAGGTGGTCCACGTGCGCGGCGTTCACCAGGCCATGCATGGCGGTATCGATCGACGGTGCGGCGCCGCCCTTGCCGTGCAGGCAGTAATCAAACGCGGCCACCATCTCGTCTTCGCGCTCAACGCCCGGGTAGACATTCCTCAGCGCGTTCAGCCGGTCCAGGCGCAGCACCGCGAGGTTCCCCGCTTTGAGTGTGCCGAGGTCTCCTCCGGAGCCCTTGACCCACAAAAGCTGGACATCCTCACCCGTGACCGGGTCCTTCTCCGTGCCCTTGGCCGAGGTGTTGCCACCGGCAAAGTTGGTGTTCCGCTTGTCCGCACCCAGGCGGTTGGAACGGCTGATGAGGTCCTGGACTGTCTTATTGATTCCCGTAGTCATTGCTTAGGCGCCCCATCCGGCTTGCTGGCCGCCTGCGCGGTCCTCGTTGATCTGTTTCTGGTAACCGCTGGCCTTGAAGGCGGCCATCGGGTCCGCGGGCAGCCCGCGGGATTCACGCCATTCGGCCAGGATGGGCCGGACGTCCGTGTAGAACGCGTCGTTGAACAAGCCGTTGGCGGCCAGGACATCCCCGGACCGCTGGGCCTCGCTCAGGGCTGCGGTGTCCACCAGCAGGGCGCGTGCCGTCATCTCCTGGACGTTCAGGACCGAGCGGATCTGGCCCGGGATCTTCTCCTCCAGGTTGTGGCACTGATCCAGCATCAGCGCCACACCGGAATCCTTGCCGAAGCCGCCGCCACGGATTACCTCGTACATGATCCGGAACAGCTGGAACGGATCCGCGGCCCCCACGATCAGGTCATCGTCGGCGTAGAAGCGGGAGTTGAAATCAAAGGAGCCCAGCTTGCCCAGGCGCAGCAGCTGCATCACGATGAACTCGATGTTGGTGCCCGGGGCGTGGTGGCCGGTGTCCAGGCAGACCATCGCCTTATCGCCCAGCGCCAGGGTCTGCGCGTAGGAGGTACCCCAGTCCGGAACGTCGGTGTGATAGAAAGCCGGCTCGAAGAACTTGTACTCCAGGACCAGCCGCTGGTTCCCGCCCAGGCCCGCATAGATCTCCTGCAGCGACTCGGCCAACCGGTCCTGGCGTCCGCGAAGATCGTCCTGGCCCGGGTAGTTCGTGCCGTCCGCCAGCCAGACCTTCAGGTCCTGCGAGCCCGTGGCATGCATAATCTCGATGCACTCAAGGTGATGGGCGATGGCCCGGCGCCGCACCGACCCGTTCGACGACGTCAAGGAACCGAACTTGTACTCGTCATCCTGGAACGTGTTCGAGTTGATGGTGCCCAGGCCTACGCCCAGGCCGGCCGCGTACTCCTTCAGGACGGCGTAGTCATCCACCTTGTCCCACGGAATATGCAGGGCCACAGTGGGGGCCAGGCCGGTCAGCTCGTGCACCTTCGCGGCGTCCGCGATCTTCTCCTGCACCGTCCGCGGCGTGCCCGGCGTGCCGAACACCTTAAAGCGCGTGCCTGAATTTCCATAGGCCCACGAGGGGACCTCGATGGCAAGCTCCCCGAGCCTGCCCAGCGCCGTTGCTACGTCATTCATGTTGGTTTCTTCCCGGTCCTTAGTGATGTGGCCTGTTGTGCTGTGGTGTTTAGTGATGTGGTTCTTGCGGCCCGCCAACGGGGCCAATGCGTCAGCTGCGGGTGGACTCCGCCACCGCGAGCTGGTGGTCAAGATTGAAGACTTCGTCAAGAACCTGAAAACCTTCGTCGGGGGCCTGGCCCGGATTGTCGAACAATGTGGCCATCTCGGCCTGCCAGCGGGCATTGACCTCGGTCAGCGCCATCCGCGCCCGGACGGCGTCGAAATCGTCGCATTCGACATAGCCCACCAGGAGCCCGTCCGCGCCCAGGAACAGCGAGTAGTTGTTCCAGCCGGCGTCTCTCAACGCACGGAGCATCTCCGGCCACACGGCAGCATGCCGGCGCCGGTATTCGTCGATCAGCTCTGGCTGGACCGAGGAGCGGAAACACACCCTCATCTGCAACTCTCCTGAACATCCCAAGCTTTGAATCGTTTCATTGTTACGATTCAAAGTACTCTTGAAGTCAAGTAGGTGTCAAGCAATTTCCAGACCACAATCCGGGACTACGGGAAAAGTGCTGCACGCGGCATATCAGCACGGAGAAACATGAATCGCTCAGCCAGCATTAAGGACGTCGCCAACCACGCAAGCGTGGCCGTGGGCACGGTGTCCAACGTCCTGAACTACCCGGACAGGGTTTCCCAGCGGACCAAGGAGCGGGTCCTGCGTGCCATCAACGAGCTGGGCTTCGTCCGCAATGACGCCGCCCGCCAGTTGCGCGCCGGTCACAGCAGGACCATCGGGCTGATCGTGCTCGACGTCGGCAACCCCTTCTTCACATCGGTGGTGCGGGCCGCCGAAGACGCCGCGGCACTCCAGGGCAGCGCCGTGCTCCTCGGCGACAGCGGCCACAACGCCAGCCGGGAATCCAACTACATCGACCTGTTCCAGGAACAGCGCGTCCAGGGGCTGCTCATCTCCCCCGTCGGCGACGTCACCGACCGCCTCGACCAGCTGCGTGAGCGCGGCGTGCCCACCGTCCTGGTGGACCGGCTCGCCGATGAGAGCAAGTACAGCTCCGTCTCAGTGGACGACGACGCCGGCGGGTACCTCGCTGCCCGGCACCTGCTGGACACCGGCCGCCGTCGGCTCGCCTTTGTGGGTGGCCCCGCCTCGATCCGCCAGGTGGCGGACCGCCTGCAGGGCGCGCAGCGCGCCGTGCAGGAGGAACCGGACGCCACCCTGGAGGTCCTGGATTCGGACGGCCAGACTGTGCTGGCCGGTCGGAGCGTGGGCAACATGCTCGTGGAGCGTGGGCTCGCGGACCTGCCGGATGGCATCTTCTGCGCCAACGACCTCCTGGCCCTGGGTGTGATGCAGTCGCTGACCATGACGCACAGGCTGAGGATTCCCGAGGACATTGCGCTGATCGGCTATGACGACATCGACTTTGCCGTCTCCGCGGTGGTACCCCTCTCCTCCATCCGGCAGCCCACCGAGGCGCTGGGGCGCACGGCTATCGAGCTGTTGGCCGAGGAACTCGACTCCAACACTCCAAAGCACCGGGCCGTCATCTTCACCCCCGAACTGGTGGTCCGGCAGAGCACCGCCCCGGCGAAGGGATCCTTCGCCGGCTAGGGATCTCCGCTTCGAGCAGTTATGGATTCGAGCAGTTCTGGAGAAGCCTCCTTGACGCCCGGACACTAGCGTGGACCCCAAGAGACCGCCAAGGAAGGAAACCCGCAATGACGGACACGAACAAGACCGGCACGAGCGCCAAGTCCTACGACGGCTTCGATGCAGACGAACGCGCCGCAATGAAGGAACGGGCCCAGGAGCTCAAGACGGCTACACGGCGCGGATCACGCGGCGCCAATGTTGATGGGGAGAGCGACGTGCTTGCGAAGATCGCCGAGATGCCGGAACCGGACCGCGTCATGGCGGAGCGGATTCATGCCATCATCAAGGCCAGCGCCCCGGAACTCACACCAAAGACCTGGTACGGAATGCCCGGGTATGCCAAGGACGGCAAGGTTGTCTGCTTCTTCCAAAGCTCGCACAAGTTCAAGACCCGGTATTCAACCCTCGGCTTTAACGACGTGGCCGGCCTAGACGACGGCACCATGTGGCCAACCGCCTTCGCCCTCACGGAGCTCACGGCCGAGGACGAGACAAGGATCGTCGAGCTCGTGAAGAAGGCGGTCGGCTAGCGGCTCAGCTTGCCCCGGACGGGGACGCCCGAGCTCCCGCAATTTCCTCTTGCCAGTTCGTGCCAACGGTGGGACTCTGCTGGAAGAGCGAGAGGTCCGTGAGTCCCATGGCACAAAGCACGGAAATCGACGGCGTTGCTGTCGATGAATTACAAACAACCTTTCGGGGCGACCTCGTCCGTCCGGCTGACGCTGGTTACGATGAGCACCGCAAGGTGTGGAACGGATCGATTGATCGCCGTCCCGCACTCGTAGCCCGCTGCACCGGCGTCGCAGACGTGCGATCTGCCATCCGGTTCGCCCGCTCGCACAATCTGCTGGCCGCTGTGCGCGGAGGCGGACATAGCTTTCCCGGGCTGTCAGTGTGCGACGACGGAATGCTCATCGATCTCGGGCCCATGAAGGGCATCCGCGTGGACCCCGAGGCTCGGACGGTCCGCGTCCAGGCCGGCGTGCTGCTCGGCGAACTCGATCGCGAGACGCAGGAGTTCGGCCTCGCCGTCCCGTCGGGAATCGTCACGCATACCGGGGTTGCGGGCCTCACGCTGGGCGGCGGCATCGGCTGGGTCATGCGCAAGCACGGACTCACCATCGACCAGCTGCTGTCTGTGGACGTGGTCACCGCGGACGGCGAACTGGTCAGGGCCAGCGAGGATCAGAACGCCGATCTCTTCTGGGGCGTGCGGGGCGGCGGCGGGAACTTCGGCATCGTCACCGACTTCGAGTTCCGGCTGAACCCAGTGGGCCCCTACGTTATGGCTGGTCCGGTCTTCTGGCCGATGGAAGATGCCCCCGAAGTGCTCCGCTTTTACCGGGACTGGATCGCGGACTGTCCCGACGAGCTCATGACTATCGCCGTGCAGCGGAGGGCCCCGGCACTGCCGATCGTCCCGCCAGACCTGGTGGGCAAGCGCGTCCTTGCGGTCACGGCCTGCTTCGCGGGACCGGTCGAGGAGGGCGAACGGGTCCTGCGGCCGCTCAAGGAATTCGGTTCGCCCGTGCTCGATTTTTGCCGGCCCAAGCCCTTCCTCGAGCACCAAAGGACGTTTGATCCGTCCTTCCCGCACGGCTGGCATTACTACGTCCGGTCGTGCGACGTCGCGGCCCTCAGCGACGACGTCATCGACGTCATGGCTGAGTACGGCAGCCGCATTACCTCGCCAGTCACCAGCGTCGCCCTGTGGCAGATGGGCGGTGCGGTGGGAAGGATCGACGACGGTGCTACCGCCTTCAACGGCCGCCAGGCCGGGTTCACGTTCAACATCAACGGCAACAGCAAGACCGCCGACGGCTTCGATGCCGAGCGCCAGTGGGCCCGGGACTATTGGTCTGCCCTGGCGCCCCACCACACCAGCGTCTACGTGAACTTCCTCATGGAAGAGGGCGAGGAACGCGTCAGGCATGCATACGGCGCCGCCAAGTACGACCGGCTCAAGGCACTCAAGCAAAAATACGACCCAACGAACTTCTTCAGGCTCAACCAGAACATCAGGCCTGACTGATGACCTTGCTATTGGATCGGAGAACGTCATGCTCAAAACCTTGGATGTGACGAGCCCCGGTCAGATTTTCTGCACTCTGAGGTTCCGGTAGGCGGCCTTCAGCGGTGCCATCTGGCGGAAGCCGATGCGGCCGCCGCCCAGCACTTTGTCCGACGGGTCCCACCATTCAAAGAGCGGCAATCCGTTGATGGCAAAGGCCACACGAGGTCCGTCCTTCACTACTCCCATCCGGTAGAAATCCACCGCATCCTCGGTAGGCGGCAGCGGATCCGCGCCCTGGGCCACCAGTTCAAAGCCGGCGCTTTTCCGGAGGTTGCAGGTACGGAAGGCCCGCTCGGACTCGTATTTGTGCCGGAAGTAGGACACGTGCAGGGCGTCGATATCGCCGGAGTGGTACTGCGGGTAGTAGCCCGTCCGCGCTTCGAGTCCGGCCGAAAACAGGTCTTGGCCGCCGTGGCCTGCGGCTGAGAAGAACAGTATGGCCAGGCCCGGCTCCGCGATGGGCAGGAACTCCCAGCTGATCCGGATGCCGTCAGGGAACTCCTCGGGGCACCAGAGTGTCCAGTGCGCGTGGTCGGCGAACTCTTCATCGTCCAGCGAGCCGGACAGCTCAAGCGCACCGTTGTGGCTTCCCGTGCTCAGCGGCCCTTCCGCCACCCAGCCGGACAGGTCCGCCGGGCCGGCGAGGGGGTTGCTGTAGAGCAGCCCGGTGCTGGCTTGCCGCGCGCCCACCTAGCCCCGCCTCGCCGTCGTGAGCACCGCCGTCGGAAGTACCGCCGTCGCGCTGTCCTGGGAGCCCGCCCCGCCCGGGCCGAAGCCGAGCCGCCCAAGCTGGGCGGCAACCTCCGCCGCCACGAGGGACGCACCGCGCTGGGAGAAGTGCGTATTGTCCGCCAGCCCTGCCGGCCAGAACGCGTGCTCGCCCGATCCGAAGTGGCAGAACAGGGACTGCGATTCCGCAACCCCCAGCTCCACATACAGCGCACGCGTCCAGGCGTTTAGGTCGACGGCTGGCAGCTGCAGCTCAAGCGCGAGCTCCCGGACCACGTCAGGGTAATCCTCCAGGCTGTCCTCCAGGACGCTGTCCACGCTGGAGTGTCCAGCCGGCCCGCCCAGGAAGTGCCGGCGCTCCACCGACGTGCAGAGCACCGGCACAGCGCCCAGGTCACGGACCTCCGCCACCATGGTGCGCAGGTTGGCGGCGTAACCCGTCCTGGCCGCGAGGTGGACCTTCTTCTGGTCGTTGTGCCCGAACTGGATCAGGACAAGGTCGCCCTCCGCCGCGGTTTCGAGCAGCTGCCCCCAGAGCCCTTCCTCGCGGAAGGACTCCGTGCTGGCACCGCCCTTGGCGAAGTTGTGCACCGCGGCCCAGGAGTACACGTGGCGGGGCAGGTGCGCTCCCCAGCCACTCATTGGGTACTCGTAAGTGGGGCAGTTTGCCACCGTGGAATCTCCGGCGAGCAGGATTTTCATGCTGTTGCTTTCTGTTGGTTACCAGACACCTCAGGGTGCGGCCAGGGCCGTCAGCCCTTGACCGAGCCGATGAGCATGCCCTTGGCGAAATGTTTTTGCAGGAAGGGGTAGAAGATGAGGATGGGCAGGGTGGCCACCACGATTACGGCGAACTTGATGCTTTGTTCGGGCGGGATGTAGTTGGGGTCCACGTTGCCGGTGCCGAGGAGGTCGGAGGAGGCGGTGACCTGGCGCAGGTACATCTGCAGCGTCCATTTGGAGTTGTCGCTCAGGTAGAGCAGCGGTGACATGAAGTCGTTCCAGATGCCCACGGCGTAGAACAGCGCGAACGTTGCGAGGACCGGTTTGGAGAGCGGCAGCAGGATCCGCCAGAGGATTCCTACTTCGGTGGCGCCGTCCATCTTCGCCGATTCCTCCAGCTCGGCGGGGAGTTCCTGGAAGAAGTTCTTGATGATGATCAGGCTGAACGGGTTGATGGCCGCGGGCAGGATCAGCGCCCAGTAGGAGTTGAGCAGGCCGAGGTCCTTGACGAGCAGGAAGGTGGGGATCATGCCGCCGGAGAAGACCATGGCGAAGACCACCAGGGACATGATGAGCTGGCGGCCGCGGAGGTTCCGTTTGGCCAGCGGGTAGGCCATGGTGACGGTCAGGACCAGCTGCACCACGGTGCCCACAACGGTGACCAGCACCGTGGTGACCAGGGCACGGATGAACGCGGGCGTGGAGAAGATGTATTCGTAGGCGCCCAGACTGAACTGCTCGGGCCAGACGAAGAAGGCCCGCCGGGTGATTTCCGCTTCGGTCGCGAAGGAGCCGGCGAACACGTAGACGAACGGCAGCAGCGTGATGATGCCGATCAGGCTCAGGAAGACGTAGTTGGCGGCGTCGAAGATCCGCCCGCCGGTGGTGTTGTGAATCTTCATTAGAACAGTCCGCTCTGGTTGAATCGCTTGGCCAGGGCGTTGGTGCCGAAGATCAGCACGATGCCCACCAGGGACTTGAACAGACCCACGGCGGTGGAGTAGCTGTAGGCGCCCTGGGTGATGCCCACGAAGTACACGTAGGTGTCAAAGACCTCAGCCACCCCGCGGTTCAAGGCGTTCGTCATGAGGTAGATCTGCTCGAAACCGGTGTTGAGCATCTGCCCGATCGCCAGGATCAGCATCACGATGATGGTGGAGCGGATCCCGGGCAGGGTGATGTGCCAGACCCGGCGGAACCGGCCGGCGCCGTCGATGATCGCGGCCTCGTACTGGTCCTGGTCCACGGTGGCCAGGGCGGCGAGGAAGATGATAGTCCCCCAGCCGGTGTTCTTCCAGATATCCTGCAGCACAATGAGCGGCCGGAACCAGGCCGGGTCGGAGAGGAAGTCGATGTCGGTGCCCAGGACGTTGTTGATGAACAGGAACAGCGGCCCGAAGTCCAGGGCGAAGAGCAGGAAGCTCAGCGACGCCACGATGGTCCAGGACAGGAAGTGCGGGATGTAGACGAGGGTCTGGACGGTTCGTTTGAGGATGGAGAGGCGGACCTCGTTCAGCAGCAGCGCCAGCACAATGGTCAGCGGGAACGCGATGCCCAGGCTCAGGAACGCCAGGATCAGGGTGTTGCCCAGCAGCCGGCCGAAGTCCGGGTTGGCGAAGAAATCCTGGAATTGCTGGAACCCCACCCACGGGCTGGCGTTCACACCCAGGAACGGAACGTAATCCTTGAACGCGATTGACACCCCGTACATCGGGGCGTAGCGGAACACCGCGAAATACAGCACGCCGGGCAGCAACAGCAGGTACAGCCATTTGTAATGCGCGAGATGGATCGAAAACTTGCCGCGCGGGACCTTCGGGGGCTTGGCGGGTTTCTTAGCTTTGCCTTGGCCGGACTCCGTGCCGGCTCCGTCGCCGGCGCCGATGTTCGAGGCCAGTGCGTCTGTCAGTTGCGACATTCAGGCCTCCTTTCTGGTGGTAAGGATCCGCCGCCGGCCGGCCCGCAGGGTGTGCGGACCGGCCGGGCGGCGCCGGAGGTCTGTTACTTGCTGTCCTGCCAGAGCTTGTTGATCTCTTCCTGGACCTTGTCGCCGCCGCTGGTCTTCCACAGTTTGATGGCGTCCTTCAGTCCTTGCTCATCGATTTGGCCGGCCAGGTACTTGATCCGGGCGTCCGCCACGATGTTGTCCAGCTGCGCGCCCTTCGCCACGTAAGTGGGTGACACGAAAGCCGCGGCCGGGTTGTAAACGGCGCTCTTCAGATCCTCGGCCATGACCTCAACGCGCTTGTCGAAGACTTTCTGCTCGTAATCCGACGCCTGCTTGACCGGGTAGAAGTTGTTGCCGGTGACGTTGGTGCCCAGCTGCGCGTAGCTCTTGATGTCCGTGTTGACGACCTTGCCCTCGGGGGTTTCGGGCTTGATGGTGGCTGCCTTGCCGTCCTCGACGGCGAAGTTCACGCCTTCGATGCCGTTGTTGAAAAGCGTGGCTACTTCCTTGCCGTTCATGGTGTTCAGGAACTCCAGCACCGTTTTCAGCTCAGCCTCGGTGCGGACGCTGGTCTTGGGAATGGCCAGGAAGCCTGAGTAACCATCGGTCGGGTGTGCGTTGAGTTCGCCGTCCGGTCCCTTGAGGTTGCCGACGAAACCCACTTTGTTTTCGAAGTCGTTGGGGTTGGCCTGCTTGAAGAGGTTGATGAGGACACTGACGCGGGAGTCGACGTCGACAATGATGCCGCCCTTGCCGTTGAAGAACGGCTCGTTCCACTTAGTGCCGTCGAACGTGGCGAAGTCGGGGTTGATGAGCTTCTCGTCCAACATCTTTTTGACGAAGCGGTTGGCTTCGAGGAACTCCTCGGTCTCGAAGCTCGGGATCAGCTTGCCGTCCTTTTCGGTCCACCGGTTACCGGCGCCGTACCATTCTTCGATGATGTCGTAGGGGCTGTTGGATCCCAGCGCACCCCATTTGGGGATGGTGATGCCCCAGGTGTCATCCTGCCCGTTGCCGTCCGGGTCCTGTTCGGTGAAGGCCTTGGCCACGTTGTAGAGATCCTCCGTGGTTTCCGGAGCTTTCAGGCCCAGCTTGTCCAGCCAGTCCTGGCGGAACATCACGGCCGCACGCATCGGTCCGCGTGCCCGAAAGATGCCGTAGACCTTGCCATTAACGCTGGCGTTGTTCTGCACCTCCGGGAAGGTGGTCTTGAGGTTGGGGTACTCGTCCAACTTGTCCGTGAGGTCCCAGAAGGCGCCGGCCTCAGCGTTCTTGACGAACCCGGGGGATTTGCTCTGGACCACCAGGACGTGCGGGATCTCAGATGAGGCAAGGGTGATGTTCATCTTGTCTTCGTAGGAGGCGTTCGGCGTCCAGGTGATGTTGACGTCCTTGCCGGTGAGTTCCTCCAATTTCTGCTGCACGGCTCCGTCAGGTGTGGGCGGCTGTGCTTCCAGGAACGGAGCCATCACGTTGATCGTTGAGAGGTCCGCCGACGGGGTCTCACCGCCCCCGCATGCAGTCAGAGTCAGTGCCGTGGCGGTCACGACGGCGGCGGCCAGGCTGAGTTTTCTGGTGATCATGTTGTTCCTTTGTCCACTTCTTCGGGGTTGGGTCCGGCAGTTCAGTTCACCGGGGTCGGTTGGTGCAGTTGTGTTGGTGCTGTTCAGTTGGTGATGCGGGTCAGGTCACGGGGGTGCCTGGCCCAGCGGGGCTCCCCCGGCGGGCCGATCAGTTCCAGGCAGAGCATGGCGTTGAGGCCCCACTGGGAGGCCCAGTTGGTGGAGATGTTGGGGTGTTCGACGACGGGACGCCAGGTCTGTGCCTGCTGCAGCGATGCGGCGAACGGGGTTGTCAGCCCGCCCCCGGCGTTCTCCAGCAGGATTTTCCAGGCAGTGGCAGCGAGTTCCTCGTCGCGGTAGCACCAGGCGCCGTAGGCCATCATTCCGGTGGCCATGGACGGCCAACTGAAGTGGGTGTCGTCCAGTGCGCCGCCGGTGAGACGCTGCTTTTCGGCTTCCGGCAGGGCGTAGAACCTGCCGAAGTCGGCGAGCATCCGGCGGAAGCCGCCATGGTCCAGCGCCTCGGCCACCTCCATCCACACCTGCGGGGCGCCGAAGGCGATGATCATGTGGAAGCCGCCCTCTGTCCCGGTGAACATGTGGTGCAGGTCCAGGGCCGAGGCGTCAAGCTCCAGGGTGGGTCCGGAGAGCAGCCCGTGGGGCATGGCCTCAAGCTGGCCGATGCCCTTGGTGATCCGGTCCTTCCACTGGGTGTCGCCGGTGCGTTCCCATTCGCTGAACCAGTTGGACACCAGGGCGGACCAGTCGGGCCCTATCCGGATGTGCGTCCGTTCCGGGGTCCGCTCGTAGAACTCACGCATGGGGTCCATCCGGTCCAGCGCGTGCTCGGCGTCGCGGACCTCGGAGAGAAGCTCGCCGATACGTTCGTCCCCGGTGAGGAAGTAGTAGTAGCGGTGAAGGCCGGCCATGCTGATCCGGACCTCCTTGCAACCGCAGCCCCAGTGGACCACGTTGTGGCGGGACCCCAGCTGGGAGTACTCGCCGAAGTGGTGCCGGTCCACTTCCGCGCTGTGCCAGGTCATGGCCTCGGCGAGGCGGAAGGCGCGTGCGTCGCCGCTGCGCAGGAACGACTGCCAGAGCCACATGTTGGGCGCCAGTTCGTTGTTGGCCCAGGCGAAGCCTCCGAGATCATAACGCCACTGGTGGCGGTACTGGTCGTAGCTGTGCATAAAGTCGCCGTAGTTCCAGTAGCCGTACCAGCCGCGCTGTTCCACTTCCTGGGTGTAGAACTCCACGAGTCCGTCGAGCCGCCGTTCCACGGCCGCGCCGGCGGGCACCGTCGCCGGCAGCCCCCATGTGGTTCCGGCGGCGCGGGAGGAGTAGTACAGCTCCGGTTCGCAGACGGGTAGGGCGGGCTGCTGGCGTTCGCAGGCCAGTTCCCACAGCCAGTCGCTGGACGGTGAAGAGTCCACGAAGTCAAAGGAGATGTGGGACGTGTTGGCCACACCTTCCGGGGTGGAGCGAAGTTCGTCGAAGCCCTCGTAGGCGCTGGGCACGTGGCATTCATCCGTGTAGTGACGCAGGTCCATGGGTTCCACTGACTCGGCCCAGGACCAGGCAGTGAACGCGGCGGAATCCCCGGCCATGCCGTCCACTTCCAGGGCCGCCGGGAATTTCTGCCAGAAGCCGCGCAGGGTGACGGCCACGCCGCCAGTGGCGTCCCCGGCGTACAACAGTCCCTGGCTGCGGTGGCCCTTGCCCATCCGGACGGGCAGCAGCCTGGCTTTGGTCTGCTTCTCCAGCCGGAAGTAGTCCTCGGATTCCTGCGTCAGCCGGAAGTTGGACCAGACAGCATTCTGCCGCCCGACGGCGAACACCGCCGCGGTTTCCGCCGTCTCACTGACGGCCTGGCCGGCGAGCTGGCGGGCGTAGTCAGGGTTGTCGCCGCTGAATGGCCTGCTGTAGAGGGACTGCACGGGTTCGGTGTAGACGGCCGTGTCCCCCGCGATGCTGACGCGGCGGTTCAGCAGGACCCCGTTGAGGCTGCGGTCCAGCCGCAACCCGACGCCCTTGATGATCCGGTCCTTGGCCGCGTCCTGGAACAGCAGTGTCTGCGTAACCTGAACGGTGGCCTGCCCGGCGAAGAACGTGAGGCGGATGATGAACCGGAGCAATTCGGTGCCTCGCGCGGCGACAGACCCCTCAAGCCGGACCACCGTCCGCACGGAGCCTGGCGTCTCGATGTCCGCGGACTCGACGCTGGCCTGGGCATCCGGTGTACTGACCACCAGCCGCAGGGCATCGCCGAGCTGCCGTCCGTCCGGCGCAGTGAACGGGCCGGTGAGCTCGCCAGCCGCCTTCCGGGGGCCGGCACCCGCCGCCTGGCTACCGGTGGCGATGGTCACCGTGAAGGCGCCGGTGTCCACGCGGATGGTGCCGCCGTCGAAGGAGGCCAACGGGCGGGTCGGCAAGGCGTCGGACAGTGCCCGCCCGGATCCCAAGGCTGGTGCCGGCTCCGAGGCGAACGCACCCGCCAGCACCGGCTCCAGGGCAGCAGCCTCACTGGCGGCCGGAACCACGGCGGCATGGGCGGTCCATTTAACACTGCCGTCCGGCCAGTAGGCCAGCGGCCTGGCCTCATGGGCCAACGCTGCGTCTGCCAGCCGAATGCCGGGGACGCCCGCTGCCTCCAATTCCCCCTGCGCCCACGGCCTGCCGAACTGCACAGCCGTGTCCACGCGTGGTGCCTGCTCAAGCCATTTCACAGTGAGTGCTCCTCTTTGATGTCTTCCAGAACCAGATAGTCGTAGGCGCCCAGGGTGTGGACGCCGGCGGGAAGGGTAAGCGCGGGGTGGCTGGTGTGGCTGCCGTTGTGGGCATGGACGGCCTGCTTGCCCAGCAGTTTGCGGGCGGGCCGCAGGAGAGTAAACGCTCCCGGCTCGCCGCCCATGTTGACCAGCCAGTGCTGCAACCGGCCGTTGCGCCAGCGCTGATATCCGGCCACCGTGCCACCCGCGGTGCGGACGCGCGGCAGCACCCCGGCGCACGCGTACTCGACGACGGCAGCCAGCGGCGCGCCGCCGCCGTCGTCCGGTCCGCCGGTTCCCGCGCCGGCCCCTGGATAGGAACCGAGCAGGATCATCCGGCCGGCGCCGATCCGGCGTTCGGTGGCGAATTCAAGGCCCTCGGCGGGACCGACGGTGACCGTGCCGAGCGCCGTGGCCGCACCAGGCGCGTCATTTTCTGGGAGCCTGAAGAACGTGCTCATCCGGGAGAGGTCGACGTCGTGGCCCAGGATGCTGCCCCGGGAACCTGACCCGGTGGCCGGGAACTGGAAGACGGATTCGACGCCGGCGGCGGCCTCCAGCCCGCCGAGGGCGGAGTCGGCATGCCATGTGTGGTGCTCCGTACGGCCTCCGGTGCCGGGCCCGCAGACCCACGTGCCGCCGTCGTGCACCCACTGCAGGATCCGCTCCCGGTCCTGCTCTGGGAGGTGGTGGACGAACGGGGTGAACAGCACGCGGAAGCCGGCGAGGGAGGCCTCCACCGGAAGCAGTGACCGCTGGATTCCGGCCCGGACCAGTCCTGCGTAGATCGCCGAGATCAGTCCGCGGTAGCCAACCCTGTCGCCCGCTTCGGTCTCCAGGAATCCCTTGGCGTGGTCCGAGTAGTGGACGGCGACGGCGGGCTGGGCCGGGCTGCTGTGGTCCAGCAGCGGCTTCACCGCCGGGAGCAGCCTGCCTATTGCGTCGGCGCTGGCGTGGCCGATGGTGGGCTGGCCCCAGGCGCTGACCACCGAACCGTGCGCCTGTTCGCTGCCGCCGCGGTGCTGGCGGAAGTGCCAGAACAGGAATCCGGCGGACCCTGAGGCGTAGTTGGCGAAGGCCTCCGCTTCCGCGAACCCGTGCGGGTGCGGCACGCCGTAGTGCCGCACCGAGCCGCCGTGGCTGGGACTGGTCTCCATCAGGACCGTGCGGCGGGACTTTGCCAGCCGCGGGAAGTAGTCCAGGTTCATCAGGAACGCGGAATGGTTGTTGGCCGAGGGGTAGGTGTCGAAGCTGGAGAAGTCCAGGTGCTCGAAGAGCGCGGCGTTGTCCAGGTCGAAGCCGAAGCCGCTGTTGTGGGTCACGGGAAGACTGCTGTGGACTCGGATGATGCCCGACTGTTCGCGGGCAAACCCGTTGATGCTCTCCTGGCTGAACAGCCTGAAATCGTTGACCAGCGAGGTGTTGTGGAGGAACGGCGTGGGGCCGGGAAGGGGCACCTGCGCAAAGCTTTGATACGTTTCACTCCAGACCGCGGAATGCCACGCCTGGTTGAGCAGATCAACCTCCTGGTAGCGCGCGGCCAGCCAGCCGGTCCAGAGGTCACGGCAAGTTGCGCAGTGGCAGCCGCCCACGTGGGACTTGAACTCGTTGTCCAACTGCCACGCGAGAACCCTCCGGTCATTCCCGACGGCGGCCGCCATGGACTTGGTTATCCGTGCGGCGCGGTCGCGGAAAACGGGATTGTTGGTGCAGATGTGCTGCCGGGAGCCGTGACCCAGGGCAACGCCGTCGGCCGTGTGGTGCAGGCGTTCCGGGTGGCCGTGGGTGAGCCAGACCGGCGGGGTGGCCGTGGGTGTGCAGACTATGGCGCTGAGCCCGCTGGCGCCGAGCACCTCGAGGGCGCGGTCCAGGACGTCCAGGCAAATCTCCCCATCCTCGGGTTCCAGGGCGGACCACATGAACTCTCCCAGCCTGGCCGTGTTCATGCCGAGCCGGCGCATGTGGGCAGCGTCGGCGGCGAAGGTAGCCACGTCCAGGACCTCGGGATAGACGGCCGCGCCATACAGGAGCCGGCCGTCAAAAAGGTCACCCAACAGGTGCCCCCTGCTGGCTGGGCAGGGCGACGGCGGGGTGCGCGTCGCCGTCGGCAGCCTCCTGCAGCGCGGCCAAGGCGGCGACGGACTCGTCATTGGCGGCAAAGAACCGGTCGCACAGCCAGCCGGTCACGTACAGCCAGGCGCCGATGCTGAAGAAGGGGATAAGTCCAGGCAGGGCGCGGCTCGCGTAGACGGCTGCGGCTGTGATGAACAGCAGGATGACGGTGCCCGCCAGGTGACGGACAGCAAAACGGGAGCAGATCATCAGGTACTGGCCCAGCGGCAGTTCGTAGCGGGCGTACATCGGGAAGAGGTAGCAGACCACCCCGGCGAGGAAGATGGCGGCAACAAACGTGCCGGCTGCGACCAGCTGGGACATCAGGCCCCGGGCGCCGGACGAGTAGTTCCAGTTCATCGCCAGGGCCACTGCCACCGCCATGACGGGCAACGCCAGAGCGTTGGCACCGACGAAGTTCGCGAAGTATTCACGGGTGAACGACTTGAGCAGCGGGGCGGCTTCTCCCCGCACCCGGCGCCGGACCAGGATCTGCGCCGCGGCCGTTGCAGGACCTGCACCCAGGACACCCAGGCCCAGCAGGGTGAAAAGGATCCACAGCACGTTGAGGCAGGCAATCCAGAGCAGGGTGTCAAAGAACGAGTAGGCGCGTGCACTGAAACTTCCAGCCAGCATGGCAAAGCTCCTTCGGTTCTCCATCGTTGCAGAAACGCGTCCATAAGTGGCGGGCGTCACCTGAGTAATCGGTTTCTCGAAATCTAGACCCCTCATGGCGGGTGGGTCAAGCTAATTTTTGAATCGTTACATTACTGGACTCGGCAGCCCGCCATAGTCCACACTGGACCTTGGAAAGCGCTTGCCGGATGATGTATCAGCGAGCGCCAAGGGCGAGCCAGCCCCGTATCCGCCTGCCAGCGCCGGTATCGCGGGAACGCCGCATCGTCCGCCCCGGCTCCGTCACGACGGCCGCCGGGGCCAAGATTTTGTGCCTGCGGGCAGAAACGGAGATCCATTGGGAATGCCAGCCGGCACCGCCGCCGAGTCACAGTCCCGGTCTGCAGATCCTGTCCAGACCGGCGATCTTGAGGCCCAGGATCCTGTCCGGACCGAATGTCCTAACCCGGCCCCGGCACCCGCGCCGGAGCAAGTCCGCCCGGCCCGCGTGGCGCTGGTAGGCATCCACGGCTTCGGCACGCACCACCTGGGCAACCTTCAACGGCTTCAGGAGTCCGGCGTCGTCGAACTCGTAGCGGTAGCCGATCCCCATCCGCCGGAACCGGGGTCCGTGCCGGCCACGGCCGCCGTGTTCCCGGGGCTGACCGAACTCCTGGCGGGCACCCCGGACCTGGACGTGATCATCGTGGCCACTCCCATCCAGACCCACGCCCCGCTGGGCCTCGCCGCCATGGCCACAACAGCGGATCTCTATCTGGAGAAGCCCCCGGTCGCGTCGCTGGCCGATTTCAACACGCTGTGCGACGCCGCCCAGGCATCCGGCCGGAGCGTGCAGATCGGCTTCCAGAGCCTGGGGTCACACGCGCTGCGGGCCATCGAGGAACTCGTCGCCAACGGCACCATCGGCACCCTCGAAGGCTTCTCGGCAACCGGCCGTTGGGTCCGCAACAGGGCCTACTACAAGCGCTCCCGCTGGGCCGGGAAGCGGAGCATTGACGGCGTCGACGTGGTTGACGGGGTCGCCACCAATCCCCTGGCCCACGCCGTGGCCACCGCATTGCGCATCGCCGGCGCCCGCACCATCGAAGATGTCGCCTCGGTGGAAACCGATCTCTACCGGGCCAATGACATCGAATCCGACGACACCTCCGTCATCCGGATCCGCACCGCCAAGGGACTTCCCGTCACCTGCGCACTCACCATCTGCGCCACCGAATCCGCGGAACCCTATGTCACACTGCAGGGCTCGCGGGGCCAGGCCGTGTTCCACTACACCGAAGACCGCCTCACCGTGACCACCCCTGCCGGGCAGACCGAGGAGGTCTTCGGCCGCGACGACCTCACGGAGAACCTGCTGGCCCACCGCTGCGAAGGCAGGGAACTCATCAGTCCGCTCCTGGACAGCGGAGCCTTCATGCTGGTGCTCGAAGCCATCCGGACCGCATCGCTGCCGGCCCTGATCGACGGCGCCTACGTCCATTGGGAAGGTGACGGCGACGCCGCGCACGCCGTCGTCGTCGGGATCGAGGAAGCCCTGGAGCGTGCCACGCAAGAGCATGCGACTTTCAGCGAGCTTGGACTGCCCTGGGCCCTCGCAGCACGCGGAACTGCTTCCTGATGGGCGTCTCCCCCACCCAGGAAGCAACCCCCACACTGACCCGCCAAGGCGAGTTGCGGGCTGGCGGCCTGCTGACCGACAGCCTCTCCCCCTGCCTCACCGCCTCGCTGCGCCCGGTGTTCGGGTGGACACTGAGCCAGCCGGACGACGCCAGCCGCGCCGCGGCCCGGCAGACGGGCTACGAAATCGCCGTCGAGGATTCGGCCGGGGCGGAGGTCTGGCACTCCGGACCCATGCCCTCCTTCCGCCAAGCAGGGATTCCCTACGGCGGGCCGGACCTGGCCGAGGACTCGGACTACAGCTGGCGGGTCCGGGTGAGTGACGCCGGAGGCTACGCCAGCCCCTGGTCCGAAGCCGCGTCGTTTAGCACTGGACTTTCGGACAGCGGATGGGGTGCCGACTGGATCCACCGGGCCCCGGGCGGCCGGGCTCCGCTGGACGTCCTCGAAGGCGCCCTTCGCGTCGCTGGCTCCCCTTTCCTGCCCATTCCCTGCCCTCCCGTCCGCTGTTTCTTGCTGGAGGCACGCCTCCGGCCGGTGATGGGATGGGCCGGGCTGCTCCTCCGCAGCAGCGGCTCGGGCACTGGATTGCTGCTGGAACTGAACACGGCGGGCAATGTGGTGCTCCGCCGCGCCCCGGAATGGGACATCCCGGCCCCTGCCACTCCGGACACCGACGTGCTGGCCAGCGCCCAGCTGGGACGCAACGCCGCTGCCAGCCAGGAACGACTGCCCGGCAAGGACCTAGTCCCCGGCACCTGGCAGGATCTCACGGTTTCCGACGACGGCACCACCATCACCGTGACCCTCGACGGCGTTGAACTGCTTACCGTCAACGAGCCGCTCCCCGCGGGGTTCGAGGGCCGGCTCGCCCTGCATCAGGGTCCCCGCAGCCAGGCCGAGTACGCCTCGCTGCGGATTACTGACGGCGCCCGTAGCGGTTCAGCTGCCGGTGCTTCCGTCGACACTGTTTCTGCTGACGCCACTCCCGGGGGCGCGGTACTCCTGGACCACCGATTCAGCGCCGGCCCGGAAGAGGCCCGTGTGTTCCTGGGGCACTGGGCAGGCACCACGGCGCACCGGCAGCCCGACGAATGGACACTTTTCCGCAGCACCGTCCTGATCACGGGAATTGTTGCCCGGGCACGCCTCTTTGTGGCTGCGAGCCATCACGCGCAGGTGGCGTTGGACGGAAACGCCTGCCTCAGCACAACCTCCTTCGGCTACCCCGGCGAGGGATATTACGACGCCGCCGACGTCACCGCGCTGCTCGCGGCCCACACCCCCGGAGTGCCGAAACAGTCGGGTCAGCAAGTCCAGCCAGCGCTGCCCGGCCAGCGGGCCCAGCAGCAGCCCGTCGAGATTCCCCTGACCGCCCTACTGCACTGGTACGGCCCCGGTCAGGGCAGGGCTGCCAGCGTACCGGCCCTGCTGGTCCGCCTCAGCGTGGACTACACGGACGGGCGCCGCGAGGTCTTCGGCTCCGGTTCGAACTGGACCGCTGCCGAGGCGCCGTACCGGCAAGCGGGCTACCGGAACGATGAGGGCGACCCTGTAGAGCACCTGGACGGGCAGGCAGCGGCCGCCCTGGATGCAAGCCAGGACATGCCACCGGCCCTGACCTACGGTCCCCATCCCGTCCCGGAGTTCCCTGCCCTGCACCCCCGCCGCACCTCCTTGTCCGAGGAGTTTGTTGCCCCGGAGTCTTTCCTAACCGCAGCCGACGGAACGCTGGTGGCGGATTTCGGCCGGGTCATCCCGGCACGTCCGGAGGTGGACTTCCGTACCGGCGTGGCCGGGCGGACCCTGATGATCCGGGCGGGCTACGTCCTGAACGCGGACGGCCGCGTGGACACCGGCAAAACGGCCAGCCAGAACACCGATATGTCCTTCCCCTACACCCAGGCCCAGGGCCCGCAGCGGTTCCGCGCCACCGTGCACCTGGGCTTCCGGTACCTGGAACTCCCCGGGACGGAGGCATCGGACGTGACCCGGGTGGGCGCCGTCGTGATCCACGGCCGGCACCCGCACGAAGGGAGCTTCAGCAGCTCCAACCCCACGCTGGACGCGGTGTTCCGGTTGCTGCGCGATTCCGCTCTGCACGGGGTCCAGGAACAGTTCGTCGACACCCCCACCCGGGAAAAAGGCCAGTTCCTCGCCGACGCCGTCAACATCTCCTACGCCACCATGGCCCTGTTCGGCGAGCACGCCTACACCGCGCAGGCGCTGCGTGAGTTCGGCTGGTCGGCCGGCCGCTACTGGACCGACGGCGCGGACCTGGGCCGCTACAACGCTGTTTACCCCAACGGCGACGGGAAACGGGACATCCCCGACTTTTCGCTCATGATGCCGGAATGGGCCGAGGAATACCACCTGCGGACCGGAGACCTCGCCCTAGTGACGGAACTGCTCCCGCGCCTCCGTGCCACTGCCGACTATGCACTGCGGTACCTCGCCACGGAAGGCCCGACGGCGGGACTGGTCGCCGAACTCGGCGGCGGCTCCGGCCCGTACCTGCACGGCATCGTGGACTGGCCCGTCCCCGGCCGGTTCGGCTACGACATGGACTGCGCCGCCAAAACCACCGTCAACGCGCAGGCGTACTCGGCCCTGATCTCCACCGCACGGCTCTGCAGCCTCGCCGGCCAGGAGGACGCGGCTGTCCGGTACGCCGGCCGTGCCGGGGCACTCGCGGAAAGCATCCGCACGCGCCTGCGCGTGGGCGGCGTGATGGTGGACGGCCTGCACGCCGACGGCACACCCAGCACCCACGCGTCCCAGCACGCCACGTCATTCCCGTTGTCCCTGGGCATCACAGACTCGGACTACGCAACGGCCGACGCCGAGCGGATCGCCGGGCAAGGCATGCGGCAGGGACCCATGACCGTGCACCGGCTGGTACGGGCGCTTCTGTCCGAGGGGCGGACAGAAGCCGTGCTTGATCTGCTCACATCGCCAGACCAGCCCGGCTGGGCCCGGCTCCTCGAGTCCGGCGCCAGCTTCACCTGGGAAGCCTGGGAGCTGGTGGACGGCACGGACTACAGCCAGTCCCACGCCTGGTCCGCGTCAGTGGTGAAGGAAATCCTGGAGTTCCTGCTCGGCGTCCGGGTAAGCGTCCCCGGAGGCACCGAAGTGATTATCGAGCCGCCTGTGTGCAGCCTGGAGCACGCCAAGGGAAATGTGCCGCTGCCCAACGGCGCCGTCGACGTCGCTTGGCGGCGGACTGCCACTGGAATACAGCTGGAGTGCACGATTCCCGCGGGCGTCACCGCCACCGTCAGGCTCCCCTCCGGCGGCACTTACGGAATCCAAGGGCCGACGGCGGGACCCGCCGTCGTGCATTCCGGTTCTGGCGGTGCCGCAAACAGTGGCGAGCGCGGCGGCGCCGGGACCATCAATGGCAAGACTTCGCGTGATTTCCGCATCCACACCGGCTCCTGGACCTTCACGCCATCCAACGAGCCCTAAAGGCGACGGACGCGCCCCACTCAAACCCCCAAGTAAGTAGCGCTTACTGTCGCTATGAGGCGTCAAAACGACAGTTAGCGCTACCTAGTTGGGGTGGGGGCAGCAAAGGAAACGACGCCGGACGCGGTTCGCATCCGGCGTCGTCCGTGTCTGGGTGACCCGAGCCTGGGGTGTCCCGCCCGTTTAGCTGAGGGAAATCTTGATTTCCTCGATCGACTTCTTCGCCGCTTCCTGCGGGGAAATCCTGCTGAAGTGCACCTCAGTGGCGTACCGGGTCAGGACTTCGGAAACCGCACTTGATCCGGCCGGAGGCACGGCCGGGGCCTCGCCTACTTCGTCGGCAATGTCATCGATGAATTTTGCCGTCAGCGCGTCGGTGGGCGACAGCTTCAGTGCCACGGCCTTGCGCACGTCCGAATTGCCCGGGATGCCGCGGTCTGCCAGCCCGATCTCGCCGGCTTCAACACTGTTGGCCAGGAAGTCGATGAACTTTTGGGTCTCCGCGGGATACTTGGTCCGGGAACTGGCCGACCAGAACTGCGAAGCCTTGTAGAACTGCTCGGCTTTCATGGCGTCGCCCTCGACACTCGGCGGACGGTGGATTTCCAGGGCCTGCCCTGAGGCTGTGCTCAGGGCAGCCAGCTGGTTGGACCACACCCACCCCATGGCGAAACGGTTCGTTGCCAGGCCCTGCTGGTCCAACGGTGCGCTGGCCTCTTCAGTCAGAACGGACGCACGCGGAACGGCTTTGGCGTCCCGCAGACCGGCTTGCATCTCGAAGTATTCGGTGGCATCGGCCTCGTCAAAGCCCAGGCCGCCGTCGTTGGTGAACAGGGACTTCCCGTGCTGCCGCATCCAGAGGTTGAAGGAGGCATCCCCGACGACGCCGCCGGAACCGTAGACGCCTTCCTTGCTCTTGCTGGTGATGTCGGCTGCCGTCTCCTTGTAGTCATCCCAGGTCCAGCTCGAATCATCAGGCAGTGACACCCCACTGGCGGACAGCAGCGCCGGATTGGCCAGGACCACCAGTGCGTTCATACCCGCCGTGACGGCGAACTGCCCCCCGTCCGTCTTGCCGGCATCCGCGGCGGCCTTATCGAACTTGGACAGATCCACGTCCTTGAGTTCCAGCAGGGCCCCGCGTTCAGCGTATTCGCCAAGGTACTGGGCATCCATCTGGATGATGTCCGGGGCGTCCTGCGAGGCAACCTGGGTGGCCAGCTTGTCCCAGTAGCCGGACCAGTCGCCGTATTCTCCCTTAATCTTGACGTTGGGGTTTTCCGCTTCGAAGGCAGCAATCAGCTTCTCAGTCATCTTGTGCCGCACATCGGAGCCCCACCAGCTGAAACGCAAGGTCACCGTTCCGTCGGAGGCAGCCGGCGTGCTAGCGCCGCACCCGGTGAGGGCCAGGGCCAGCACGGCTATAACAGCCGCGGCTTTGGGAATTCTGGATTTTCGGGCGCGTAAAAGCATTCGTTGTCCTTTGGTCTGGCAGTCGATAACGTCTCAGAAACCGCTTTCTCACAGAGTAGATGTGAGCCCCACCACGCGTCAAGAACGCACACAAACTTACTTTTCCTCACAGTGGCCGTGTGTTCCGCACACTCCGCGAATTCAGCCACAACAAAACTCCGACGACGGCCGCGGACAGCATGGCCAGCGCACCGGTGACCACCAGGCCTGTCCGCACGCCAAACTCCTCCGTCAGCCAGCCCGCCAGCAGGCCACCCAAAGCATGCCCGCCCAGCAGCAATGGCAGGTAAAGCGCCATCACCCTCCCCCGGACTTCGGGCCCCGCCTCCACCTGCACAGCTGTCGCGGCGCTCGTCAGGAACACCAGGGTCATCAGGCCCACCACGGCAAGCATCACGGTGAAAGCGACCAGGCTGGGCATCAGCGCGGCAACCAGCTGCGAAAGCCCAAAGAGTCCGGCTGCGGCCACGATTCCCTTGCGGCCCATGCCCCTCAGTCGCGCGGCGAGCAGCGCACCCGCCAGGGCGCCGACGGCACCCACGGTGTTGAACAGGCCGAACCCCGCCGCACCGTTGTGCCACACGCGCTCGGCGAACGCCGTCAGCACCACCGGACCGTTCATTCCAAAGGCCCCCAGCAGGCCGGCCAGGACAATGAGCAGCAGCAGCGATGGCCGTTCCCGGACGTACCGGAAGCCGGCCAGAAGCTGGCCGCGTCCCCGGGTTGCAGGGGCTGTGAGGTGCAGGAGCGCCGGCCGGACGGCGGCGATCATGACCAGCACGAGCACGGAAAGCAGGGCGTTCGCGGCGAAGGCGGCGGAGGATCCCGCGTGGGCGATCACCACCCCACCAAGGGCTGGTCCCACCATGGCGCCAAACTGGCCGATCGCGTTGTTGACTCCGATGGCGGGCCTCAGCCCGGCGTCGCCCACCACTTCGTTGATGAAAACCTGGCGCGCCGGACCGTCGACGGCGGACGTCACTCCCAGCGCAATGCAGCTTCCGTACACCGCCCACACGGTGATATTTCCACTGGCGTCCCACGCGGCCAGTCCCAGGGCCAGCAGTGCGATCACGGACTGGCACACCATCATGACGCTGCGCTTGGGAAACATGTCTACCAGCAGGCCGCTGAGCGGACCGATGACAAGCATCGGCAGGAACTGCAGCGCCACGGCGATCCCGACGGCGGCCGGGCTCCCCGTCAGTTGCAGCACCAGCCAGTCCTGGGCGAGCCTCTGCATCCACACGCCCATGCTTCCGGCGAAGGTCATGCCCATATACAGGCGGTAGTTGTGCTGCGTCAGCGGCTGGTACCAGCGGACCCGACTTTGGGACGTGTGAAGGGATTCTGCGGACTTTGGGCTGTCGGAAGACACGTCTGGCTCAACTCGGTAGTAAAGGTCAAATGCAGAGACTTGCTAGGCGCGGCCGGACCGTATCTTGACGGCGGCGGAGGCCAGGATCAGCATGCCGGGCACCACCACAAACAGGGCCACGAGCATCCAGACAAACACCACGGACGCGAACAGCGCCGCGGCAAGGAGGAGCGAGCCTGTCCAGTCGCGCAGCGAGAGGGCTTTGGCGGTGCCAAGGGCCGCGGACCAGGTTCCCGGCGCGGAGGATTCCTCGCCGGCAGCGTTGCGCCAGGCAGCGGCGGTACGCAGGAGCAGGACGGCTCCGGCCGCCGCCAGGATCAGCGTGGCCGGCAGGACAACTGCACTGCCCGGCAGCTGACCCACCGTTGCGAGCAACAGGTTAAGGGCAATCACGACGGCGGCTCCCGCCGTCGTGATTCCCAGTTTCCAGCTGCCCGGGAGGGCGGAGCGGAAGGTGCTCCAGAGGGCACGGAGCGAATCGTCCCGCCCGGAGAGGTGGCGTTCCAGGTGGGCGATACCGGCCGCGTAGGCGGCGGGGATGGTGACAAGCGGGATGGACAGCACCAGCACCAGCAGCCCGGCCAGGAGGGTCTCGGAAAACAGTGCGAAGCGGTTTACCGGGATCGGTTCGTTGCGGCCAGATGCCGGCGTGGCGCTGTCCATGATGCTCATTCCTGTCGCCGTCAGCCCTTCAGGCCCTGGGTGGAGACGCCCTCAACAATGTAGCGCTGGAACACCAGGAAGAACACCAGCACCGGCAGCAGGGCCAGGACGGACATGGCGATCATGGCGCCGTAGTCCGAGCTCTGGGTCTGGTCCACGAACAGGCGCAGGGCCAGCGGCAGCGGGTACTTTTCGGGCGTGTTCAGGTACAGCAGCGGGCCCAGGAAGTCGTTCCAGCTCCAGATAAAGGAGAAGATCGACGTCGAGATGAGCGCCGGTTTCATCAGCGGCAGCATGATGGAGCAGAAGATCCGCACGTGGCCTGCGCCGTCGATACGTGCCGCCTCGTCCAGTTCGGCCGGAAGGTTGCGCATGAACTGGACCATCAGGAACACGAAGAATGCATCCGCCGCCAGGAACTTGCCGATCAGCAGGGGAACGTACGTGTCCACCAGGCCCAGCTGCTGGAACACAATGTACTGCGGGATGATCACCACGTGGAACGGCAGGAGCAGGGTGGCGATCATCATGCCGAAGAGCACGCTCCGGCCCGGGAACTTGATCCGGGCGAAGGCATAGGCCGAGACGCTGGCCGAGAGGATGGTGCCCACTACGGCGCCGACTGCCAGGACCAGGGAGTTGGTGAAGAACTGCAGGGTGGACACCCCGCCGATCCCGTCCATGGCCGTGACGAAGTTGTCGAAGCTGAAGTTGTTCGACCACAGCGACGTGTTGGCGCCGCCGATTTCGGCATTGGGCTTGAAGGCCGAGGCCACCATCCACAGTGCCGGGTAGAGAACCACCGCTGTCAGGCCGAGCGCCACCATGTGGAAAACGAGGCTCTTGACCCTCTTGGCCGTCACGGACTCCGACTTCGGGTTGTAGTCCTGAGCCTGGAGCATCGGCGCAGACTGCTTGGGGATTGCCATAGTTGTCATTTCGAATCACCGCTGTAGTGGACCCAGGACTTGGAGGTTTTGAAGAAGATCAGGGTAATGATGCCCACCACGATCACCAGAAGCCAGGCCATCGCCGAGGCGTAGCCCATCCGGAAGTCGCTGAAACCCCGCAGGTAAAGGTAGAGGGTGTAGAAGAGGGTGGAGCCGGCCGGGCCGCCTTCACCGTTGGAGATGATGTAGGCCGAGGCGAAGATCTGGAACGCGTGGATGGTTTCCATCAGCAGGTTGAAGAAGATCACCGGGGAGAGCATGGGCCAGGTGATGTTGACGAACCTCCGCACCGGGCCGGCACCGTCCATCGACGCTGCCTCGTAAAGATCCGCCGGGATCTGCTTGAGGCCGGCGAGGAAGATCACCATCGGGGCACCGAACTGCCACACGGTCAGCAGGATGAACATCGACATGGTCATGGACGGGTTGCCCACCCAGCCGCCCAGGTTGATCCCGAAGAACGACAGGCCCTGGTCCACCGGACCGGAATCGCCGAACATCGCCTTCCACACGATCGCGATGGACACGGACGCGCCGATCAGGGACGGGGCGTAGAACGCGGACCGGTAGAACCCCTGCCCCTTGCGCGCACTGTTCAGCAGCATCGCCACGGCCAGTGCGGCGGCGAGCTTGAGCGGGGTACCGAAGACCACATAGCCCACGGTCACGCCCACCGACTGCAGGAACCGCTCGTCCTGGAACATGGTGGTGTAGTTGTCCAGGCCGATCCACTTGGGCGGATCGAAGAGGTTGTAGTTGGTGAAGGACAGGTACAGCGAGGAGATCATCGGGCCCACGGTCAGGGCGATGAACCCCAGCAGCCAGGGCAACAGGAAGGTGTAGCCGGCGCGGGCGTCCGCCCCGCTCCGCTTTGATTTGCGCGGAGCGGGAGCGGACGGCGACGTCGAACGCCTGCTCAGGGTTGGGCTTTGAGTCACGAATTCATTCCGTCAGTTGTGAAGGCCTGGGATCAGGCGTTCTGCTTGATGAGGTCTTCGGCTTCCTTGAACCACGCGTCAGCCGCGCCGTCAATGGTGAGCTTGCCGTAGTTCAGGTCAGAGCTGATGCGCTTGAAGGAGGCTTCCAGCGTGCCGAAACCGACGATGGGCGGTTCCGGAGCGTCCTTGAGGTACTTTTCGATGGACTTCTCGTAATCAACTACCAGCTTGTCGGTGCCTTCGAAGGTGGTGCCGTCGCGCTGGGTCTTGGAGGCCGGAACGCCGCGGGAGGTCTTGAAGATCTGGCCCACCTCGGGATCGTTGACCATAAAGTCGATGAACCGGGCGGCGGCATCCTTGTATTTGGTCTTGGCGCTGGCCACCATCAGCATGGACGGCTTGAGGAACAGGCCCAGGTTGTCCTTGTCATCGGAGGGAACCGGAACGAGCTTGAGCTCCTTGGCGCCGCTGTCACCGAGGTAACCGGCCATGAAGTTATCCCAGGTGACTTCCGTGGCGGTCACGTTCGAGCCAAAGGGTGACTTGGGGGCGAGCTGGGTCACGCGCTCTTCGGAAACGATGGCAGGGGTGCCGCGGAGAGCTGCTGCCTGGTTCCACCACTTCTTAAGGTCGTCCTTGCTGAAGCCGAGCTTGCCGTCCTCGGTGAAGGCCTCGATGTTGTTCTGGCGCAGCCAGATGTTGAACATCCACCAGACGCCGGTGTAGTCGGTGCCGCCGAAGAGAGCGCCGTTGCCCTTGGCTCCGACCTCGGCCAGGAAGTCGTTGTATTCCTTGTAGGTCCAGGTGCCGTCCGGCTCTGCGATTCCAAGTGAGGCGAGCTTCGCGGGGTCGTAGTAGACGGCGAAGGCGTTGGTGCTGGTGGGGATGCCGTAGGTCTTGCCCCGGATCTGGCCGGACGGCAGGAGTGACTTGTCGAAGGCGTCCGTATTGATCTTGACCGTGCCCAGGTCCAGGAGCTGGTTACGCTGGCCGTAATCCCGCATGTAGGACAGGTCCCACTGCATCACGTCGGGGAGGCCGCCACCGGCAGCTTCCGTGGCCCGCTTCTGCCAGTAACCGGCGAAGTCCGTGAAGTTGCCGTTGACCTTGATGTCCTTGTTTTTTTCTTCGAACAGCGCGATCGCCTTGCGGGTGCGCTCGGCGCGGTCATCGTTGCCCCACCAGGTGTAGTTGATGGTGACCGGGTTCTCCGCCGAACCCGTCTGGCTGGGGGCCGGTGAGCCACACGCAGCCAGTGCTGCAGCGGATGCCGTGCCGATGGCTACGGTGGTGAGGAAATTCCTTCTGTTGATCATAAGAGCCTCCTTGCTCGAGTTGTGCAGGCCCGTGGCTTCTGTGTTTACAACGTGAGTTGTGAGCTGGCTTACACGCTTTCTGAAACGATACAATACCGGCATTCCGAAGTTTGGGCAAGCGTTTTCCCAAACCTCGGGATTCAGGTACGTTTAGTCCATTCCCGTAGACGAAGGAGTCCCATGAGCATGCAGCGTAATTCCGGTCCGGCCAGCGTCTGGAGCAACGTGGAAGGGATCGCCTACGGCGGCGATTACAACCCTGAACAGTGGCCCGTGGACGTCCGGCTGGAAGACCTGGAGCTCATGAAGGAAGCCGGCGTCAGTTTCCTGAGCGTGGGCATTTTCTCGTGGGCCCTGCTTGAACCGGCTGAGGGCGAATACAACTTCGGCTGGCTGGATGACGTGCTGGATAATCTCGCCGCCAACGGGATCAAGGTTGCCCTGGCGACTGCCACCGCTGCTCCCCCGGCCTGGCTGGTCCGCAAACACCCGGAAATCCTGCCGGTCACGGCTGATGGAACGGTGCTGGGACCGGGCTCCCGGCGGCACTACACACCGTCGTCGGCCGTGTACCGCCGGTATGCCACGGGCATCACCCGGGTGATCGCCGAGCGGTATAAAGGCCACCCCGCGCTGGCGTTATGGCATGTGGACAACGAGCTCGGCTGCCACGTCTCCGAGTTCCATGGCGCGGAGGACGCCGCTGCCTTCCGCACCTGGCTGGAGCGCCGGTACGGCAGCATCGAGGCGCTCAATGCGGCCTGGGGCACGGCGTTCTGGTCCCAGAACTACGGTTCCTTCGAGGAGATCCTGCCGCCCGGCGTCGCGCCTTCCACGCTGAATCCGGGCCAGCAGCTGGACTTCCAGCGGTTCAATTCGTGGGTGCTGATGGACTACTACCGCGAGCTCGTGGCGGTCCTGCGGGAGGTCACCCCGGGGGTCCCCTGCACCACCAACCTGATGGCGTCCAGCGCCACCAAAGCCATGGACTACTTCGAGTGGGCCACGGACCTGGACGTCATCGCCAACGACCACTACCTGGTTGCCGCCGATCCCGAGCGTCAGATCGAACTCGCGTTCAGCGCTGATCTGACCCGGGGAATTGCGGGCGGGCACCCGTGGATCCTGATGGAACATTCGACGTCGGCCGTCAACTGGCAGCCGCGCAACCAGCCCAAGATGCCCGGCGAAATGCTGCGCAACTCACTGGCCCATGTGGCCCGCGGGGCGGACGCGGTGATGTTCTTCCAGTGGCGGCAGAGCTTTGCCGGGTCCGAGAAATTCCACTCCGCGATGGTCCCGCACGGTGGCCGTGACACGCGCGTGTGGCGCGAGGTGGTGGGTCTCGGAGCCGCCCTCAAGCAGATCGCGCCGGTGCGCGGCTCGAGGGTGGAATCTCGCGTGGCGATCGTGTTCGACTACGAAGCCTGGTGGGCCAGCGAAATCGACTCCAAACCGAGCCAGGACGTGAAGTATCTCGACGTGTTGCGGGCTTTCCACCGGTCGCTGTTCCTGCGCGGGATCGCAGTGGATTTGGTCCATTCTTCTTCGCCTCTAGAGGGCTACGACCTGGTCCTGGTGTGCACGCTCTATTCGGTGACAGACGCAGCCGCTGCCAACATCACCGCTGCCGCGCGGGCCGGAGCCACGGTGCTGGTGACGTATTTCAGCGGGATTGTGGACGAGCAGGACCACGTCCGGCTGGGCGGCTATCCCGGCGCTTTCTGGGAGCTGCTGGGGATCCGGGTGGAGGAGTTCCATCCGGTGCTTGCCGGCGGGCAGTTGAAGTTGAGCGACGGCGGGGTCTCGTCCGTGTGGAGTGAGCACGTGCACCTCGCGGGGGCCGAAGCGGTGCAGACCTTCACCGAGTATCCGTTGGATGGCGTGCCGTCGCTGACGCGGCACGCGGTTCGTGCTGGTGATGGTGCGCGCGCCGGTGCGGCCTGGTATCTCGCCACATTCCCGGACCGCGACGGTATCGAGGCGGTCGTGGACCGGCTGCTGGCCGAATCGGGAGTGGCCCCTGTTGCCAGGGCCGATCGCGGCGTGGAGCTCGTGCGCCGCCGTTCCGACGACGGCGGCAGCTTCCTGTTCGCGATCAACCACTCACGCTCGGCCGCCGCGGTGGAGACGGCCGGCATTGACCTGCTGACCGGCGCGCCGTTCACCGGGACTGTTGAGGCCGGCGGGGTTGCCGTGATCGCGGAGGACTGACGCTCTGCTGGTGGTCCCGGCTTCCGGCTTTGCCCACGGCCGGGACCGCCTCGGTTGAATGTCGTACCCCCTTGGCAGAGTATTCCCATGAAAGCTCTCGGGGATCGGCTTGCGGACGACGGCGGTAGCACCGCCGTGCTGACGCTCGCCTGTTCGGCTGTTGGGGGCGCTTCCAACCCTGGCCAAGGTGACGGCGGCAATAATGTCGTACCCCCACGGCAGAGTATTCCTATGGAAGCTTTCGGGGATCGGCTTGCTCGGAACGGCGGCGGCACCGCCGTGCTGACGGCCGACGCCGGGCTGGCTTCGGTGATCGTCTCGGTGAACGCCGCCGCCGCGTCTGCTCCCGGGACCCTGGCGATGGCCGGCTACGTCGAGGCCGCCGATTTCGCCGGATTGGTTGAGGAGCTCTCCCGGACCGTGGACTACCTCCAGATCCTCGCCGCGGGCGCCGTGGACCGCACCCGCACCAAGGCCATCACCGCCGCGGCAGCCACCCGGACCACCCGGGACTGGGTCACCGGGTGGGACAACGGCGTCGAAACCCTGAACGAAACCGACGCCGCCTGGCCCGCCGGGACCACCGCCGGAAACCCCGGACCGCCACCGGGAGCACCCGGGCCGTTCCGGGGTCACCGGCCGATGACGGCTGCAAAAACACCGCCGAATTCCTGCGCCTCCGGCTCCGGATCGGGCGCAGCGAAGCCCAGCGCCGCATCCACCTCGCCCACACCATCCTGCCCGCCACCACCCTCACCGGAGACCCCGTCCCACCAATGAGGGAACACCTCGCCGCAGCCCTCACCCCCGCCTCCACTACCGGCAGCCCGGCAGAGACCAGCGCCGACGACGACGCCGTAACATAGCGCCGCCGGCTGTGAAGCCAATGACCTCTATCAGGACTTCTTCTTGGTGGTGCACATCTGTGACGTTCACGGAGCGGACCGATCCCTCACGCATGCCGGCCGGGATACCGTCAACAGCCACTCCCCATCTGTAAACCGCAGGGTCACTGGATTCCCAAGTGACTCTGACCTCACTGATCGTCCCCACCGTAGAGAGAACCTCGATACGAACGTTTGAGGCCGCTGCCAGATACAGGGGCGTTGTGTTGATGCGAACGGGGGTCTCCAACACGTCGGTGCCGCCGGCAATCCCTGTCACCCGCAGGGTCATGACTCCTTCAAACTCTGCCTCGTAAGTGTGTTTGAGGACAGGATCAATGGTGGTCCGGTCGTAGCTTCCGTCGCCGTCCAAATCCCATTCATACTTGACCACGACGCCTGCGGACTCTGAGGCATCGTAAGTAACTTGCGAACCCGGAGGCCCGGAAAAGCCGCTGATGGTCAGCCATGCCTCGACACCAGTCTGCTTCTGCTTGCCCAGCGGGATAGTGATCGCTTGAACCGGCGCCCCTGAGGCCTGAGCGGATGAAGTCGGACCGACAGTGGGGACGGACTAACTTCCAGTGTGTTCGGCGTCGGATGCCCGCTGGGCACACCATCTGCGCAACCGGTCAATATCAGTAGTATTGCCGCAGCGGCGGTCCAACCGAATGCCTTCATGTTCTCCCCCATGAATTAAAGTGCTCGTGGACCACGAGGACCGGAACCCGTCTAGCACTCATGGCTGCCGGGAATAGCAGGACCCAGTACACGGACCTTAAAACACCACAGTCCCGGCCGGAACCAAAGGTTCCAGCCGGGACTGTGGTGACCACTCGCCGTCGTACGCTTCCTGCTGAAGCTTCCTTCAGAAGCTGCATCCGGAAGAGCCCGACGGCGGCGCGGGACTTAGCTGATGGCGGACTTCATCTCGTCCACGGCCTTCTTGCCGGCTTCTTCAGTGGACAGGCGGTTGAAGAGGACCTCGGAGGTGTAGCGCTTGACGATTTCCTGGATGGCGCCGGCGCCCTTCGGCGGCGGGGCCGGAGCCTCGCCGAGTTCGCCCTTGATCTGGTCGATGAACTTGATCACCTTGATATCGGCGGGGGTCAGCTTTGGCTCGATGGCTGCGCGGACGTCGGAGTTGGGGTAGACGCCGCGGTCGGCAAGCAGGGCCTCGCCTGCCTTGGTGTTGTTGGCCAGGAAGTTGATGAATTTGGCCGTTTCCTCAGGGTGCTTGGTGCGCGATGAGGCGGACCAGAACTGGGATGCCTTGTACCAGAGCTTGGCGTCGGCAGCCTTGCCGGTGGTGGACGGGAAGCGCAGGATCTGCAGGTCGGTTCCGGCAGCCTTCTCCAGCGCCGGCAGCTGGTTGGACCACCAGAAGGCGAGCCCGTTCTTGCCCGTGGCCAGGCCACTCTGGTCCAGCGCTGCGGCCTCAGCTTCCACAACTTCTGATGCCGACGGCACAGCCTTCTTCTCGCTGAGCTGCTTCAGGAAAGCCCACCAGTCGGCGATGTCCGAGGGCTCGAAGCCCAGCTTGCCGTCGGACGTGTACAGGGACTTGCCGTTCTGCCGGAGCCAGACTCCCAGCGAGGCCTCGTCCGTGCCGTAGGCGGCAGAGCCGTAAGTACCCTTCGGAGACTTCTCGGTGACTTCGGCGGAGATGCGGCCGAAGTCTTCCCAAGTCCAAGTCTTGTCGTCGGGAAGTTCAACGCCTGCAGCCTTGAAGACGGACGGGTTGGCCAGGATGGTGGCCGCGTTGATGCCGGCGGCGATGCCGGTCAGGCCGTCTTCGCTCTTGCCGGCATTGAGGGCTGCTTCGTCCAGTTTTGACGTGTCGATCTCGTACTTGGAGAGGTCCAGCAGCGCACCGCGGGTTGAGTACTCCGTGATGTATTTCTCGTCCATCTGGATGATGTCCGGGGCGTCGTTGGCGGCGACCTGGGTGGCCAGCTTGTCCCAGTATCCGCTCCAGTCGCCATACTCCGGCTTGATCTTGATGTTGGGATTCTCGGCCTCGAAGGCGGCGATGGCGGCCTGCGTCAGCTGGGCACGCTTGTCGCTGCCCCACCAGGAGAAGCGCAGCTCAACGGGTCCGCCATCGCTCTGCGGGGAGGCTCCCCCGCCGCAGGCACTCAGGGCAAGCACGACGGCGGCTGCCGCGGCAACGACGCCCGTCTTGCGGAAACGGCGCGGTGCGCCGGTGGATGGCGTCTCTGCCGTACGGTTCTTGGCATCTGACTCAGTGCGGTGAAAAAGCGCCACTGGGTACTCCGATCTTCATTGATCTGGTTATTGGGGAAAGTAAACGAGAAAGCGTTTTCTTAAGTCTCATGCTACAAGTACATGACTTGTATTACAAGATGTTTTCGTGTCCTGTTCCCTTGGGCCTTGGCGGACGTTCCACGCCAGCCCCGACACAGCGGGATACGCCATTGGCTCGCCCTTGGAGGACGGGCCATCGGCTGGAGCAAGGCGTTTCGCTGGATCTACTTGATGCCTGTGGTGGCGATGCCCTTGATGAGGAACCGCTGGCCGAAGAGGAACACCAGGAACACCGGCAGGAGGGACACGATGGACATCGCGAACAGCGATCCCCAACTCGTGGCGGACTGCGAATCCACGAAGGCGCGCAGCGCCACGGGAACGGTGAACATGTCCGGATCCGTCAGGTAGATCAGGGCCCCGAAGAAGTCGTTCCACGTCCAGATGAAGGTGAAGATGGTGGTGGTGGCCAGGGCCGGCACCATCAGTGGCAGGATGACCCGCAGGAAGATGCGCGGGTGCCCGGCGCCGTCGATCCTTGCCGCTTCATCCAGGTCCTTCGGGATGCCGCGGATGAACTGGACCATCAGGAACACGAAGAACGCATCGGTGGCCAGCAGCTTGGGCACAATGAGCGGCCAGAACGTGTTTACCCAGCCGATCTGGGAGAACAGGATGTACTGCGGCACGATCACCACGTGGAACGGGAGCATGATGGTCAGCAGCATGATGCCGAAGAACAGCTTCTTGCCCGTGAACTGGAGCCGCGCGAACGCGTAGGCGGCCATGGAGCAGGAGATCAGGTTTCCCAGGATGGAGCCGATCACCACGATGGCCGAGTTGAGCATATAGTGCCCGAAGGGGTGCGTCAGCGCGGACCAGCCGTCCGTGTAGTTGCCCATCTCCAGGCTGTTGAGCCACAGGCCAGGCTCTCGGAAGATCAGTTCATTGGCACGGAGCGAAGAGACCACCATCCACAGCAGCGGGTAGATCATAAGGCCGCCGGCGAGGATCAGGATGCCATGCTTGATCAAGGCCCTGGTGCGGGCAGCCCTGCTGAAGGCGAGCGTGCCGCGGGATTCGCGGCGCTTCGCGGGCTTGCGGTAATTCGTAGGCTTACCGGCGCCGGCGGTGTTCTTGTCCGGGGCGGGCAGCGTCTCAAGCTTAGTCGTCATAGAAAACCCAATACTTTGCAGCGATGAAGTTGATGGCGGTGAACACACCGATGATGACCAGCAGGAACCACGCCATTGCGGAGGCGTAGCCCATGTCGAACTGGCCAAAGCCCTTCTGGTACAGGTACAGCGTGAAGAACATCGTCGAATCCGAAGGGCCGCCATTGCCGCCGGAAACGATGAACGCCTGCGTGAAGGACTGGAAGGATCCAATGATCTGGAGCACCAGGTTGAAGAAAATGATGGGGCTGAGCATGGGAAGCGTGATCCGCCAGAACTGCTGGAGGGTGCTGGCGCCGTCCACCTTTGCTGCTTCGTAGTACATCACCGGAATCTGGCGGAGGCCGGCCAGGAAAATGATCATCGGGGCGCCGAAGGTCCACACGTGCAGCAGGACGATGGAGCCCAGCGCGGTGCTCGGATCGGAAATCCAGCCGGGACCCTGGATGCCAAACATGGCCAGGGCCTGGTTGACCAGGCCGGTGGTGCCGAAGATCTGCTTCCACAGGATGGCAACGGCCACGGAACCGCCTAGCAGGGACGGCAGGTAGAAGACGGAACGGTAGAACGGCAGCCCGCGCAGGCCCTTGTCCAGCACCAGCGCGATCAGCAGCGCAACACCGAGCTGCAGCGGGACGCCTACAAAGACGTAGGTGAACGTCACGCCCAGCGAGTTGTGCAGCCGGGCGTCGGCGAACATGCGGATGAAGTTGTCCAGCCCGACCCATTCCGGCGGCTGGAGCAGGTTGTAATCCGTGAAGGACAGGTACAGGGACATCAGCATCGGGCCGACGGTGATGGCAACAAGGCCCGCCAGCCACGGCAGCAAGAAGATGTAGGCGGCCTTGTTGTCCCGGCCGTTCGCTTTTTTCTCCGCTGCCGTCATGGGGCCGTTGCGGCGCTTGAGGGTGCTCAGTTCACTGATGGCACTCATTGCGGCAACTCCGTTTCACGCAGCAGGCCCGCTGCAGCCGGCATTCCTGCCGGGCACGGCGTCCTGGGTATGTGTCTAGCGGCCATGTGGCCTCCTTTGGTCATCGTGGCCCTCCACGTCTGGGTTGATCGCACTGGGCGATCCATATTTGCACCGTCTCCGGCGGCGGACTCACTTGGTGTGCAGCTGTCCGGATCCGGCCTCCGTCACGCGGGACGTTGAAAGCGGCTCCGTACCAAAGTAAACGGTTTCTTGACTCCTGTATAGCCCTTTGTTAGTTTTTGAGAAAGCGTTTTCTGCAACCGGATCACTTTACCCACAGACATCCGTCCCGATCCGCCGCGCCTTCAACCCTCCCCGTCCACCCGAACAACAGGCAGGTCAGTGAGCAAGGATTCCCGGCCGGTCCGGCCCAGCGCAATTGCAGGCTATGAGAACTGGCCTGCCTACGTCCGTGACCGGCCGCGCTACCAAGCAGCCACCCCGGCGGCGCAGGACCTGTCGGACGCCCTGGGCGTTCCGGCAGGTGTTCCCCCGGCGGGAGTCACCGTTCACTGGGAGGAAACGTACGACGGCGTCACCACCTCCCAGCTCAGCTGGCAGTTGGGTTTCGGCCCCCGCACCACCGGCTGGCTGGTCCGGCCGGCCGGGAGTTCCGGGCCGCTGCCCGGCGTGCTGGCCCTGCACTGCCACGGGGGAAACAAGTTCAGCGGAGCGGACCGGCTGGTCGCGCTTCCTGATCCCCACCCGTCCGCAGCGGAAGCCCGTGCCGGGCACTACGGAGGGCGAGCCCTGGCCACGGAGGTCGCCCGCCGGGGCTTCGCCGTCCTGGCCCACGACGCCTTCGCATGGGGCAGCCGGCGCTTCGATCTGTCCACCCCGCCGTGGCGGACGGAATCCGCGCTGGAGGCGAGGAAGTCGCAATGGCGGGAGGCCGGCGTCGTATCTTCCGATGCCGAACTGTACAACGCCGCTGCGGGAATCCATGAAGACACCGTGGCCAAGGCCGCCGGCCTGCTGGGCACCAGCCTGGCGGGGATGGTGGCCCACGATGACATTGCTGCCCTGGAGATCCTGGCCGGCCTGCCCGGGGTGGATGCGGAGCGGCTGGGCTGCATCGGGTTCTCCGGTGGCGGCGGCCGGGCACTGGCCCTGGCAGTCCTCAGCCCGCGGATCCGGAACTACGTGGTCACGTGCATGATGACCACCTTCCAGTCGCTGCTGCCCGCCTACCTGGATGCGCATTCCTGGCTGCTCCAGACTCCAGGCCTCTGGAAGCTGGGCGACTGGCCGGAACTGACCGGCAGATCCGGGGCCGACGGATTCCTGGTGCAGTACGCGCTGGCCGATGGGCTGTTCCCGGAAGAGGGGATGCGGCACGCCCACCGGATTCTGGAGTCCGTGCACCCAGCTGGCTCCTACACTGGGAGTTTCTGGCCAGGCGGGCACGTCTTCACGGTCGAGATGCAGAATGAAGCCATCAGCTACCTGTCCAGGACCCTCGGCGCACCGGGTCCCGCCACCACAGCCTTTTCGCCCCTGCCAACCCCTTAGCCACCGAGGACCCCAGATGATTCAGCAATCCGCCCCCGCGGCACCCGCCAGCTCTGCAGCGGCAGGTGACGTTCCGGCAGTCCTCCCGCGCGTAGCCCTCGTGGGTGTGCACGGCTTTGGCGAATCGCACCTGGCCAACCTCGCCAGGCTCGACGATGCCGGGGCCCTGCACCTGGTAGCAGTGGCGGACCCCACCCCCCCGGAAAAGGGCACGCTGGCCGGGTCCGTGGCCGTCTTCAACACCCTGGACCAGCTGCTGGCGGCCGGGCCGGTCCCGGACGTGGTCATCCTGGCCACCCCCATCCAGACGCACGCTCCCCTGGTCCTGGCAGCGTTGGCCGCCGGTGCCGACGTGTACGTGGAGAAGCCGCCGGTGGCATCCATGGCCCAGTTCCAGGAGGTGCTGGCCGCCGCCGAGTCCGCCGGCAGGCTCGTGCAGGTGGGGTTCCAGAGCCTGGGCTCGCTGGCCCTGCCGGAAATCCGGAACACCATCGAATCCGGTGATATCGGAGAGGTGCTGGGACTCAGCGCCACCGGCATGTGGCTGCGGACCAGGAGCTACTTTAAGCGTTCCCGGTGGGCCGGAAAGCGCAGCCTGGACGGCATCGACGTGGTGGACGGCGTGGCCACCAATGCCTTGGCGCACGCCGTGGCCACCGCCCTGAACATGGCTGGCGCCCACACGGTTGCCGACGTCGCCTCCGTGGAGACGGACCTCTACCGCGCCAACGACACTCAGAGCGATGACACCTCGGTGATCCGCGTCCGCACAGCTGCCGGCACCACACTGTTGTGTGCGCTCACGCTGTGCGCCCCCGAACAGCAGCGGCCTTCCGTCACGGTCCATGGGACTCGGGGAGACATCACATTCTTCTACACCGAAGACGAACTGGTCATCACTACGGCAGACGGCGAGCGCCGGGAGACGTTCGGCCGGACCGACCTGCTGGAGAACCTGCTCGCTGCGCGGACCGCCGGCACTCCCCTGCTCAGTGCACTGCCGGATGCCGGCGCATTCATGTGTGTGCTGGAAGCCATCCGCACCGCCCCCGCGCCCCGCGAAATCGACACGGGCCATGTCAGCTGGGAGGGCGACGGCGACGACGCCCACCCGGTGGTCCAGGGCATTGCCGCGCTGATCGAACGCGCCACCAAGGCGCAGGCCACCTTTGCCGAGCTGGGCGTCCCCTGGGTCAGCAGCCTGCCGCCGGTCCGGACCTTCGACCTTGCCGGGCATCCCGTGGCGGACTATCAGGACGGCAGCAGCATCCGCGCCGTGTCCTCGCCCCGCCCGTACCTGCACCCCGTCCGTACCCTGGCCGGGACCGTTGTGACGGACCACCAGCCGCTGGACCACGTGTGGCATCTGGGCGTGGGGGTTGCACTCCAGGATGTGGACGGCGTCAACTTCTGGGGCGGGCGCACGTATACCCGGGCGGCCGGCGAGTACGTCTGGCGCCCCGACCACGGCAGCATCGTCCGGGCTGGCGGACCGTCTCCCGGCGAACCGTCCGCCGCCGAGGGCGAGCTGACCGAGAACCTCGCCTGGAACGGCCCCGACGGCGCACCCATCCTGACCGAGCAGCGCACCTGGACGTGGGCCGCCGTCGGGCCTTCCGCCTGGCGCCTCACCCTCGACTTCGCGCTCTCCCCCTCCGGCAACCAGCCCGTGAGCCTGGGAAGTCCGGGTTCCAACGGCCGTGTTGGGGGCGGTTACGGCGGGTTCTTCTGGCGCCTTCCCGAATGTTCCGGGGCGAGCGTCTGGACGCCTGCGGGGGTGGGTGAGTCCGCCGTGCACGGGAGTGTAACGCCGTGGCTCGCCTGGTCGGGCGGTTTCACGGGTGGAACGCTCGACGGCGGCACTCGCACTGGCGCCGTTCGCGACGGCGCGGCCACGCTCGTGTTCGTCGCCGCGGCGGGTTCAACGGACCCGTGGTTCGTCCGCGTGGACGGATACGCGGGTGTTGGCCAGTCGCTGGCCTGGGACGCGCCCGTCATCGCCGAACCCGGCACCCCGGTTCGCCGCAGTGTGACCGTGTTCATTGCCGACGGGATTTTAGGTTCGGAAGACATCGAGACATTGATCAACACACAGGGGGACAACTCATGAGCCAGACAACCACCGCTGCTACACCGCCGTCGCAGCTGACTGAAGCCGCGACCGTTGCGGGCCAGGGCCGCCGCACGCCGCCCGCCTCCACCGCGGACCGTGCCATCAAGCGGCGCCGCGTCCTGGACATTCTGGATGCCAAGGGGCAGGACTCGTTGCTGCTGACCACGCACACGGCGCTGGCCTGGTACCTGGACGGCAGCCGCGTCCACATCAGCCTGGCCGGTGACCCCATTGCCGCGCTGCTCGTGGACCGGGACGGCGACCACTTGGTGACGTTCAACAACGAGGCGGGGCGGATTGCGGCCGAGGAGCTCCCCGCCGGGGTGGCCCTCCACACCGTGCCTTGGTACGGGAGCCTGCACGAGGCTGCCGCCGCCGTCGGAAATTCTTCTGGAGGCGTTGCTGGAGCCCCGGTGGCCGAGGCCTCGGTGGCGACTGAACTGAGGGCTGCCCGGCAGCAACTGCTGCCCGGCGAGTCCGCCCGCTACGCCCGCCTCAGCGCGGAACTGGCCGGCATCATGACCGATGTGCTGTCCACCGCCCGGTCGGACACCACGGAATTCGAACTGGTGTCCGCCCTGGCCGGCCGGGTGGTTGGCGCGGGCGCGGAGCCGCTGGTACTCCTGTGCAACGGCAGCTCCCGGAGCGACTTCCGGCACCCGCTGGCCACACACGCGCCTCTCGGACGCCGCGCCATGGCCGTGGTGTGCGCTCGCCGGGACGGCCTGGTCGCGAACATCACCCGCTGGGTAAGGTTCGACGCCGGGACCCCCGAAGAGCTCGACGCTGAGTCCCGCATCGCGGCCGTGGAGGCGGACATCTTCGACGCAACGGTCCCCGGAGCACGGCTGGACCACGTCTTCAGCGAGATAAAAGCGGCCTACGTCCGCCACGGTTTCGGCGCGGAGCAGTGGGAGCACCACCACCAGGGCGGACCGGCAGGCTATGCCGGACGGGATCCGCGCGTCACCACCGCCGCCACCGACACCGTGGTGCTCAACCAGCCGTTCACCTGGAACCCGTCGGGACCCGGAGTAAAGATCGAGGACACCGTCCAGCTCACCGAGTCCGGCATGCAAGTCCTGACTATGGATGACCGCTGGCCCGCCACCACCGTGAACGGCCTCAAGCGGCCTGTGACGCTGCAGCTGTAGGCCCTGCCGTTAGACGGATAGGGAAGCCCCGGGACGGTCGTCCCGGGGCTTCCCTAGGGTCGGTGATCGAACGGGGGGTCTTGTGGCACAGGCTGTCTTGAGCGAGACTCATTGAGCACGCGATGAACTCATCATTTGGATTGCAGGACAAAACCAGCGGGAAGGGGACGCAACGGCGCGTCCGTTTCTGCTCCGTGGCAACGACGCCGCGGGGCGGATCCCGCAGACCGGGAGGATTTGCTATGGCCGGAATGTTCGAACTGTTCATTGACGCGGAGTCGTATTTCAGGTTCCGCCTGACCGCGCCGGATGGCACCGTGATGGCAGTGTCCAAGGCCTTTGACAACAAGACCGCAGCTGTTGCCGGGATCGCCGCCGTGCGTGAGTACGCCGGCATGGGACTGATTGCCGATGTTTCCCCGACGGAGAGGCGGGCCACGCCGCCGGAGGCACGTGACGTCACTGTCCAGGTTCGTGAAGTCCGGCGCATTCCGGCTGCTGACCTTCACGCACGTTCCCGGGAAATCCATCGCGCCACCAGCGGAAGTCGATGGGCCGGCGCAGTTTAACGCACTCGACTCCAACAACGCGGCCCGGGCCCTGCGCGAAGACCCGGATACTTTCAGGCCCGCGCCACACGCGCGCATGGTTAGAGGATGAGTGACGACTCTGTGCAGCGACCAGGCAGCTGTGTCCTGGCAGCGTCAGGACACAGCTGCCTGGTTAGTGCGCGCTCCAGCCATCGGGCTGCAAACCATCTATGTCGGTGAATCCGTACTCTCTGGCAAGTTGAGCGGAGCTGACCGACTGCTGATTCCATTTCGCGCGGTCAGGGTCCGCTGCCAGCGCAGCTACGGCCCGACCGACATAGCGGGGTGACTCCGAGAAAGCGAAACCTGCGGGGGCGCGTGGGGTTCCGCCGACCAGGCATGGGTCCAAAGCGTCGCGCCAGTTGGTTTCGGTGACTCCGAAGCTATCGAGCATCATCTCCGACCGTAGCCATCCAGGCGTGATGGCGATCGCCGTGACTCCGTGCGGTGACCTCAATGAGAAGACCCCCACGCTTGGTAATTAGCAGCGGAAGCAGATGGTGCGAGGTGATCAGATGAGTGTCAATGGCTAGTCGCAGGATGCGCAGCCCTTTGTCTAGGTCGTGCTCCCAGATAGGGGTATTCCACTCGGCTGGGCCACCTTTCAGGACCTCAGCACCCCAGATGTCGTTGACCAGCACATCGAGACCGCCATATTCAGTTCGGATCCGCTGGGCCAAGCTTCGGACCTCTTCGGAGTCGAGATGATCGACCTGGATGGCGACTCCGGCGCCGCCAAGCTGCGTGACCAGATCGGCTGTCTCCTCAATGGTCTCGGGCCGGTCGTAGTCCGACCTACTTCTGCCGGCCGCGCTGCTGCGTCCAGTGCAGATTACCGTCGCCCCGGCTTCACCCAGAGCAGCGGCTATGCCGCGTCCAGCGCCTCGGGTCGCTCCTGCGACAACTGCAACTCGGCCTCGCAGGGCATCAGGATCCGGGGACCAGTGCATGGTTTCAGTGTGGCGACAGGATGCAGGGCAAGCAAGACCGCCTCGCTCATTGACGTTTCGGCGGCTGAGCGTCTTCATCGTTCCGTAAGCCCATCGGCTTGGGGCAATCGTCCCGGAACTTGTTGAGTCGAATCCCGGCTCGCCACTGGAGCTAATCGGTCCGCCTTGGTAGCTTCAACGCATGGCCATCAAATTTGTGAACGTCGGTATCGCCGTTCGCGACCTCGAAGCAACAATCGCCTTTTCACCGACCTCGGGCTCACGGTCGTCGGCCGTGACACCGTCAGCGGCGAGTGGGCCGACACTGCCGTCGGGCTTGATGGCAACCACGCGAAAATTGCGATGCTCCAAACCCCGGATGGTCAGGGTCAACTGGAACTCTTCGAATACATCCACCCCAAAGCGATCGAGTCGAATCCAACTCGTCCCAACGACATCGGAATGCACCGCGTGGCCTTCTCGGTCGACGACATCGACAAAGCCCTTGAGATAGCTGCGAAGCACGGATGCCATCCGCTACGCGGCGTAGCGACCTACGGTGACGTCTACAAACTCACGTACCTCCGCGGTCCCAGCGGAATCCTCGTAATGCTCGCCGAGAAACTGCAGAAGGACTGACACCGCCCGTAAGCCGATCCTTGAACGCACACCAAGAATTCAAAGCACGCGGCCCGAGCGAAGTGCATGGCTCGAGGGCAGGATATGGAGGTGATCATTTCTTCTCTCGCGGCCGCCGTCCCCACGGCATCCTTTGCAGTGGAACGGATGTTCGAAGGGCCGAGCCGTAGCATTGGGCAGATGAAGGTTAGTAAGGTCCACGGACGCTCAGAGCGGAAACTGCAATGACCGGCGACAGGGATCGCGATGCTTCAAGGCGCCCGCGGCAGGCCCGGCCACGTGACGCTCTTGGACGGCCGCTGCCGTACGGAAGCGCTGGCGTGGAGCCGGTCTCCGAGGAGCCGCTGCCGCCGGCAGAGACGTTGGTCTCGGCCCGGAGCTTGGTGGAAGCGGGCCGGCCCTTCGCCGCGCATGAGGTACTTGAGGCCCGATGGAAAGCTGGGCCGGCCCAAGAACGCAACCTTTGGCAAGGTCTTGCCCAGATCTGCGTCGGGCTCACCCACGCCGCCCGGGGGAACAGCGTTGGCGCGCTCCGGCTCTTCGAGCGCGGTGCGGCCCGACTCGAGGAGTACGGTTCAGGCGACGGGCCGACCTACGGGCTCGATTTGTCCGCCGTTGTGAGTTGCGCGCGTGACCGGATGGACACCGCCCGCTGAGCTCACGACCAGCATCCTCGCGGCAGGCGGCGGAGGCACTATCTCCGGGAGACTGCTGAGAGTTTGCTTGACCATTAACTTGTCCCATAAGGGGAACCCTCGGCGGGACAGCTTCAGCGTTTTCGCGGATAAGAGTTGGTATGGCGCGTCGTAGCCGGTCCAATTAGGGTCGGCATACAGCCGGCTGCGCAGCTTCAATTGGCACGTGCACTTAATGTTCCGAAAGCCGAACCCTCTAGGGAATGGTCCGCTGGCGAATCATCGCTGCCCTGACTGAGGAGACCGCCGAATCCGCGACAAAACTGCCGCCTGAGCGGACTTGTTGACCAGGAACAGCAGGCGTGGAGCATTGGCTTATTGGCACACATAGTTCAGGATTTGAGGATCTGAACATGACGCATCAGCAGGTTTTCATTGGCGTCTTGTCGGCGTTTTGTGCTTTGGGGAAGAAGACGATGAGCGGGATAGACGATCTCATGGCTGAGTCGAACGACCGCTGGGCACATGCCATAAGAAGAGCCCAGGGCATAGAAGACAACGGCCTGGGTGAAGCCGTGAAGACCTATTTCACGCGCTACTTTCCGGCGGGACTGTTCATGGTGGCGGTCGGGACCGCAGTCGGGATCTTAGGTCTCCGTGGCACGCTGTCGGACTGGCCGACATATCTGGCGTTCGCGTTCCTCCTTGCGGTGCTGGGTGTCGTGGTTGGTGGGCTGGTCTATAACGCGAAGAAGGTGGTACCCGCGGCCAAGCCGGGGAGGGTCAACGTGCTGCTTTCCCTGGAAAGCGAGGAACGAAGCAGGTCCGGCGTCAGATTGCAGGGAAGGCACCTATAGATTCGGAGCATCTCTCGGTTATCCGGGCCGCGGCGGTGCAACTTCGAAAGGGTCTTGCCACCCAACTGGTCCTTGCACCGTTCTTTCCGCTCACGTTCATTCCTCAAGCCATCAACTTTGCCCTGCGCGGTGACACACTTGCCGCATGGCTGATGGCACTTGGCGTTGGAGTGACAGTGATCGCATTTGGGCTCCTCGTCGTGACTTCCGCCGGGCGGGACGGTTCCTGACACGGACAGCGGAGCAGACAGCGCCAGGCAACGCGCCGCTTTAATGTTCCGAAAGCCGAACCCTCTGCGGCACGGTCCGCTAGGGGATCGGTCTACGGTGCGCCTCAGTCAGACGCCAGCGGCTCTGTCCATTCATTTGCTGGCAGCCTTTCTCGCAGCAATGCGGGTTGACCTGATCCAAGAATCATCTCGGTGTCGAGATGGGCTGGGTCGACTTGTCTGATGAGCTCGCGACAGCGTCCGCAAGGAGGTAAAACGCAGCGCAAGCCGTCACCGTCTCGCCAAACGGCGACGATCTTTGGCGACCTGGTACTCGCCGCCGTGAGCTGGCCAAGTCTCACCCCCACCTCAACATCCCTGGTGGCTGCACCATTGAGTTTCACGAGGCGCAGCCAGTCCCCGGATGGTGAGCCCACGCCACGTAGCTGCAGGATGCGCCGCCGATTCGGCTCCGCCGGCACTGCAGCTACGGGGCTCGGATCCCGTCCGGATCTACGACCCACCAGAGCCCCCCGTGGGTCGAGACGTTGTGGCACTTCACCTCGCCAGGCCCCTCGTGCGCGTAGAAGTAGAGCGGATGCCCGTTGTAGGTGACCTGGGTCGTGCCGTCCCGCCGCTTCGTCGTCCCCAGCAGCGCTGAGTCGACCTCGCCGCTAGCGGTCGGCGCTCCGTCGGTCAGCACGGGTGGCCACGCTTCAGCGCAGTCGTCGTAACACTCCGGCCTGATGCTCTCCTCACTCTCCCAGATATAGATGGCCTGCTTTTTGGCATCGAAGAGCATCTGGCCGAAGTCGCTCGCGGCTGTGGTGATCGTGGTGCCCGGCTCTCGCGCGCTGGATGGCTGACTCGGCGGGGGTTGCGGACTCTCCGGTGTCGTAGTGCTCGCCCTCGGAGGCGGGGTAAAGTCCGGGGCCTCGCTCGAGGTGCTGCTTGCGCAAGACGACGCGACGAGTGCGAGGACCACCGCAGCCGCCGCTCGCAGTCCGGGTCTGGACACGCTGTGCTCCTATCGGCAGGAGCGGGCGCCCCCGGCCAGGTCTTCGGGGTTGGTGATGATCAGACAGTGGGGCAGTTCGGTTCCCATCATCTCAGCCTTTGTCGAAAATCGGCGGGCGGAAGGCGGCGAGTCCGGTGGCGGGGGACTGCCACCCGACTCGCCTGGGTCAGTGAGCGGCTGTGGCCGTCAGGGTGCGGGGCGACGGCGCCCGGCAAGCAGGACGGTGCCGAGCAGCAGCTTCAGGACGACGAGGCCGAAAATCGCGCCGTACAAGGGGTCGCTTCAGAAAAAGGAAAAAATCGTACGCTAAGGCCGCGTGTAGAAAGTAACGGCTGGACCGCAGCTTGTCTATGGAAGCGGGCCAAAGTCCGTCCGTAGGGGAAACCTTGAGCGGAACGGGTTTTCATTCGCTCGCTTGGCATTGAGATCATAAGCGCCAAAGGACGCCTACCGGTTGATCAGTATACCCAGTCCATGGCCTTGTGCGAGTGGGCATGCCTCAACTGTTGGAGGCTCTGATTATTGAAGCCCAATTGCAGTCTGAATTCCCCAGGGCGGTGCACCACACAGTAACTCCTTGGCGGGTACTCAGTTGAACCTGTTATGTCGCAGGACATCGGTGACATAACAGATTTAGAAAAGAGATGTTCCATGAAAAAGCTTGTAGCCATCCTCGCAGCCATCGGCACGGCATTCTGTATCGTGTTCTCGGCCGCCGCGGCCAATGCGGCCGTCGAAGGACCATGTATTGGCGAAGTCCTCACGTCCACGAACTTGCAATGGGGCACCTGTGGCGTGACTCGGCCGGCTCATGCGTCGGCAACCATCAGCAGCGACGGTTTGACCGTCACCCTGAAGAAGGTCAATTCGGGACAAGTTGCTTCATTCTGGTCAAACAGCGAGGTGATGGAAGAGGGGTCCACCTCGGTGTGCGTCACCGTTTCGGTGGATATAACCGGCCGGGCCAGCGGGGAGCATCTGCTCACCTTGTCAGCCTATGAGTCGGTGACGTCCCAGACATTCCCCCTTTCGAGCGGGCTGCATGAGTACTGCGTCAATTCTGGCCCGGACGTAACCAATGTCCAGTGGCAGCTGCTCACCTATGTCGGCGACAAGCCGTTCGGTCGGGCAGTGGTAACTGTGACGCTGATTGGTGTCACCATCACATAATTTCTCTGCTGCACCACCCAAGGGTCCGCGTTCCTGGAACGCGGACCCTGTAAGGACTTATCCATGGGGCCAGGATGACGCCGAAGACGGCGGTTCAGGACACCAGCTGCGAGGATTCCGACGACAACGACACCCACCAGGATGGCGGCAAAGTCGAACGCTGCCTGGCCCAATGGAGCTAAACTGGCTGACCTGATACTTCGTGTCTGGTGCCGCGACTTGTGGGAACAGCGCCTTCCGCAGCTGGCGCGGCAGAGCTTACGGGGAGCTGCAGCTATGACACGGACTCATCCGGTCGCACCGCCGCCGAACTGCTGTGGGGGTTCGTAAGCCGGTCCCCCACGGGTGCAAACACTTCTCAAATTTCCGGAGCGCGATCGCCGCGTTTCCGCAGCCGGTCCATTCGCATAGGACCCGCCCGCAAAAATGCCCGGTGAGGGAACCCCATACGGGACACATTAGGAAGGGTTCTCAGGTGATGGCGATGTCCGGTCCCTGAATCGCTCTCCAGAGCATGCCGTGGTTCGGACTCGGCACGCGTCGAAGGAGGAAACCTAGTCAGCGTCGTATGGGGTGTCGAACAGAGTGACTCCCCATTCCGGGTTCTGCAGGACGATACCGGTCTCCCGTTGCACGAACTGGAGCGGGTCCTGGAGATAAATTGCCATCCGCGTCCCACGGGAAGCCGCAGGCGCCACAAAACTTTCCAGCGTTCCCGGATCAGGCGTGATGGCTTGGCCGACAATGGTGACTCTAAGCGCGTATGAAGCGCAGGGGATCCGCACGGAAATCCATGGACTGCCGCTCACGCTGGCGAACCTGATGGCGTAGTCGCCCCTGCCCACCCCCGGACCGGAGGGTACGTCGGCCGGGACCATGGAGCCGGAAGTGAAGTACTGGCACACCAGCACTCCGTTGGTGAGAGCATCTTTCGAACCTTGGCCTAAGCAGTCGTCGGCGCAGGCCATTAGCAGTGGCATGCCCCATCAACGCTAAGATCAACCCTTCTAGTTGACCCCTGCCTTGATGGCCCGCGAACAGCTACGGAAGAACCAGTTCACCGTCCACGCGGCGCGGGATGCCCAGCGGGTTGCTTTCGCGCAGTGCCGGGTGCAGCACCGTTTCCGGAGCATCCTGGTAGGCAACGGGGCGCTGGAAGCGGCGGACCGCCGTCGCGCCTACCGAGGTGAACAGGGACGTGGTGGCCGGGTACGGGCCGCCGTGCTGCTGCGCCCAGTTCACGGCGACGCCGGTGGGCCAGCCGTCGAACAGGACCCGCCCGGCAAGGCCGGACAGCTGCTCCACGAGGTCCCCGATGTCCTCGCCCGGCTGGGCGTGGACAGTGGCGGTCAGGCTGCCGGGAACTTTGGCCAGGACGGCGGAGAGTTCTTCCTGGTCAGAGAATTCGATCAGCATCGTGGTGGGGCCGAAGCACTCCTCCAGCAGCTCGTCCGGGCGCTCCAGGACGTTGGCGGCGGAGGTGGAGAACACCACGGGCGCTGCGCCGTTGAGGGTGGCGTCCTGGTCCGCGGTGCCGCTGACGATGGTCACGCCGGGGAGCGAAGCCACGTTGCGCATGCCCTCCGGGTACGCGTCGGAGATCCGGGTGGTGAGCATGGCCGCCGTCGGCTTGTCCTTGCTGGCCTCAGCCAGTTCCGCGGCGAATTCTGTGCCCGCCGGGATGAAGACCAGGCCCGGCTTGGTGCAGAACTGGCCGGCGCCCATGGTGAATGATGCTGCAAGTCCCGCCGCGAGCTGGCCGGAACGTTCGGCCAGCGCGGCCGCGGTGATGACCACCGGGTTCAGGCTGCCCAGCTCGCCGTAGAACGGGATGGGATCGGGCCGCGAAACCGCGAGGTCAAAGAGCGCCCGGCCGCCCGGGATGGACCCGGTGAAGCCCACGGCCTTGATGGCGGGATCCTGCACCAGCGCGGTACCCACCTCGCGGCCTGCCACAAGCGCGAACAGCCCCTCCGGCGCTCCGGCCGAACGCAGGGCTTCGGTGACCACTTCGGCCGTCCGCTCGGACAGCTTCAGGTGGCCCGAGTGGGCCTTGACGATCACCGATGAGCCCACAGCCAGGGCCGACGCGGTGTCGCCGCCGGCCACCGAGAACGCGAACGGGAAGTTGGAGGCCGAAAAGACTGCCACCGGGCCGATGGGACGCAGGATACGGCGCAGGTCCGGCTTCGGCGGGGTGGCGTTAGGGTCCGCGTGGTCAATCACGGCTTCGAGGTAGGAGCCTTCGGTGATCACGCGTGCGAACAACCGCAGCTGGCCGGAGGTGCGGGCCACCTCGCCGGTCAGCCGGACGGTGCCGAGGCTGGCCTCCGAATCGGCGATCTCCACCAGCTCGGCCACGTTGGCGTCCAACGCATCGGCGACGGCGTTGAGCCAGCCTGCGCGCTCCGCGTCCGACGCGGCAGCCGCGATGGACGCCGCTTTGGTGGCGGCAGCTGTGAGCTCTGAAAGGGAAAGGGTTGCAGTTGTCACTGGGGATACCTGCTTTTCGTCGGGAGTTGTCGTGTCGCGGTCATCATGCTGTGTGCGTCAGGTCTGCGGGTTGTCCGTGAACCGGAAGCCGAGTCCCGGCTGGTCCGTAAGTGTGAGGCGGCTGTTGCTGAAGCGGACCGGTGCGGGCCCGGCCAGGATGCCCAGCTGTTCGAAGGACGCGTCTTCCACGTCCTCCACCAGCGTGGGCTCCGCCAGGGTAAGGGCGAGCTGTCCGGACAGTTCCGGCAGCAGGTGCGGCATCACGCGGATGCTGTTGGTCCGGGCCAGCTCCACGATCCGCCGGAACGGCGTGATGCCGCCTACCCGGATGATGTTCGGCTGGATGATGTCCACCGCCTCCGCCTCAATGAAATCGCGGAAACGGTAGATCGTGTGGAGGTTTTCGCCCAGGGCGATGGGCACGGGTGAATGCTTGCGCAGCCTGCGGTAGGCCCAGAGGTCGTCCGCGCGGATGGGCTCCTCGAGCCATTCCAGGCCGTACTCCGCGAGCACGTCCAGGGCCTTGAACGTGGTGGGCAGGTCCCAGCGCTGGTTGGCGTCGATCATCAGCTTGCGGTCCGGTCCGAGGACGGAGCGGACTGCGGCCACGCGCTCGGCATCCTCGCGGATATCGGGCTTGCCCACCTTGATCTTGACGGCCCGGTGGCCCGCGGCAATCCAGCGTTCGGTCTGGGCCACCAGCTCTTCCAGTGTGTAGTGGAGGTTCACACCCGAGCCGTATACCTCGGCGGACTCCTGCCGCTGGCCCAGCAGCCCCGTAACTGACGTAGCGGCACGGCGTGCTTGGAGGTCCCAGAGGGCAAGGTCGACGCCGGCCATGGCGATGGTGGTCAGTCCCCCGCCGCCGGCCTCGTGCAGCCGCTTCCACAACGCGTCCCATACGGTCTCGGGATTGGCGGGCAGCCCCGCAACGAAAGGTGCGATGTCGTAGTCGAGGAGCGCTTTGACGGCCTGCGGGCCGATGGTGGGCGTCCACGAAAAACCGTGCCCCGCGCCGCTGTCGTCCGTCCGGATTTCCGTAACGATCACGTGGTTTTCCGGTGCCTCCACTCCCCAGCTGCGGCGCAGCGGGACAGTCAGGAGGCGGGTGGTCAGACCGGTAATGCGCGGAGCGGTCCGGACGGTTTCGACGGCGGGCGCACTCATCAGCGGCCGGCCAGCTCGTAGCCCTTGGCCAGGATGGACTTCAGCTGGAGCAGCTGGTCCTCGGTGGGGTCCACCAGCGGCGGCCGGACCGGGCCGACGGGAAGTCCGCCGAGCCGCAGGCCGGCCTTGACCAGCGAGACGCCGAAGCCGGGGGTCTGGTCCCGGAGCCGCACCAGCGGGGCGTAGAAACCCTCCAGCAGGGCGTTGCGGCGGTGCTCATCGCCAGAGACAAAGGCGTCGTAGTACGCCTTGGCGATCTCCGGTGCCATGGCGAACGCCGCCGAGGAGTAGAGCGGAATGCCCAGGCCCCGGTAGGCGCCCTGGGTCAGTTCGGCCGTCAGGAGCCCGTTGAAGAACGCGAAGTCCTCGCGCCCCGTGGCGCGGACCGCGGACACAATCTCCTGGGCCAGGCCCACATCGCCCAGCCCGTCCTTGAAGCCGATCACCTTGGGGTTGGCGGCGAGGCGGACCATGGAGGCGGCTGTGAACTTGGCGTTGCCGCGGTGGTACACGATCACCGGGAGGCTGCTGGCGTCCGCCACTGCCTCGATGTACGCCACCAAACCGTCGGTGGGGCCGGTGACCAGGTACGGCGGCAGGACCAGGAGTGCATCGGCTCCGGCTTCCTCGGCAACACGGGCGGCGGCGATGGCGTGCCCCAGCGGCCCGCCGGCTCCGGCCACCACTGGCACTTTACCTGCCACAACCTCGACGGCGGCGGTCACCACGGTGCGCACCTCGTCGATGCTCAGGGCGTGGAATTCGCCGGTGCCGCAGGCAGGAAACACGCCGCCGGGTCCGAACGGCAGCCTCGAACCGATGTGCTCCTTGAGGAGCTCCACATCCACGGTGCCTTCCGGCGTGAACGGGGTGACGGGAAAGAACAAAACGCCGTCGAATTTCATGATGTCTCCTTGGCATCGCTGCCGGCGCTTACCAGCGCGGCGGATGTCTCGTCGTTGAGGGTGGAATCGGTCTTCAGTTCGGTCCGCCAGCTGCGCTTGGGTTCCCAGCCGAGCAGTTGACGGGCCTTCGCGATGGAGAAGGCCGGGCTGGTGCCGGTCAGGCCGGCGGCGAGGGCCTCGCTTCCCGGCAGGAAGCGGGGCATCAGTTCGGCCAGCGATGCGGTGGCGAGGGCATCCGCGGCGCCCACAAAAAAGGTTTCGCCGTTCGGAATGGAGTCCATCTTCTGCAGGAGCACGTCCAGGAAATCGGCCACATCGCGAGCGTCCACGTAGTTGAACAGAGCGGGCGCGGACAGGGCAGGATCGGCCAGCCGTTCGGCCAGGGTATGGCCCTGCTGCGTGGGCGCGCCTTCCCATTCTTCCGGCGAGATGACGTAGCAGGGCCGGAAGGCGGCGTAGCGGATCTTCTCCCCCTGCGCCGCGGCAAACATCTGAACGGTCTGCTCGGCGATAAGTTTGGACAGCGCGTACGCGTTCCAGGGCTTTGGCGCCGTTTGCTCATCCAGCGGGAAGCTCGCGGGCAGCCAGCCCGCCGGGCAGCCGTAGCCCAGCACCGTGGGGCTGCTCGCCGTGACGATCTTGCCGATCCCCAGTTCCGTGGCCGCGCTGATGACAGCGTAGGCAAGGCGGGTGTTGGTGGCGAAGATGACGTCCTCCGGCGCGCTGAACGGAACGGCGATCGCTGCAAGGTGGATGACGGCGTCGGGCCTGGCCTCCCGGAGGAGGCGCAAAGCCTCGCCCGGGGCCAGCAGATCGCCGGTTTCCTGCACAACGCTGGCCAGCAACTGGTCCGCCGGGATGGCGTCGCGGTCCACCGAGATGACCTCGTGGCCCGCTGCCGAGAGCCCCGCCACGACGCTGCGCCCCAGACGGCCGGAGCCGCCGGTGACAAAGATCCTGCTCATGTTGGTTCCTTTAGGATTTCGGGCGGACTAGGCGTCGCGGCGAAGGTCTGCGCCGAGGTGGAGATCCTCGATGCGGACGGGAAGGGAGGACTCCAAGGAAAGGTTGCCGGCAATGCCCACGGACACGGAGCGGAGGCCGTCGAGGTATCCGGACGGACGGCCCAGCGGGTCCTCGCCGGGGCCGTTGAAGAGGTCGGAGAGGAGCAGGTCGTCGCCGCCGCCGTGGCCTCCTTCGCCGTTGACGATGGGCACCTCGTAGGCTGCTTCCCAGTGGCGCTGGACCACCAGGCGTTCACCGTTGCGGCGGACGGCGTCTTCCTCCTCGATGGGGGTGGCGCTGGGGTCCACCACGGTCTTCTTGTCCGTGCTGTTGAGGACGGCGGCACGTTCCACCACTTCAAGTTCGGCCCGGCCTTCGGTGCCGTTGACGGCCACGCGGTAGCCTTCCCACGGGCTGTGGGCGTTCAGGGAGTAGCTCAGGCGCGGGCCGCCCTGGTACTCCACCACGAGTGCCAGGTTGTCCTCGATGGTGATGCCGCCGGTGAAGACGTCCTGGTCGCGGCGGTAGCCGTCGTAGTGCTCGTTGTCCAGGAAGAGGGCCTTCAGGCGCTCATCCTCACGCAGGTCCAGCGCAAACGGATCCTTTTCGGCACTCGCCGGAGTGCCGGCGTCGGGCGTTCCACGTTCCGGACGGGGACCCAGGCCGCGCTCGGCGGCATTCTTGTCGCCGTAGAACTTGAGGCCACCGGAGGCGAACACGCGCTCCGGGACGTCGTTGATCCACCAGTTGACCAGGTCGAAGTGGTGCGATGCCTTGTGGATCAGCAGGCCGCCGGAGTTCTTCTTCTCGCGGTGCCAGCGGCGGAAGTAGTCGGCGCCGTGGACGGTGTCCAGGACCCAGCTGAAGTCGATGGAGGTGACCTTGCCGATTACACCGCTCTGGATGATTTCCTTGAGGGCGCTGTTGCGGGGTGAGTAGCGGTAGTTGAAGGTGACCACCACGTTGCGGCCGGTTTCTGCCACGGCCTTGGTGATGCGGCGGCAGCCTTCGGCGTCGATGGTGAGGGGTTTTTCGACGACGACGTCGGCGCCCGCCTCGAGCGCCTCCACGATGTAGTCCGCGTGCGTGTAGTCCGGAGTGGTCACCACAACACGGTCGATGTTGTTGGCCTGGATGTAGGCGGTGAGGTCTGCGGGGTCAAAGGAAGCGACGGGTCCGGGCGCACCGAGTTCCTGGATGAGCTTCTGGTAGAACTCCACGCGGCCGGGGTTGACGTCGGAGAAGGCCACCAGTTCCGCGGTATCAGCGTGCTTGCCGAAGATGGCCCGGATGTACATCTCGGAGCGGCCACCGGTGCCGATGAGGGCGATGCGGGCCCTGGTACTTGTGCCTGGCTCCGGCGCTGAAGTGAAGTCAGCGGTAGCAGAACTCGATTCGGCTGTGTTGACCATGAGGGTCCCTTTCGGAGGCTTCAATACTCGGCCGGACTGCGGCCGCTGGTGGTGCGCTGGGCTGTGGTACTGGCAAGCGAGAAAGCGTTTTCTCAGTGCTGCTACATGATTTCTATCAATAGACTCGCGGTCCCGTCAACCCTTATCCTCTCTAAGAGAAAGCGCTTTCTGACGGAAAGGCCTGTTTCTGCGGCGGCACAGCCCTCATCCGGCGCGCCGAACGAATGGAAACCGGTTTCCGAGAGCGTTGTATGCTGTCCCACGGGCGCCGGTAATCACGGGGACCGGGACTTACGAAAGGCAGGGCCATGGCCAGGAAATCGGCAACCGGCAGGATCGGCATTGCGGACGTTGCCGTGAAGGCAGGGGTTTCGCACGCCACTGTTTCGCGCGTCATGAACGGCAACTTCACCGTGGACCCGGACATCGCGGCGCGGGTGCGGGCGGCCGCCGTCGAGCTCAAATACCAACCCAATCCCGTGGGTCGCAGCCTCGCGCTGGGCAAGACGGACACCATCGGCATTGTGGTGCCCGACCTCGCCAACCCCACCTTCCAGGCGATCCTGCGCGGATTGAGCCGGGCCGCGGCGGAAGATGGCTACCGCGTGCTGATTGCCGATTCCTTCGAAGTCTCCAGCGAAGAAGCCATCCTGGCCGGCGAGGCCCGCCGGCGCTGCGACGGCCTGGTGCTCTGCGCCCCGCGTATGAGCGATGCCGAGCTCGAGGAAATCGCCCCGTCGCTGCACCCGCTCGTCCTGATCAACCGGACGACGGCGGCGGCCGGGATTCCGAGCCTCGTGGTGGACTACGGGCAGGGAGTCCAGGACCTCGCCGAGCACTTGGTGGGCCTCGGCCATACGCGCCTGGCCTTCCTGGCCGGCCCGGCAGGCAGCGCCTCCAACGGGCTCCGGCTCGAGGGCCTGGAGGCGTTCAAAACCCGGCACCCGCAGGTGGCCGTCACCATGCTCGACGGCGGCTCGGACTTCGATACCGGCCACGGGGCGGTGGACTCGGTCCTGGCCAGCGGCGCCACCGGCATCCTGGCCTTCAACGACCTCGTGGCCATGGGCCTGATGAGCGGCCTGCACGAACGCGGCGTGGACGTTCCGGGCGACATCTCCGTCACCGGCTTCGACGACATCCCGTTCGCCCGCTACACCACACCCACCCTGACCACCGCGGCGGTTCCGATTGCCGAGCTTGGCGGCCAGGCCTGGCGTGAACTGCGGGCACTCATCCGCAAGGAAGACCACGACGCCCCGGGCAGCCGGTACCAGCCGCGCCTGGAAATCCGGGCCAGCAGCGGGCCCGCCAAGGCGCCACGTACTGCGGCCCACGGCTGAGTTGCCCCGATTCCCTCCGCGAACTGCCATGTCGACGCCGGGTCAGCCCTCCGCCGGGCGCCCGACCCCGCCCTCGCGGTAGTACCCCTCGATGTGGGCAGCCACCAGTGTGGCCGCGCGCGCGCCGTCGTCGTTCCTGATGGCGGCCAGAATCTCCCGGTGCTCCGCCTGCAGGCGCGACGCTGTGGCATCCCAGTCCGGGAGATTGGCCGTAAACCGGGCGGTGTAGCCCTGGATGGATTCGCGCAGCGAGCCCATCATGGAACTGACCACGGCATTGCCGGCGGCGTCCGCGAGGGCCAGATGGAACCGGATATCCAGCGCCAGGAAGTCATCCGCCGTCCGGGCAACGCGTTCGACGGCGTCCATCTCGCCCAGGAGCGTGGCGGCCAGGTCCAGCTCCGGAGCGTCGGGCTTGGCCCGTGCAGCCGCCCAGGTCTCCAGCAGGATGCGTGTTTCCACGACGTCGGACACGGGCAGATGCTGCGTGGCAACGTGGAGCCGCAGCGCGGAGCCGAGCGCCGCCGTCGGATCCGAAATCACCACCGTCCCCGCTCCGGGGCCGGAGCCAACCCCGGCCCGGACCACGCCCATGGCCTCCAGGATGCGGATGGCCTCGCGCACCGATGTCCTGGAAACCGCCAGCTGCTCGGCGAGCGTCCGTTCCGCGGGCAGGCGTCCGCCCACGCTCAGCTGTCCGTCGGAGAGCTGCTTTTCGATCCATGTCAGGACAAGTTGGTGCGTACGCATATCGCTATCGTAGTTGATGTGGTTGGACCACATGGCCTAGAGTGTGGTTAGACCACAGCCCGACCCCTGCACCAGGCCACCAACGGAGGCAGCCATGACCCACACCATCCAGCCGAACAATCCCGAGGTCACCCCGTCCCCGGATGCCACGGACGTCCCGGCCTCCACCGCCACCGCGCCGAGTCCGGCCGCTTCAGCGGTGCCGCCTGCGTTGAAGCGCCGCATCCCCAAGTACTCGGACCTGGCCCCGCTGATGCAGTTCAAGAAGCCCGAATTCAGCAAGGAAGCCCGGCTCAAGCGTGCCAGCACCATCTGGGACCTGCGGGACATGGCCAAACGACGCACCCCGCAGGCCCCGTTCGACTACACCGACGGCGCCGCCGAGGGCGAGATCACCCTGCGCCGCGCCCGCGAAGCCTTCCTGGACATCGAGTTCCGGCCCGGCATCCTGCGCAACGTCTCCAGCATCGACCTCAGCACTAACATCCTGGGCAAGTCTTCCCGGCTTCCCGTGGGCATCGCCCCCACCGGCTTCACCCGCATGATGCAGTCCGAGGGCGAATACGCCGGCTCGCAGGCAGCCGAAGCCGCCGGCATTCCGTACACGCTTTCCACCATGGGCACCGCCTCCATCGAGGACGTGGCCGCCGCCGCCCCGAACGGCCGCAACTGGTTCCAGCTGTACCTGTGGACGGACCGCGACCGTTCGCTGGAACTGATCGAGCGCGCCGCCAAGGCCGGCAACGATACCCTCATGGTCACCGTGGACACCGCCGTCGCCGGCGCCCGCCTCCGCGACGTCCGCAACGGCATGACCATCCCGCCGGCACTGACCATCAAGACCGTCCTGGATGCGTCCTACCGCCCGGCCTGGTGGTTCAACTTCCTCACGCACGAGCCGCTGACCTTCGCCTCGCTGTCCCGCTACACGGGGACCGTGGCGGACCTCATCAACTCGATGTTCGACCCCACGCTGACGTTCGAGGACCTGGACTGGCTGCGCGAGACCTGGAAGGGCAAGCTGGTGGTCAAGGGCATCCAGACCGTTGAGGATGCCCGCAAGGTGGTGGACCACGGCGCCGACGGCGTGGTGCTCTCCAACCACGGCGGCCGCCAGCTGGACCGCGCGCCCATCCCGTTCCACCTGCTGCCGGGCGTCAAGGAAGCCTTCACCAAGGACAACTCGGACGCGGCCGTCATGCTGGACACCGGCATCATGAGCGGCGCGGACATCATCGCGGCCCTTGCACTGGGCGCCGACTTCACGCTGATCGGCCGCGCGTACCTGTACGGCCTGATGGCCGGCGGCCGGGCGGGCGTGGACCGCACCCTGCAGATCCTCGAGAAGGACATGGCCCGCACCATGGCGCTGCTGGGCGTCAGCAAGATCTCCGAGCTGACCCCGGACCACGTGCGCCTGCTCAACAAGTAAGTCGCACCGCCCGCCCAACTAGGTAGCAGTAAGTGTCGTTTTGAGCCCTCAAAACGACACTTACTGCTACCTACTTTGGGTTAAGGTCTACTTTCTGCGGCCGAACTTGGGGAGATTCGGGAGGTTCGCCAGCAGGTCTGCGGCCTTCGTGGCGGCTCGGCCCACAGTGCGGCCGATCTGCTGCGGCACGGTGTCGTCGCTGAGCGGGGCTGAGATTCCGCCCGGAATCACGACGGCGGGGCTCAGTCCGGCGCCCGGGCGCTCGAGGACGGCGGCGACGGCTTCGTTGTCCAGCAGTGGGCTAGCCACGGCCGGCTCGGTGCCGGTCTCCGCCCCAGCACGGGGTGACTTGGCGACGGCGGCCGCCGGGCCGACGTCGAACGTCTCCAGCCAGCTGACGATCCCCTCAAGCGGTTTGGGGTTCAGCGCGTAATAGCGCTTCTGGCCCTGCGCCCGCATGCTGACCAGCTGCGCCTCGCGGAGGACTTTCAGGTGCTTGGAAATGGTGGGCTGGCTCGCGGAAAGTTCTTCCACCAACTCGCCCACTGCCTTGTCCCCGGCGCGCAGGGATACCAAAATGTCGCGCCGGGTTGCTTCCGCAATGACGGCAAATACGTCGTCTGTCACCATGCCTCCCACCCTAGCGACATATACGCCGCCAGGCATCAACTATTTCGCCTGTGACCGGCCCGCGCCGGTTGATGAAGAAGGGTCAGTCGAACCAGGGATCAAGGCCGTACAGCGGGAAAACTGCTTTGCGGGTGGCCATGACGGTGCGGTCCACGGCGTCGTTGGGGTCGAACCCCACTTCCCAGGACCGCCACCAGAGTTCCACGTCGTCGCCCATCAGGCCCGGGGCGTCCATACCGAACTTGTCCGAAACATACGTGCGCCAATCCTCCGGCACCGAGGTCCGGAGCGGAACGGGGCGCCCGGCGGCGATGGCGATCAGGTGGCTCCACGAGCGCGGCACAACGTCGGTCACGCTGTACCCGCCGCCGCCCGTGGCGATCCAGCGGCCTTCGCAGTGCCGGGCAGCGAGATTCCCGACGGCGGTGGCCGCCTCACGCTGACCGTCCACACTGATGTTCAGATGGGCCAGAGGGTCACGCCGGTGCGAGTCGCAGCCGTGCTGGCTCACGATGACTTCGGGCTGGAACGCGCCCACGAGCTGCGGCACCACTGCGTGGAAAGCACGCAGCCAGCCGGCATCGCCGGTGCCCGACGGCAGGGCAATGTTGACGGCACTGCCCTCAGCCTGCGGACCGCCGATCTCGTTCGCGAAACCGGTCCCTGGGAACAGCGTGAGTCCGCTTTCATGCAGGGAAATGGTCAGGACCCGGGGGTCGTCCCAGAAGATGCTTTCCGTCCCGTCGCCGTGGTGCGCATCGACGTCGATGTACGCCACGCGGCGGATGCCGCCGTCGAGCAGTCTCTGGACCGCCAGCGCGGAGTCATTGTAGATGCAGAAGCCGCTGGCACGGTCGCGGGCCGCGTGGTGCAGGCCGCCGCCGAAGTTCACGGCGTGGAGCGCGGATCCGTCCAGGATGGCGGACGCAGCGATCAGCGATCCGCCGGCGAGCCTCGCGGCGGCGTCGTGCATGCCGGCGAAGGCAGGATCGTCGTCGGTGCCAAGTCCGCGGGCTTCATCCGGCGAAGTTGGGTCATCGCTGACCCGGCGAACCGCGGCCACAAACTCAGGCGAGTGCACGGTTTCCAATTCGGCATCCGATGCAACCTCCGGAGCCTCCACGGATACATGAGCAAGGTCCAGCAGGCCCAAGCTCCGGGCCAAGCGGGCCGTCAGGTCCATGCGCTCAGGAGCCATCGGGTGGCCCGGGCCGAAATTGTAGGCCGTCATGGCGGAATTCCACACCACCATCGTTGGTGGCGCAGGCTGGCTGAGACCGGGCAGGAATGTCATCAATGACAGGCTACCGGAGGACGCCACTGCCCCAGCCCGGCCATTACGCGGGCATTAGTGGTTTACTACTGGAGGAAACAGTTTCAACCGAGGAAAAGCCCCCCATGACGCAACGCCAGACGAGGCCCCGGAACCCGGCCAGCTGGCACCCCGCCGCACCGGAGCGCGAAGGCCTCTGGATCTTCACCCGCGTACGCGACTTCGTTGACGATATTGCCAATACGTCGCCCGCCCGGCTTGCCCTGAGCGCCTTCGGCGCGGTCTGCCTGGTGTTCACGTTCTTCCTCTCGCTGCCCATCTCTTCCGCCACCGGTACGGCCACTCCGATACACCAGGCATTGTTCACCGCGGTGTCCGCGGTCTGCGTGACCGGTCTGACGGTTGTTTCGACGGCGGTGCACTGGTCCTTCTTCGGCCAGCTGGTCATCCTGATCGGCATCTTTGTGGGCGGCTTGGGAACCCTGACCCTCGCGTCGCTGCTGGCCCTCATGGTGAGCAAGAAGCTTGGCGTCCGCGGCAAGCTCATCGCGCAGGAAGCCATGAACAACGCCGGCCGGCTCGGTGAAGTGGGTACTCTGCTGCGGATCGTCATCGTGACCTCCGTGGTAATCGAGGGCGTCCTGGCGCTGGCGCTGATCCCCCGGTTCATGACGTTGGGCGAGCCCTTCTGGCAGTCGGTATGGCATGGAGTCTTCTACTCAATTTCCTCCTTCAACAACGCCGGCTTCACCCCGCATTCGGATGGCATTGTGCCGTACGAGACCGACCTGTGGATCCTCATCCCGCTGATGCTCGGCGTGTTCCTGGGCAGCCTGGGTTTTCCCGTGGTCATGGTCCTGCAGCAGAATGGGCTCAACTGGAAAAAGTGGAATCTCCACACCAAGCTCACCATCCAGGTGTCCTTCATCCTGCTGGCCGCCGGCACGCTGCTGTGGGCGCTGATGGAGTGGGACAACGCCCGGACCATCGGCCACATGGACCTCGGCGACAAGATCACGCACTCCCTCTTCGCCTCCGTCATGACCCGCTCGGGCGGGTTCAACCTGGTGGACCAGAACCACATGGAATCCACCACCATGCTGCTGACGGACGCGCTGATGTTCGCCGGCGGCGGTTCGGCGTCCACGGCGGGCGGCATCAAGGTGACCACCATCGCCGTGATGTTCCTCGCCATCGCCGCGGAGGCCCGCGGCGACTCCGACGTGAAGGTGTATGGCCGGACCATCCCGCAGGGCACCATGCGGGTGGCCATCTCAGTGATCGTCGCCGGCGCCACGTTGGTCTCCGTCTCAGCGTTCCTGCTGCTGCAGATCAGCGGCGCATCCCTGGACCGCGTGCTGTTCGAAACCATTTCAGCCTTTGCCACCGTGGGACTGAGCACAAACCTCAGTGCCGAACTGCCGCCGTCGGGCGTGTATGTCCTCACCGCCCTGATGTTCGCGGGCCGCGTCGGCACTGTCACCCTTGCAGCTGGCCTGGCCCTGCGCCAGCGCAGCCAGCTGTACCACTACCCGGAAGAGAGGCCCATCATTGGCTAATTCCTCAGGCGCCCCCAACCGCCCCGCCCACAACGCGCCGGTCCTGGTGATCGGGCTGGGCCGCTTCGGCTCGTCCACAGCCGAGCAGCTCGTGAAACAGGGCCGCGAGGTGCTGGCGATCGAACGCGACCGGAACCTGGTCCAGAAGTGGGCGCCGCTCCTCACCCACGTGGTGGAGGCGGACGCCACCAATATTGATGCGCTGCGCCAGCTCGGTGCACAGGAGTTCAGCTCCGCCGTTTGTGGCGTGGGCACCTCGATCGAGTCCTCCGTGCTGATCACCGTGAACCTGGTGGACCTGGGCATCGAGCACCTCTGGGTCAAGGCCATCACGCCATCACACGGCAAGATCCTCACCCGGATCGGCGCGAACCACGTGATCTACCCCGAGGCCGACGCCGGCGTCCGTGCCGCACACCTGGTCTCCGGCCGCATGCTGGACTTCATCGAGTTCGACGACGACTTCGCCATCGTGAAAATGTACCCGCCGCGCGAGACGGTGGGCTTCACACTGGATGAGTCCAAGGTGCGTTCCAAGTATGGCGTGACCATCGTGGGCGTGAAGTCGCCCGGCGAGGACTTCACCTACGCCCGCCCGGAAACCAAGGTGTCCGCCCGCGACATGCTGATCGTGTCCGGGCACGTGGACCTGCTGGAACGGTTCGCGGCGCGGCCGTAGTCCCCACCCGCGAAGATGTCAGCCGAGCTGCCTGGTGATCTCTGCGGAGCGGTCCGCTGCGGCGCGGGCGCCGGCGGCGATGATGGCCGGAATGCCCCGGTCGTCGAAGGTGGCGATGGCCCTTTCTGTGGTTCCGTTGGGGCTGGTCACTCCCTTGCGCAGGGCCGAGGGATCGGCGCCCGGCTCGGCCAGCATGAAGCCCGCGCCTGCGACTGTCTCCCGCGCAAGGAGCAGCGACAACTCGGGATCCAGGCCCAGCTCGACGCCGGCAGCTGCCATGGCCTCGGCCAGGTAGAACGCGTAGGCGGGACCCGAGCCGCTGATGGCCGACAACGCATCTACCTGATCCTCGCGCACCTCCACCACAGTGCCAGTGGCCCGAAGGATGTCCTTGACGGTCTGGAGCTGTTCCGGCGTGCAGTTGGTTCCGGGTGAGACGGACACGACGCCGCGGCCCAGCTTGGCAGGGGTGTTCGGCATAGCGCGGATCACCGGCTGTCCGGGAGGCAGCGCAGCTTCCAGTTGCGCCAGCGACACGGCTGCGGCCACGCTGACAACGATGGCCTTCGGGGACAGGGAGCGGCTGATCTCGCGCGCCAGGTCGACGGTGCCCACGGGTTTGACGCCAAGGATCACCACCGTGGAGCCCTTGGCCGCGTCTTTGTTGTTGTCCGGTTCCTCTTCGCCAGCGACGGCCGTGATGCCGTGGTGGCGCAAAGCCAGCTCCTCGGCGCGTTCCGCACGCCTGACTGTGGCTATGACGTCGGCGGGGTCCGTCCCGGCGGCCAGGAGGCCGGACAGGATGGCTTCGTTCATGGATCCACAGCCCAGGAAGGCGATTCGGTTGCTCATGCTTCCATCATTGCAGTTCGGGTGGGCCGTTGCAGAAATGGAAACGAATCGGAAAAACCGGGAACCCGCCGAAACCGATTCACAGCCGACTCCCATGTTCGCTGCAGCTTGCACACAACTTCGCCGCCTAACGTAGTTATTACCTCATTGAGGGTGCGAGTGATGCGGCAAGCATGGGGATGTTTGCCCGAGGCGCCGGTGGTTTGCAGCAGGTTTTCCCCCATTTTCCTGCTGTGGACGCCGGCGCTTTCGCGTTAACGCTGTTTTCAAGCCGCGGCGGGCCTTAGGCGGGTGAAGCCTCGATCGTCTGGCGTGCCGCGGCGGGCTCCATGATATGCGGGGCCGGATCCAGCGGACCGGCGAATACCAGCTGGTCGAGCCGGCGCAGGATCAGCCCTTCACGCAGCGCCCACGGGCAGATCCTGATCTTCTTGAACTTGAACATTTCCAAGGCAGCCTCGGCCACCAGAGCCCCGGCGAGCAGTTGGTGCGCGCGGGCCTCTGACACGCCGGGCAGAAAGAGCCGGTCCTCGGACTTCATGGCTGAAATGCGCTGCGCCCACACGCCCAGATCCGTGGCGTTAAGTGTGCGCTTCACGTAGGGCCCTGCTGCGCTCGGGGCTGCTCCGGCGACCCTGGCGAGCGACCGGAAGGTCTTGGAGGTTCCAGCCACAACGTTGGCGCGGCCCAGGCCGTCGAACTGCCTGACCGCCGGGGCGAGGGTGGCCCGGATGTAGCGGCGCAGCTCTTTGACGCTCTTGGCGGAAGGCGGGTCCTCAGCCAGCCAGTCGCGGGTCAGGCGGCTGGCGCCCAGCGGCACCGAAGTGGCCACTTCGGGCAGTTCGTCCTGCCCGAAGGCCATTTCGAAGGAGCCGCCGCCGATGTCCAGGTTCAGGATCGGGCCCGCACCCCAGCCGTACCAGCGGCGGACGGCGAAGAAGGTCATGGAGGCTTCTTCGCTGCCGGTCAGTTCCTGCAGGGTGACAGTGGTTTCGTGCTTGACCCGGGCCAGCACTGCAGGGCCGTTAGTGGCTTCACGGATGGCAGACGTACAGAAAGCCAGAAGGTCGTCCGCTTTGTGCCTGGCGGCAAACTCCCAGGCTTCAAGGACGAATTCGGTCAGCTCGTGCTGCCCTTCGTCGGTGATGTTGCCGTCGGTATCCAGGTATTGGACCAGGGATATGGGCCGTTTGTGCGACGCAAAAGGCACCGGACGCGCGCCAGGGTGGGCATCCACCAGGAGAAGGTGGACAGTGTTTGACCCGATATCAAGGACGCCTAGCCGCATCCTGCCATTATTCCCCCGCCCGGGCCCTCACTCACAACCTGTACTAAAGATGTCAGTTTGCGGAGGCGTCCTCGGGTGCGCCGTCGGGAAGCTCATCCGCCCGCTTGAAGTCGCGCTTGATGTTGGCGACGCCCTCCGGGTTGATCTCAAACCCGTACGCAGCGCCGGGGTTGATCACCATGCCCAATTCCTCGCCAATGTTGGCGATGATGGCTGCACCCTGGGTCCCCAGGACGTTCGGGGCCGCCTCAAGATACTGCTCGTCAACGCGGCTGGGGTGCGAGAACACCGCAAGGACGGGCTCGCCGTCGGCGTTCGCCAATACCAGCGGCTCCACCTGGGAATCCTCCCCCTCGATCCCGTCAGTGCTGATGACGTAGACCTCGCTGTTGAGGAAGGACAGGATGACGTCCACCGGGCTGCCCTCGGGCTGGCCGCCCAGGGCGAGCTTCTCTTCGAGTTCGTTGAGCGGCGTGAGATCGGCTGTGCCGGGCTGTTCAGTCATGTATCTACTCGACCACGTTGGAGAGCCCGGCGCAAACCGCAAACGGGAGGAGCGAAATCCTCGGCGTGCTCGCTCGTTCCTCCCCAGCGACTCCCTAACCTCGCAAGCTCGGCCAGGGAACCCCGTCGCAGTGGGCCCACCTTAGACGCACGCTGCCGGATTCCTCCCCTCCCGTTTTCTACTGTTTCAACCGGCTCCACCACAGGGCGGAGTTGGGCCGACCGAACACCCGGCGCTTATTTTTTAGCTGGAGCCTTCTTCTTGGCCGGGGCCTTGCGGGCCGTTGTGGCGCGCTTGACCGGACCCTTGGCCCGCTTCTCGGCGAGGAGTTCAATGGCTTGTTCGCGGGTCAGTTCCTCCAGCGACGTGGACCGCGGGACGGTGATGTTGGTGATGCCGTCGGTGATGTACGGGCCGAAGCGGCCTTCCTTCACCACGATGTTCTTCTCGGAAACGGGGTCCGGTCCGAACTCGGCCAGCGGGGCCACCGCGGCACGGGCGCCGCGCTGCTTGGGCTGGGAGTAGATCTCCAGTGCCTGCTCCAGCGTGATGGTGAAGATTTCCTCTTCGGTGCCGATGGAGCGGGAGTCCGTGCCCTTCTTCAGGTACGGACCGAAGCGGCCGTTCTGCACCGTGATGAGGTTGCCTTCGGCGTCCTCACCCAGGGCGCGGGGCAGGCTCATCAGCTGCAGCGCTTCGTCCAGGGTCACGGAATCCACGGTCATGGACGCGAACAGCGAACCGGTGCGCGGCTTGGCCTTGACGGGCTTTTTCGGCGGCTTCGGCTTGCCGTTCTTGTAGTACTCCACGGGCTGGTTGGCCAGCTGTTCCTCGGTCATCTCCGGGATGACTTCGGTGACGTACGCGCCGTAGCGGCCGTTCTTGGCGACAACGCTGTGGCCGGTGTGAGGGTCGTCGCCCAGTACGCGTTCTTCCGGCGCAGCCGTTTCCATCAGTTCGATGGCCTTCGCCGCCGTCAGTTCGTCCGGCGCCAGGTCCTCGGGGACGTTGGCGCGGGAGTTCTCCACGATTTCGCCGGTCTTGGCGTCCACCGTGGCAGCGGAGCTTTCCAGGTACGGGCCGAATTTGCCCACCCGCAGCGTGATCTCATCCGTGATGGGAATGGAGTTGATTTCCCGGGCGTCGATCTCGCCCAGGTTGTTCACGATGCTGAGCAGGCCCGGGTCGGAGTCTTCGCCGTAGTAGAAGTGCTTGAGCCAGGCGGACCCAACGGCTTGGCCGTTGGCGATCTTGTCCAGGTCGCCTTCCATGTCCGCCGTGAACTCGTAGTCCACATAGTCCGTGAAGTGCTGCTCAAGCAGGCGGATCACGGAGAACGCGATCCAGCTGGGCACCAGCGCGGAACCCTGCTTCCGGACGTAGCCGCGGTCCTGGATGGTGGAAATGGTGGAGGCGTAGGTCGACGGGCGGCCGATGCCCTTCTTTTCCAGCTCGGCGGTCAGCGACGCTTCGGTGAAGCGCGGAGGCGGCGAGGTTTCGTGGCCCACAGCCACAATGTCCGACGCCGTGAGGGCATCGTCCTTGGCCACGTTCGGCAGCCGCCGGGCTTCGTCGGAGTCGTCGTCCCCGCGGCTTTCGTCCTTGCCTTCTTCATAGGCGGCCAGGAAGCCCGGGAACGTGATGACGGTACCGGAGGCGGAGAACTCAGCGTCCCGGCCATCGGTGGCCACGGCACCCAGGCGGATGGTCGCCGTCGAGCCCTTGGCGTCACCCATCTGGGATGCGACGGTGCGCTTCCAGATCAGTTCGTACAGGCGGAACTCGTCGCCGGAGAGCTGCTTGGCCACCTGCGCCGGGGTGCGGAAGGAGTCACCGGCGGGGCGGATGGCCTCGTGGGCTTCCTGCGCGTTCGCAGCCTTGCTGGTGTACACGCGGGGCGACGCCGGGATGTACTCCGGGCCGTACAGCTCGGAGGCCTGGCGGCGGGCGGCCGTGACGGCTTCGTCGCTCAGCGCCGAGGAGTCGGTACGCATATAGGTGATGTAGCCGTTTTCGTACAGCCGCTGGGCCACCTGCATGGTGCTCTTTGAGGAGAAGCGGAGCTTGCGGCCGGCCTCTTGCTGCAGCGTGGAAGTGGTGAACGGCGCCGCCGGACGGCGTGTGTACGGCTTGGTATCCACGGACCGGACGCGGAAGTCCGCATCCTGGAGACCGGCGGCCAGTGACGTGGCGAGTTCCTCGTTGAGGTGCGCGGCATTGCGCGACGTGAGGACACCGTCGTCGTTAAAGTCCCTGCCCGAAGCGACCTTGGCCCCGTCAACCGCAGCGAGTTTCGCCTTGAACGAACCGGAACCGGCGCCGAACTGGCCCGTCAGGTCCCAGTACGAGGCGGCCTTGAAGGCCATGCGTTCGCGTTCACGGTCCACCACCATGCGGGTGACCACGGACTGGACGCGCCCGGCGGACAGGCCGCGGGCAACCTTGCGCCAGAGCACGGGGGAAATCTCGTAGCCGTAGAGCCGGTCCAGGACGCGGCGGGTTTCCTGGGCGTCCACCAGGGCGGTATCAACATCGCGCAGGTTGTCCATGGCGCGGTGAATGGCTTCCTTGGTGATTTCGCCGAACGTCATCCGGTACACGGGGACCTTGGGCTTGAGCACTTCCAGCAGGTGCCACGCGATGGCCTCGCCCTCGCGGTCCCCATCGGTTGCGAGATAGAGGGCGTCGGCATCCTTGAGCGCGGCCTTCAGCTCGGTGACCTTTTTCCGCTTGTCCGCGGACACCACGTAATACGGTTTGAAGTCGTTTTCGATGTCGACGGCGAACTTGCCCACCGAGGTTTTCTTCAGTTCTGCAGGAAGCTCAGACGGCTGCGGCAGGTCGCGGATGTGACCAATGGAGGCCTCTACGATGAAGCCCTCGCCGAGGTACTTGGCGATGGTCTTGCTCTTGGCCGGAGACTCCACAATCACGAGTTTCTTGCCTGTTTTGGCCTTGCTTGGCACGGTGCTCCTACAGAAAAAGGTTGCTCGGGCAGATGAGCCCATATTGGCCTAGTTCACCATATTTTGGACAATAGTGCGCATTCATGTGGAAAACCCGTTGACTCATCAGGCACATCCGGGACCCCGATTTGGGGTGTTCCGGGGCCCGCCAAACCGCTATTCAGCAGGCTCGGAAGGAACCAGGAAACCGTCGCTGACCAGGTTCGCGACGTCGTCGAGCAGCCTGGTCCGGAACGCGTCGCCGTCGAACCCGCCCTCTCCGGCAAGGCTCCCGCCGAGCAGCGCCGCGAGGGCTCCGATGATCTGGCCGACGGAGAGGTCACCGTCGGAGGCGGAGACAAATCCGGCGAGTTCGGTGGTGAGCAGATTGGTCCGGCGCAGGCCCGCGCCCTGGCGCAGCAGGATCACGCCGGGGTGCTCGGCGCCGGGGCGCTGATGGCGTTCCTCGGTGACGTCGTCCGCGACGAGCAGGTGCGCGTCCGCCAGGCGGTTGGCGGCCAGCCAGTCGGAACGCTCGACGGCGGCGCCCACGTGAGGCCCGATGGGCTGCTCAATGGGGTACGTGATTTCCTCGAAACGGCTGATGGAGGCGGCGCCGGATTCCGACAGCGGCCGGCGCAGCCAGATCATCCCGAAGCCGATCCCCGCCACGTTCCGGGAGGCGAAGTCCGCCAGGTAGGCGGCGTAGGCGTCCCGGTAATGCTTCCGGTCGCGGGATTCGGACGCGTCCTGCAGCCACGTTTCGGCGTACTGCTCCGGGCCCACCTGCTCGCGCTGGATGAACCAGGCATCCGCGTCCGGACCGATCCAGCTCTTGGGCCGTATGTACCACTCGGTCCCCGCGGGAATTTCCCAGTTGCCCAGCAGCTGCGCGGTGCCGCCCGGGGCCAGGGCACCGGGCAGCGCCGCCACGAGCGAGGACACAATGTCATCGCCGGGCAGCCCGCCGTCACGGTAGGTGAACTGCCCGGACGCGTGCTCGCCCAAGGTCCGCGGCGTGATCACAAACGGCGGGTTGGACACCACCAGCTCGAATTCCTCCCCGGCCACCGGCTCCAGGAGCGAACCCAGCCGAAGGCTGACCCGGTCCTCCAGCCTGTCCGGGTCCAGGTGCAGGGCCGCGGCATTAAGCAGGAGGTTGAACCGGGTGAAGGCCAGCGCCCGTGTTGAGATGTCCGTTGCCGTCACGTGCTCGGCATGGTGCAGGAGGTGGAAGGACTGGATGCCGCAGCCCGTGCCCAGGTCCAGGGCCTTGGCGACGTGGCGGCGGACGGTGGTCTGCACCAGCGTGGTGGACGCCTGCCCGATCCCCAGCACGTGGTCGTGCCGGAGCATGCCGGCCTGCTGGTGCGCGGCGAGGTCGCTGGCCACCCAGAGCTCGGCGCCGCCGCTGCCGTCCTCATTGGCGTCCCAGCCGTACGGCCGCAGATCCGCTTTCGCCTGCAGCAAGTCCTGCGCCGGCTGATCGGCGGCGGGCAGCTCAGGGCCGGGCCGATCTGGGCCGGACACGGGCTCGAGCAGCCCCAGCTCCACCAGGCCGTCCGCCCGTACTCCCGGCAGCGCGGCGTCGAGCGTTTCCCGTTTTTGCGGTTCCGCCAGGAGCCAGAGACGGACGACGGCGGCGAGCGCCGCCGTCGTCTTCTCACCGTGCGCAGCCTCACCCCCTGCCGCATCAATCTGAAGGGCGCTTTCGGTGGCCAGCAGCGCCGGGATGATCTGGTCCCGGTTCAGCGCGCGGTACGCTGACTCGCCCAGCAGCCCCGCCACGCCGTCGAGCGTGTAATCCACCCGGCGCAGGTCCGCGGCGAGCGCCGTCAGCAGCCCGGGGAGGTCGCTGCGCGGGGCATCGGGGGTGTTGCCGGCCAGGAAAAGCGTGGAATCAGTCACCGCCCAAGTCTATTGGCGGGCACGCTTCCTCCTGACGGGCTACAGGTTCTCCGCGGCGTAGATCTTCAGGGCATCCCGGACGAAGCCGGCACCCTCCGCGCCGCCGTAGTTCTTCGCGAAGCGGGGGTCAGTAACGTACATTTCGCCGAGCCCGGTGACGTATGCCTTGACGTCAGCGTTGCCCTTGCCGTCAGCCTGGCCGCGGGCGTCCGACGCCGGGGTGCCCGGGATGCCGGTCAGCCATTCGACGTGCCGCCTCGCGATGTCCTGGGCCTCCGCGCTGTCCGGTGCTATACCCCCAGTGGCGGCGGCGATCCAGTCCTTGCCCAGCTGCTGCGATCGCTGCTTCCACGTCGCCTTCTCCTCGGTGCTCATGCCGCGCCACCACGAATCCCCCTTCGCGTAGGCGTCCTTGCCCCAGCGTTCCTCCACTTCGTCCTTGTACTGGGTGTGGTCGAAACCGTTGAACATGTCTTCTGCCATGATTTCGCCACCTCCTTTCACTGCCTCGATGGTTTGTGTGACCGACGCGATCTGCCGCGCAAGCCTGTCCTGTTCCTGCTTGAGCCATTCGAGATGCCCGGTGAGTGCCTGGGCGGCGTCCGTTTCATCGTCGAGCACCTGGCTGATCACCGGCAGGCCCAGCCCCAGCCCGCGCAGAAGCAGGATGCGCTGGAGCTGCACCAGCGCCGCCTGGTTGTAGTAGCGGTAACCGTTGTGGCCGGTGCGGCTGGGCTTGAGCAGGCCGATGTCGTCATAGTGCCGCAGCGTCCTGCTGGTGGTCCCTGCGATCCGGACGATGTCCTGGATGGACCAGTCCATGTATTCTTCCTTTCCTGCTCTGTTTGCGGGATGGTTCGGACGTTCTGGTCCGGCTGATGGTTCAACGATAAATCTTGACGTAGCGTCAAGGTCAAGGGACTGAATCACGGAGCACAGATGGAGCCGGGTAAGTTGGAAGCATGGCTGTTATTCCTTCGTCCTTTCCGCGCGCCCTCTCCGCTGTGGCTGCCGCAGCTGTCCTCCTGGGCCTCTCTGCCTGCGCGCAGCAGCTTTCGGTGGAGAACGCCGATGTGCCGGCCTGGAAAGCCACGGCACTGCCGTCGGCCAGCGGCGTTGTTGCCGAGGACTCCGGCAAGATTCTCAACGCTCAACCCATTGACCATACGGAGAACGTGCCGGCAGGCAAGTACACGCTGACACTCGTCTGTGAAGGCGGCGGCAAGGCCTTCCTCGCAGTGCGGTCCGGAGGCAAGGAACTCGCCGACCTCGGGGCCGCCTGCTACGGTGCCCGGGAGTCCATCAAAATCACACTCCCGGAACCCGGACCGCTGCAGCTCAGCGCCTCCAGCGTCGACGCACCGCTGATCTACGCCTACCAGCTGGTAACTGCGGGTTAAGTCCCTTCGAATCCACCATGCGGCTGACCGCCGGACGGGTGATGCCCGAGGCTCTGGATTGGGGTCCCTGCCCGGCATAGAGTCGGAGTATGCCCGCAACGCAGGGGGCGCCGCCGCCCCGCAGGGCGGTACTTCGTCCGGGCGCTTGCCCGTCCCGGTCAGTCTCCGTGCGCACCCGGGTGAGGGCCGCCGTCGTACTCTGGACGGCGGGCGCACTCGTGGCCGGAACTGCGCTCGCCGGATGTGAATACACGTACGACGAAGGGTGGCGTCCCGCCGAGGCCCCGGCCGCGCCGGAGGTGACCGAGCCGGGGCCGAGCGCTGAGCTGTGGCGGAACGATCCCGTCAGCGAGGCTGAAATGGAGGCCTGGCTGACGGAGTCCCAGGTGGGGCCCGGCCTGCAGGTGGCGCATAGGACGTTCGGCCTGTTGCGCGCGGAAGAAGTCCGAACGGACGCCACGGAGCCCCTCCCCGCCGGAACCTACGTCCTGGTGCTGGTGTGCCGCAGCCAGCGGCGCGTCGACTTCAAAGTCCGCAATGACGAATTCACCATGGTGGACCTCAGCCTCCGCTGCGGATCACGGCGCGAAAGCGTGATCTACCTGCCCAAGGAAACGGTGCTGCATTTCCAGGTCGAAGCGCAGTCCCCCGCCAATTTCGCGTACCGGCTGTCCCGGCTCTGAACTTTTATGCCTGCCGGCTCTGAACTTTCAGCCAGCCGGCTCTGAACCGGCAGCGGGGCTCAGACCATGCAGCTCAGGCCACGCAGCCTTCGGGGCAGCGCAGCGTCTCCGGGCTGGCGGCACACTCGGCGCAATACAAGGTCAGCGTGCGGCAGCTCGGGTTGGAACAGTTCTCGAACTTGCTGGTGGGCGCGGCACAGCGGACGCACTCACCGATGGTCTTGGCGTCCTCGCTGAATTCCAGGTGCATGCGCTTGTCGAACACGTAGAGCGAGCCTTCCCAGAGGCCCTGGTCCTTGAACGTTTCGCCGTAGCGGACGATGCCGCCGTCGAGCTGGTACACCTGCTTGAAACCGCGGTTCACCATCAGACTGGAGAGCACCTCGCAGCGGATGCCGCCGGTGCAATAGGTGACCACCGGTTTGTCCTTGAGGGCGTCGTACTTGCCGGAGTCGAGCTCCTTGATGAAATCGTGGGTAGTGGCCACGTCAGGGACGATCGCGTCCTTGAACTTGCCGATCTGGGCCTCGAAGGCGTTGCGGCCGTCGAAGAACACCACGTCCTCGCCGGCCTGTTTGGTGGCCTCCACCAGTTCGTGCAGTTCCTCGGGCTTGAGGTGCGTGCCGCCGCCCACCACACCGTGCTCATCTACCTTGAGTTCGCCTGGCGCGCCGAAGGAGACGATCTCGTCCCGGACCTTAACGCTCAGCCGCGGGAAGTCCTCCGCGCCGCCGTCGGACCATTTCACGTCGATGCCGTGGAATCCCTTGTATTCGCGTGTGGTCTTCACGTATTGCTTGACGGCGCCGATCTCGCCGCCCACCGTGGCGTTGATGCCGTCCTTGGAAAGGAGGATGCGTCCGGTCAGCCCGAGTTTTTCGCACAGGGCACGCTGCCAGAGCCGCACCGCGTCCGGATCAGCGATGGGGGTAAAGCCGTAAAAGAGCACAATTCGGTTCAAAGCCACGTATTTAAGGGTACTGGGTTGCCGGAGAACGGACCCGCCGATTGGCCGGGGGCTAAGGCTGCGCCGCTGCGATGGCGGCGTCGCACCTGTTCAGGGCGGTTTCGGCCGTCCGGTACCCCAGGACGACGACGGCGAACGGCACCGCGGTTGCCGTCACGGCGGCCCCGAAAGCACCAGCGCCATTGTTGAGGGCGAGTTCTGCCGCACCGTCACCAACGAGGCGCGGCACCACAAACAGGACCACGGCAGTAAGAAGCCCACCAAGTCCCGGCCGTTGCGCTCCTTCGGGCTCGGAGCGTGATCCCAGAAAGTCCAGCGGGCGCTTCGAATTCCGGTAGGTCAGTGCGCCGGCCACCAGCGGGACGAGCCCGCCGGCAAGCCAGACCCAGTAAGCCACGCCCGTGGCCGTCTCCCAATACCTGGCGCCGCCCACCATGGCCACCATTAAGGCGACACAAACCAGCAGGGACAGCGGAAAAGTGTTCTTGGACGGTTCCTTGGCGGCGGGCATGCCGTCAGTCTTGTCCTGTCACGATTGCATAGGCAAGTCACATCGGGGGCACCCTACCCCTGTTGCTTGTGTCGGGGCTGGAATACTCTCATGACATGAGTCCGGACGCCTTGGTTGAAGACATCACACGCCTTCTTGAAGTCTGGGTAGCTGGCTGGGCCGGCTGCCGCGGTTACCAGACCTCAGTTGAGGGCCGCTTCCCCGCTGCACTGCGGGCCGACACCTCCGGGGAGTGGGAATACTTCGCCCATGACCCCTCCGAGAATGAGTTCGCTGCCCTGGCTGCGAAGACCGCCGAGGCCCCGGCCAGGGTCCTGACCATCCTCACCAATGATGTTGCCCGCTTCAGTGCACTGGCCCAAAAACACGGGCTGAACGTCACGTCCGCATCGCAGGCCATGATGATTGTGGACATGGCCACGCAGGATACGGAAGATCCGTGGCTCTCCGACGACGAATTGAACCTGGTCACCTCCCAGCTCGACGGCGTCCACCACGCAGTGGTCCGCTCGAGTGACACTGTAGCGGCGAGCGGCAGGGCTTTTGTGGTGGGCGAGACTGCAGTGTTCGACAAGATTGTGGTCCAACCCGCGTTCCAGCGCCGCGGACTGGGCAGCTTCATCATGAAGGCCCTTGCGGCGCAGGCCATCGGACCGTACGTGGAGAACGGCCTGCTGCTGGCCTCGATCGACGGCCAGAAGCTGTATTCCCACTTGGGCTGGTCAACTGTTTGCCGCGTGCTGATGCTGTCCACGTCCGACGAAGGCGCAGACCTTTCCGTGGGGTGATTTTTCCTCGGGTGAAAGAATGTTGGGGTGAACCCCCATGACTCCCTGATTCCATTGCTGGGCCGAGGCCCGGACCCGGAACAGCTGCGTCATGTCCGCACCATCCCAGCCCGGCAGGCAGTCCACGAACCGTGGCCAACGTGGGCGCACCCGGATCTGGTGGCCGCTTATGGCTCCCTGGGCATCCACGAGCCGTACCGGCACCAGATCCAAGCCGCCAACCTGGCCCACGGCGGCGAGCACGTGGTCATCGCCACCGGCACCGCCTCCGGAAAGTCCCTGGCCTACCAACTGCCGGCACTTGACGCCATCCACCGCTCCGAACTGCGCGTCCTGTCCGAACCGGGAAAAATCCACGACGACGGCGCCGTGACACTCTACCTCTCCCCCACGAAGGCTCTCGCTGCCGACCAGCTCGCAGCCATCCGTTCCCTGAATCTGCCCACCGTACGGGCCGAGACGTACGACGGCGATACCGAACCCGCGTCCCGCCGGTGGATCCGGGACCACGCCAACTTCATCCTGGCGAATCCGGACATGCTCCACTTCGGCATCCTTCCCAATCACGCCTGGTGGGCCAGCTTCTTCCGGCGGCTGCGGTACGTGATTGTGGATGAGGCCCACAGCTACCGCGGGGTGTTCGGCTCGCACGTGGCCAACCTGATGCGCCGGCTGCGACGCATCTGCGCGTACTACGGTGCCGGGACCACCCACCCCGGTCCGGTGTTCATCGCCGCGTCTGCCACGGCATCTGAGCCAGGCTCATCCTTCGGCCGCCTGATCGGGGCGCCGGTCCGGGCCGTTGCCGAGGACTGCTCGCCGCACGGTTCCACTACGGTGGCTTTCTGGGAGCCTGCGCTGACCGATCTCAAGGGCGAGAACGGCGCCAGGGAACGCCGCACCGCCGTTGCTGAAACGGCCGATCTGCTGGCGAACCTGGTTTCGTCCCGCATCCGGACCATCGCCTTCATCAAGTCCCGCCGCGGTGCGGAGACAATCGCTTCGATCACCAAGCGCCTTCTGGACGAAGTGGACCCCAGTCTTCCCCAACGCGTGGCCGCCTACCGTTCCGGCTACCTTCCGGAAGAACGCCGGGCCCTGGAAAAGGCACTCCGCTCCGGCGAACTGCTGGGTGTCTCCAGCACGTCCGCCCTTGAACTGGGCATCGACATTTCCGGGCTGGATGCCGTCCTGGTCGCGGGCTGGCCAGGCACCAGGGCGTCGCTGTTCCAGCAGATCGGCCGGGCTGGGCGCGCGGGCCAGGATGCGATTGCCGCGTTTGTGGCCAGCGATGATCCGCTCGACACCTACCTGGTGAACCATCCCGAGGCGATTTTCGACGTGTCGGTGGAGGCCACCGTCTTTGATCCCTCCAATCCCTATGTGCTGGGGCCCCATCTTTGTGCCGCCGCCGCGGAGCTTCCGCTGGGCGTGGCTGAGCTTGGCCTGTTCGGCGGCACAGCAGAGAAGTTGTTAGGGCAGCTCGTGGCGCAGGGCTATTTGCGCCGCCGGCCGGCGGGCTGGTTCTGGACGCACTCCCAGAGCGCTGCGGCCATGGTGAACCTTCGTGCCGACGGAGGCGGACCGGTGAGCATCGTTGACGCCGACACCGGCTCCCTCCTCGGGACCATGGATTCGCCCCAGACGCACTACCAGGCGCACACAGGTGCCATCTATGTGCACCAGGGCGACAGCTATGTGGTGGAGGACCTGAACGAAGACGACCACTGCGTGGTGGTCCGGCGCGCCAACCCCGACTACTACACAACGGCCCGGGACGTGACCCAGATCGAAGTGCTCGAAACACTCCGGACCGAGCACTGGGGCGATATCGCCGTCCACTTCGGTGATGTGAAAGTGACAACACAGGTGGTTTCCTTTCAGCGCAAGGCCTTGATTTCAAACGAAATCCTGGGCGAGGAGCCGCTGGAGCTGGGCGCCCGGGACCTGTTCACGAAGGCCGTCTGGTTTGTGGTGGAGAACCGTTCGCTGACGGGCGCCGGGCTCATCGAGGCGCAGTTCCCGGGGGCCCTGCACGCCGCCGAACACGCAGCGATCGGCCTGCTGCCGCTGGTGGCCTCCAGCGACCGCTGGGACATCGGCGGAGTATCCACCGCCATCCACGCCGACACCGGCGCGCCCACCATCTTTGTGTACGACGGGCACCCCGGCGGTGCCGGCTTTGCCGAACGGGGCTTCGACAAGGCAAAGGTGTGGCTCTCGGCGACGCGCGACGCCATCAAGGCGTGTGAATGCGAGTCGGGCTGCCCGTCCTGCGTCCAGTCCCCCAAATGTGGGAACAAGAACAATCCGCTGGACAAGGCTGCCGCCGTCACGCTCATCGACGTCCTCCTTAAAGACGCGCGCGAAAGGCCTCTCCGCAGTGCGGAATTCCTGGCGAGCACGGAGCCGTTCAGCACCACAGGCGCTCAGGGCGGCGGTCCGGCCCGCGCCTGACCGGTTGCGGCGCCAACCAGTATGCGTGCATTTAGCTCCGTTCGGACCATGACGGTCTGGCCGGCCCCTTCCGTACAGCTGACGAGGGCCGCCTCATGGCGGCCTGCTACCTCGGCGGCCACCGTGCAGGGGTCTCCCGGAGTGATCCCGCGCAGGGCATCGGCCGCGGCAAGGGCAGCGAGGTCCGCCGCTGCCGCTGCCCTGCTGGCCATCACCGCGGACTGTGCGAACAACAGCATCAGGGCCATCGCCATGATGACAACCAGCGCCAGTCCCGCAGCCAGTACTGTTCCCGAACCGCGCTCCGGGTTGTCCCGGAATTGCCTGTTCACAACGGCGCCTCCTCCGGGGCCCCGACCGGCTCCAACCCCGGAGTGGCCGCGGCAGCCGGCGTTTCGCTCCGCGTGGTGGCCTTGGCCGTGAGGGTCCAGAGCACAGTTGCCCCCAGCGGTCCGCCCACACCGTCAGCCACCGTAACGCTGAGCCACTCGCCGTCAGACGCAACGGACGCCGTTGCCGACGTCCCCGCCAAGGTCCTGACGATCCCCTGCACTGCGGCCGGGTCCTCGCCGCGGGCCAACGCCCTGGCGCCGGCCCGCGCCGCCTCCTCGAGCCTGAGCTGCGTGACGCCCGCGGAGGCTCCTGCCAGGAGCAGTGCGAGGAGGAACAGTACTGCCGGCAGCGCTACCGCGAACTCCGCCGTCACGGCGCCATGGGCATTCCCCGGCCCACGGCGCCAGCGACGGAGTGCGGCCGCCGGTCCCAGCGCCACGCGGCTTTCCACGCCTTGGTTCCGGAAGCGGCCACAGCGGCTGCTCCGGCCATCAGCCCGTGGCAGCGCTGCCGGCGGCAGACTCATGGCAAGGCCAGCGCCGTGCGGATGAGGTTCAGCAGGAATCCGCGCACTTCGTCGCTGCGGAGAATGAAGACGAGAAGTCCGGCGAAGCCAACCGCGGCAAGGGTAGCTATGGCGTATTCGGCCGTCGCCATTCCGGCCTCTGAAGCTGTGAGCCGGGGCCGGCGCTTTTTCGCCTCGCTGGCACCGGGGTATAGCTCCACGACGTTGCCAACGGCCTCTGGGGCCACCTCCCGTTGGCAGGTACACGCGCCCAGTCCTGCATTGGCAAGTACTACGGAGTCCCATGCGGGGGTCCCCGCAACTCCCGTGCTGAGCTCCGGCGCAGGGGCGGCGGAAAGGCTGTTTTGGATGATGGTCATGGTGACGGTTTCCCTTCTGTGCTCCGGCCGAGTTGCCGGCTGATTTCGACTCTTCCCGGCTCCGCAGATCTCGGTAAGTGCAAACATCCCGTAAGTGGATAAGCGCCGCTTTGAGCGGATTGTGGAGGACGGGACGGGGTGTGGAGGAATGGACCGTAGCCCAAATCCCGCGGTCAGGACCCGGACGGCACCAGTGCCAGCAGGACCGGGACTACGCCCAGGCAGATGAAGGCCGGGAGCGAGCACAGGCCCAGCGGAATGACCAGCTTCACGCCGAGGGAGGCCGCCCGTTTCTCCGCAGCGCGGAATCTTTCCCGGCGCAACCTCGCGGCCTGTGCGTAAAGGATGGCCGACGACGGCGCTCCGGTCAGGGCGGCGAATCCCAGTGCGTCACGCAATTCCAGGATTACAGGAAGACGGACTTCGGAACTGCGCCAGGCTGTCTCCCAGTCGGCTCCGATGGCGAGCGCAGACACCACCGGACGCAGCGCCTTGCCGTAGTCCGCGGAGGCCGAGGCCGCGACGAGTTCCAGGGACCGGCCAATGCCAGACCCCGCGTCCAGCATCGCGGCCACGAGCTCAAGCATCATTGCCGTGTCGCGCAATCCGTGAAGGCGGCCGCCTTGAGTGAGTGCTTCATCGGCCCCATGCGGCCCGGCGCCCACGTCCCCTCGCAGCCTGAGCAGTCGCTTTCGGACTCGGCTTGGCTGCGAAAGGGCAAGGCAGGCGGCAGCAGCCAGAACAACGGCCGAGGCAAGCCCCGGCACAAGAATGTCCGTCATGGCACACCGGCCCCGGCGGCAGCACCGACCAGGCGGGCGGACCAGATTCTTCCGGTGATGGTGAGGCCCACGCCCGCGGCGAGGGCCGCCAGACCCAGCGGGGTCCCGATCAGGATGGCCAGGGGATCCACGCCCAACGCCATTCCCAGGCCCAGTCCCATCAGCGGGAGCCAGGTCAGGAGACCTACCGTGGCCTTGGGCCCGGCGAGCGCTGTCTGCCGTGCGGCCTCGGCGTCGTCTTCCACTTCCAGTTGGGCCGCAAACCTCGCCAGGACGTCCGCCAGTGGACAGCCGCTGGCTTCGGCAATGTCAAAGCAGGCGGCCAGCTCACACCAGATCCGTAACTCCCTGCTGTCGGCGCGCGAAAACTCCGATTGCACGGCCTTCCGGATCGCCTCCGACACGGGTGCGCCCCGGAACGCTGCTGCCCGGACGGCGCCAAGCATCACCAGGGAACCTGCGCTGAGGCTCGGACCGCTGCGCCCGGCCGCTGACCCGCGGATTGGTTCCGCCCGTCCGCCAAGGTCCTGCGATGCGCGTGAACCTGCACCCGTAGTTGCGGAATCTGGCTCCCGACGGCCACCGTGGACCAGCCACAGTTCATCCCATAGCCGTGCCGGAGTGCGGCCGCCCTTCAGCAGCGCAGCAAGCTGCTGCACCACAAGGGTCAGTGACAGGTCATTCCGTTCCGGTCCGGCACGGAGCGACCTGCGCCACGAGCCGCCCGTCCTGGTGCCACCAGCCCCGCCCTGAACCCGAGAGGCGAAGCCTGGTCCTGCACTCCCCACGGCCCGCCGGAAACGGCCTGTGGCACCGCCGGGCGGGCTGAAGAGCAGCACGACCGCCAGCACGAGGACCACGGCCAGCAGAAGGGTCATACGGCGGCACCCGCCTCGAGGGACAGTCCCAGCCGCTTGCTCATCGCCTCCCAGGCTGGACCGGTGCCGACCTGGCCGCGTCTGGCCTCCAACGCCGGAACCACGGTTAGACCGCCGGGACCGTCCTGCACCACGCCCACGCAGGCAACATGCCGCCCGTGGCCGGACCGCTCCACGTGGACCACAACGTCCAAGGCGCTGGCTGCCTGCAGCCGGACCGCGTCCTGGCCCATGCCTGCCAGTGCTCCCAAAGCTGTCAGGCGGGCCGGGACAGCGGTGGCAGCGTTCGCATGGATGGTCCCTCCCCCGCCGGTGTGGCCTGTGTTCATGGCGGTCAGGAGTTCCCGCACCTCGGCCCCACGGCATTCCCCCACCACCAGCCGGTCCGGCCGCATCCGCAGTGCCTGCCGGACGAGTTCGCCGAGATCCACTTCGCCGCCGCCTTCGAGGTTTCCGTGACGGGACTCCAGCGACACAATGTGCGGATGGACGGGGTTCAGTTCGGACGCGTCCTCGATCAGGACCAGCCGTTCCGCCGGGGAGCACAGCCCCAGCAGTGTGGACAGCAACGTGGTCTTTCCGGAACCCGTGGCCCCGCTGATCAGGAAACTCAGCCGCTGCTCAACAACCCGTTCAAGGACCTCCTGGACCGTGCTGCCGAACATGCCGCCGGCACGGAGTTCGTCCATGGAGAAGACCTGCTCCCGCCGGATGCGGACGCTCAGCAAGGTGCCGGCGGTGGAAATCGGCGGCAGGACGGCGTGGACGCGGTATCCGCCCTCAAGCCTGACATCAACGCACGGGGACCCGTCGTCCAGCCGCCTGCCGCCGGCGGCCACCAGCCGCGATGCCAAGGCCCGCACCTGTGCCTCGCCGGAAAACGAAACCCCTGCCGGTTCGAGGCCCTGACCCCGGTCGATCCAGACCGAGTCCGGGGCGTTGACGAAGATGTCGGTGACGTGCACGTCCCGCGTCAGTTCCTGGAGTAGGCCGAGCCCGTTCAGCTCGGCGCTGATCCGTTCCACGGCGGCAAGGGAGCCGGCAGTCCCCAGCAGCCGGCCGGTGGCCTGGACGGCGGCGGCAACCCGGGACGGGGTGACAGGTCCGGCGTCGGCCATGACTGACTCACGGACGGTTTCCAACAGTGCCGAATCCAGAAAGCGCGGATCCAGGACACGGGCCTGCCGACGGCGTGCCCCCGTCCGCTGGTCCTGGGGCGACGGCGGCGGGACTGGCCGCTGCGCGCTCACGGCAGGTCTCCGACAGGGATCTCGCCGTCCAGCAGATCGAGCACTGAGGCGGCAAAATGCCTGACACTCCGTCGTTTGCCCACGTCAAGGAGCCTGCCGTTTTCCCCGGCAGCCGTAACGCCGCGCAGCTCCGGAACGCGGCCCTGGACCGGCAGCCCGACGGCGTCCGCAATGAGTCCGGCGTCCAGCGCGGCACCGGCCTTGCCCCGGACCAGGAGGGCTGCCTCAACCGGCGGAAGCTCGTGCAGCAGCCGGGCCGTGGCCACCGCTGCCTTCAGCTGCGCCGGAACAACCACCAGGATGCGGTCACAGTCCCAGGCAAACATACGCACGGGTTCGGTGCCCCGACCGATGTCCACCACCACCAGTTCATAGCCCCGCCGGCCCGCATCTAGGACGCCGCCGGTGGTGGCGGCATCCACCGGTGCCTGGCGGTCGCGGCTGCCGGGCCAGGACAGGAAGGAAAACCCGCCGGCTACCGGCAGTGAGTCGGCCAGCTGCTCGGGATCGATGCTTCCGCTCGCGTCGGACAGGTCAGGCCAGCGCAGCCCCGGCGTCTCCTCAGCTGCCAGCGCCAGTTCCAGGCCACCGCCCCACGGGTCGCCATCAACCAGCAACACGCGCACACCGAGCCCGGCTGCCGCCTGGGCGATCCAGATTGCCGCGGTGGTGGCACCGGCACCGCCGCAGCCCCCTGTTATCCCGAGGACCAGTCCTCCCGCTTCGGGTGACCGCGACCGGCTCAGGTACTCTGCCAGCCAGGCCGCGGCATCCGGAAGCACCGCCACCCGCTCCGCTCCGAGGGCTGTGGCCAGGTGCCAGAGACTGTCCCCCTCCCCGTTCAGGCCCACCAACACGGCAGGGGCCCGCCGCCGCGGCGGCAGCTCGCGGACATCGCTCCCCACCAATACTGCGGCCGCGGCGTCCCAGTACTTGGCGGCATTAGCCACGTCCGCCACCACCCGCAGCTGGCCGCCAGCGGCAGCCACAATCCGTTCCACTTCGCCCTGCAGAAAGTCGTAGCCGGTGACCAGGAGGACCTCGGCACCAGCGGGGTCCGGCAGCCAGGCTCCCGCGGCCTGTGCCGAGGCAGGCGCACAGGACGTGGAACCACCGGACCTGGAACCACGGGCCTGGGAACCACCGGGTTCAGATCCTTGGGGAGGGGAGGGCCGGGCACGGGACAGCTGGGCGGAAGGCCGCTCGGAAGGGGGTGGCGATAGCTGGTGCCTGCTCATGCAGCAACTCTCCACCGAACTCAAGGGGGAGAAACAGGGCCATGCCACCGTATGTGGACAACTCCATCCACCCGGCCGATAGGCCGGACAGAAAGACGGGCCGAACGGCCGGGCCGTTACTGCTTCCCGTATTTGCGGTGGACGGCCTGCTTACTGACCCCAAGGCACAGGGCAATGGCTTCCCAAGACAGACCGGCCTGCCTCGCCTTGCGAACCAGGGCCGCTTCGGCGCGGCGGACCTCCTTCTGCAGTTCCGCCACTGCGTACAGCGCTTCAGCGGGACCTTTCCCGTCCATTGATGCGACCAGCGTTTTCATCCTTTCTACCTCCATTCGTCAACTTTAGTTGACGAATGGAGGGGCGTCAACATATATTGACGGCAGGGGATTGGGGCTTGAATGTCCCCGCCACAGGGCAGAATTGGACCTATGTATCTGCTGCTCGCCGCCCACGCCCACGGCACAGCCCTCCAGCAGGTCACCCAGGCGGGCGATCCCCACCCCGACCGCCCCGAACCGCGCCTCATCAGCGCAAGCGAGCTGGCCGGCGTCGTTCGCCAGCTGGAGAACCGGCCCCGCGAGGCGCCGCCCCGCTGGATCTGGAACCGGACCCAGGACTGGTACCCCGCCCTGCTGGCGGCCGGTGTGGAACTGGAGCGCTGCTATGACCTCGGTCTGTGCGGCAATATCCTGGCGTATTCGCAGTTCACTGCCCACACGGAGTACGCGCGGAACGCCGACAAGGAATCGTTGGACGATCCCCAGGAGACGCCCCGCGCCCTCCAGCCGCCGCCCCCGCCGGCGGATCAGGGCGCCCTCTTTGACGATGTCCGCCACCGCGCCCCACGGCAAGGCCTGGCGGAGCTCCGCGCAGAATACGCCGCCCAGCAGGCTGCCCTGGCCGATGCGCCTCCGGACGAAAACAAGCGGAAGCGGCTCCAGCTGCTGCTGGCCGCCGAGTCCGCCGGCGCCATGATCGCCGCGGAGATGCAGCACACCGGCGTCCCTTGGCGCGAGGACCTGCACGAGCAAATCCTGGCCGGCCACCTCGGGCCGCGCCCGCCGTCCGGTCACCGCCCCGCGAAGCTGGAGGCCCTGAACACCGAACTGCGGGGGCTGCTCAACTCGCCCGGACTGAACCCGGACTCGCCGCAGGAACTGATGCGCGCCCTGCACCGCAACGGCATCGAGGTGAAAAGCACGCGGCAGTGGGAGCTGATGGAGTCCAGCCACCCCGCCATCGAACCGCTCCTCGCCTACAAGAAACTGTCCCGCCTGCACACCGCCAACGGCTGGGCCTGGCTGGACGCATGGGTAGCCAAGGGCCGCTTCCAGCCCGAGTATGTTGTGGGCGGTGTGGTGTCCGGCCGCTGGGCCTCGCGGGGCGGCGGGGCCCTGCAGATCCCGCGGCAGATCCGCGGCGCCGTCCATGCGGATCCCGGCCACAAGCTCATCGTCGCGGACGCCTCCCAGCTGGAACCCCGCGTGCTGGTGGCGCTGGCGCAGGACTCCAAAATGGCGGAAGCAGCGCGCGACCAGGACCTGTACGCCGGCATCGCCGCCCAGGGTTTCGGCGGCGATCGCGCCAAGGCGAAGGTCGCCCTCCTCGGCGCCATTTATGGCGCCACCACGGGCGAATCGGGGCGCCTGATGCCGCAGCTGGCACGGACCTACCCCCGCGCCGTCGGCTTTGTGGAGCAGGCGGCGCGCGACGGCGAGGCTGGCGGCACCGTGACCACCCGGCTTGGCCGGAGCAGCCCGCCCCCGTCGGAAGGGTGGTACCGGAGCCAGCAGTCGGCCACTGCCGAGGAGCAACGCCGTGCGGAATCCATTGCCCGTTCCCGCGGCCGCTTCACCCGCAACTTTGTGGTGCAGGGGTCCGCCGCTGACTGGGCGGCGTGCTGGCTGGCGGAATTACGACGGCGACTGCGGGCCTTGCGTGCCGACGGTTCCGTTCAGGCGGAGCTGGTGTTCTTCCTGCATGACGAGGTGATGGTCCATGCCCCCGAGGCTGGCGTCCAGGCCTGCATCCGGGTCATCGAGGAAGCTGCCGCCGCCGCGAAGGAACTGCTGTTCGGCCCCATCCCGGTGGAATTCCCTGTCAGCGTGGCCGTGGTGGACTCCTACGACCACGCAAAATAGCAAATTCGGTTAGCCGGAAGAAACCTACCCGTGAGTAGCTGGTCGAACCGCTGTGACCATGATTACATCAGTGCAGGACTGAAGCAGACGGTCCAGCTATTCATGCAAAGACGCATATCAGGGGAGATCCGGCATATGGCTGGCAGGTTTGAAATACATCGCGTAAGTGACGAGTGCTATCGGCTGAGGCTCACCGACTCAAACGGGAATATCGTGGCAGTTTCGCCCGACTTCAAGCATCTCGGTGCACTGAAGGACGGCATCAATGCACTGCGTGAAAACGCGGCCACCGGCATTGTCATTGATCTTCGGCAGCAGCCGATCGCCAGCTAAGCCGGTGTGCGCCAGCTCAGCCGGCGCACACACTCATGGTGCACACCCGGCGGGCTCAGTCCCGCCGGGCCACACCGACACTGCGAGCTACCCCGAACCTAGAAGCTACACCGACGTTAGAAGACCACCTCGTGGAGCCGGGTCCGGTCCCACGGCACGGCCCAGCCCAGCTGCTCAAAGAGTCCATCCAGAATGATCCCGGTGAAGCCCCAGACCAGCACGCCGCTGACGGCGAAGGCGGGGCTGCTGAAGGTCCTGCCATCGCGGCTGACCGTGGCTGTCACCCGGTTGGCCGGGTCCAGCAGGTCCCGGACTGGGATCCGGAAAACCTGGGCGGATTCGGCGTAGTCCACCACGTGCACCGGCGACGGCGACGCCCACCATCCGAGCACCGGCGTCACCAGGAAGTTGCTGCGCGCCAGCCCAAGCTCCTGCAGCACGCCCAGGACCTCCACACCGGAGGAGTCCAGTCCGGTCTCCTCCTCGGCTTCCCGAAGGGCCGCGGCAACCGGGGTTTCGTCCTCGTCGATGGAACCGCCGGGAAAGGCGACCTGGCCGGGGTGGGAATCCAGGGTGTGCGCGCGTTCCAGCAGCAGGACATCAAGATCCGCCGCGGCCAGGGGTTTGCCGGAGGCCGCGGGAACGTCGTCCAGCACACCGAAAAGCATCAGGATTGCCGCCTTGCGGGCTATGGTTTCATCTACGGTCAGTGCCGCCCAGGCAGTGTTCGGCGCGGTGACGTCGCCGCTGTCCGATCTGCGCACCAGGTCGATCAGGTCCTGGCGTGCGCTCACGGGAGCCGCCTCTGCGATTCCATCCGGATTTCAGCGGCGCGGTGCGTCTCGGCCAGCAACCGTTCCAGGAGGCTTTCGCTCCCGGGCGCCAACTCGTATTTAAGGAGTTTGGCAGCTTTGACGGGGTCAGTCTCGCCCAACCCGTAGCTGGGGCACCAGTTCGCTACCGGACACGCGCCGCAGGCTGGCTTCCGTGAGTGGCACACACGCCGCCCATGGAACACCACCCGATGCGAGAGCATGGTCCAGTCCTTGCGCTCAAACAGTTCAGCGACGTCGAATTCGACCTGTAGCGGGTCCTCGGACGCGGTCCAGCCGAAGCGCCGTGCGAGCCGGCCGAAGTGGGTATCCACAGTGATCCCGGGGACGCCGAAGGCATTGCCCAGCACCACATTGGCGGTCTTACGCCCCACTGCCGGCAGCGTCACCAGGTCTTCCAGACGGCCGGGGACCACGCCGTCGTACTCGTCCACCAGGCGGGTGCTCAGGGCCAGCACGCTCTTCGTTTTGGCCCGGAAAAAGCCGGTGGGCTGCAGGATCGCTTCCAGCTCGGCGGGATCGGCCTCTGACATGGCCCGGGCGTCCGGGTACCGCGCGAACAGGATCTTGGTGACCCGGTTGACCAGCACATCGGTGGTCTGGGCCGACAGGACGGTGGCCACGACCAGTTCAAACGGGTTTCGGAAATCCAGCTCCGCGTGGGCATAGGGATACTTCTCCGCCAGGGCCTTGTTGATCCGCCGCGCCCGGCGCTTCAACGCCAGCAAAGACTCCGGGGCTGTTGTGGCCGGGCCGGATCCGGGTCTACGGGACGTGGCCACGGGGCCGGTTAGCCGCGCTCGATGTTGCTGAGGTCGCGCAGCACGCCCACCCGTCCGTCGGTGTGCTGGACCAGGAATTCGTGGCCCCGGTCTTCCAGGGCCAGCACCCAGCCGCCCGGTTCAATCACAAAGGCGGGGGCGCCGGTCTGGGGGTCCACCGCGGTCCGGTGCTGTGCCACGGCAAACCAGAACGCCTCATGCGCAGGCTCTTCGTACGATTCTTCCGGCCTGGATGCCGGATCCACGGTGGCGCCGATGGGCTCCACGCGGCGCACCTGCTGATGCACGGCCGTCGCTGCAGGTTCCGCGGCAGACTGGCGAGCCGAGGCAGCGACGCCTGTGCCGGCGTCGTGGGTTGCTGCCTCAGGGGCAGCGGCGGCGGACGCCGTAGGGGTCGGCGCAGGGGCAGCCGCAGCCGCCGTCGGGATGTCACCCGCAGACGTCTCCGCAACGGCGGGCGCCGTGGAGGTGCCCGTCGCTGGAGGGGAAGGCACGACGTCGGCCGCCTGGGTTGCGGGGCTCGCGTCACCGGCAGCGGACCACTCGGTGACCTCCGGGGCGGAAGAGACGGCTGCTGACGCAGCCGGTGAGGTGGGCGCGGCGGAAAAGGCCCCGGCTGAAGCGGTGGGGGTGGCGGCACGCGCAGAAGTTGCCGCCGCTGAAGATGCGGCAACAGGCGCGGAAGCCTCCGGAACGGGCGTGGTCGCAGCCTTGGGTTCCTTGGGCGTGTGCGGCTTGGGCAGCGGGACAGCCGAGTCGCGCGCCATCACGTGGGCCGGGGTTTCGTCGCGCCCCAGGAAGTCGCCGGCGAAGTACGGAATGAAGCGGCTCAGCACGGTGCCCGCGAACAGCACGACGGAACCCACCAGGCCCACCAACAGGCTGGGCACAAAGGCCGCGGCCGTGGAAACGAAGAAGAACGCCAGTGCAAAGGAAGCCACCACAGACCCAAACTGGTCAACGGACAGCGAACCGATGCGGACCCTCGTGGCGGGAGCGAGCCGGCGGGCAGCAAAGAGTGCCGTGACAATCAGCGGCAGCACAATGCCGAGACCCAGGAAGAACAGGCTGCCTGCATTCCAGAGATTAAACCGGCCGAAGAAGATGGGCAGCAGCGAGGCGACCAGCAGAATGAGGGTGGCGGCGAAAACCGTCAGGTCCCGCAGCGTGAACGGACCCAGCACGGCCTGGTTGGTGGTGCCCGGCTTGGCGCCGGCCGGCTTCTGCACGCCCTTCGCTGAGCCGCCTCCCGGGGTGCTGCCAGGCCCTGCCTCGGTTGTGCGACCAAACTTCCGGCCGAAGCTTTGCTGGTTCATTCTGTACTCCTTAGCGTGGCGGCACCGGGACGGTTCCGTCCCAAAACTGTGCCGTCCGAAACGGCGGAAACGGCCAGGCCCGGCAGCGATACACCGGATCCGACAGCTCCGTAGAAAGTCACAATTCAATCTCAGCCTAGTCAACCGCATGGCCGATCACTAGCTGATCCGCAGCGGCGGGACGCCAGTGGGCAGGGTCCTTTAACCATTCACCGCTAAATAAATGCCGTTCGTGGGGGCCTTTGTGACAGCGAACACATCGCGGCCCCGGCGCGTATTAGGCTTGATTCCGGAACAGCTCTTTGCGGAATGTCCGTGATCGGCCGCTACCCTGCCGCGCAAAGCGGCGGAGCACGGCCGGGCGACGGCAGCCGCTAAAAAGACCGATGAATGATGAGGTTCACCATGTCTCAGGACACTCCCGGCTCCACGGCCACCGCTCCCGCAGCTTCCGTGCAGACCGACCAGCAGGGCGACGCCTTTGAAAACCTGCTGCACGAAAACCGTACTTTCGCCCCCAGCCCCGAATTCGCTGCCGACGCCGTTGTCACCGCCGCTGATTATGCAGAGGCCGACGCCGGCCGCCCGGCTTTCTGGGCGAAGAAGGCCCGCGAACTGCTCACCTGGAGCAAAGACTTCGACCAGGCGCTGGACTGGTCCAACCCGCCGTTCGCCAAATGGTTCGTGGGCGGCGAGGTCAACGCCGCGTACAACGCGCTGGACCGCCACGTGGAGAACGGCCTCGGCGGCCGTGTGGCCATCTACTTCGAGGGCGAACCCGGCGACACCCGCACGTACACCTACGCCCAGCTCACTGAAGAGGTCAAGAAGGCCGCCAATGCCTTCGAGTCCCTCGGCGTTGGCAAAGGTGACCGGGTGGCCGTCTACCTGCCCATGATCCCGGAGGCCATCATCACGCTGCTGGCCTGCGCCCGCATCGGTGCCGTGCACTCCGTAGTGTTCGGCGGCTTCTCCGCCGACGCCCTGCGCTCCCGGATCGAGGACGCCGAAGCCAAGCTCGTCGTCACCGCGGACGGCACCTATCGCCGCGGCAAGCCCAGCGCGCTGAAGACCGCCGTGGACGACGCCCTCTCCGTCGACGGGCACACGGTCCAGAACGTTGTGGTGGTCAAGCGCAACGGCCAGAACGTGGACTGGCACGAAGGCCGGGACCACTGGTGGGCGGACACCGTGGAGCTGGCCTCCGCCGAGCACAAAGCGGTGGGACACGACTCCGAACACCCGCTGTTCATCCTGTACACGTCCGGCACCACGGGCAAGCCCAAGGGCATCCTGCACACCACCGGCGGCTACCTCACCCAGGGCGCCTACACCCACAAGGCCGTGTTCGACCTCCACCCCGAAACGGATGTCTTCTGGTGCACGGCCGACGTCGGCTGGGTCACCGGCCACACGTACGTCGCCTACGCCCCGCTCATCAACGGCGCCACACAGGTGATGTACGAAGGCACCCCGGATTCCCCGCACCAGGGCCGCTGGTGGGAGATCATCGAGAAGTACAAGGTCTCCATCCTGTACACCGCCCCCACGGCCATCCGGACCTTCATGAAGTGGGGACGGGACATCCCGGACAAGTACGATATGACCTCCCTCCGGATCCTCGGTTCCGTGGGCGAATCCATCAACCCGGAAGCCTGGATGTGGTACCGGGACGTCATCGGCGGCAACAAGGCACCGATCGTGGACACGTGGTGGCAGACCGAAACCGGCGCCCAGATGATCGCACCGCTGCCCGGCGTCACCGCCACGAAGCCCGGCTCGGCCCAGACCCCGCTGCCCGGCATCGCGGTGGACGTCGTTGATGAGCAGGGCGAATCCGTGCCGGACGGCCACGGCGGCTTCCTGGTGATCCGGGAGCCCTGGCCCGCCATGCTCCGCGGCATCTGGGGCGACCCCGAGCGGTTCAAGGAGACCTACTGGTCCCGCTTCGAAGGCATGTACTTCGCTGGCGACGGCGCCAAGAAGGACGAGGACGGCGACATCTGGCTCCTGGGCCGCGTGGATGACGTTATGAACATCTCCGGGCACCGGCTCTCCACCACCGAGATCGAATCCGCCCTGGTCAGCCACCCCTCCGTGGCCGAAGCCGCCGTCGTGGGCGCCGCCGACGAAACCACCGGCCAGGCCGTCGTCGCGTTCGTGATCCTGCGCGGGGACGCCGTGGACAAGGGCGAGGCCACCATCCAGGAACTCCGCAACCACGTAGGCAAGGAAATCGGGCCCATCGCCAAGCCCAAAACCATCCTCGTGGTCCCGGAACTGCCCAAAACCCGCTCCGGCAAGATCGTCCGCCGCCTGCTCAAGGACATCGCCGAAGGCCGCGAATCCGGCGACGCCACCACCCTGGCCGACACCACAGTGATGCAGCAGATCGCGCAGTCGCTCAGAAAGTAACAGCCGCCTCACCACCCAGTCCGACGCCATCGAGTGGCCCCGATTCTCCCGTCCCACGGGAAAATCTGGGCCGCTCGCTGTTTGGGACGATTCAAAAAAATCAACCCCAAGAATGTTATTTCCCGTTCTTCCATGTTCTGTTTTGAACGTTTATAGTCAGATGCAATGTGAGGTGTCTCACATGCGGCTATTTTTCAAGGGAGAGAACATGGCTTCACAGTTTGATGCGTCTGCAACTGCTTTTCCCAGCAGGCGAAGCATCCTCAAGACCGTTGGCATAGGCGCAGCAGGCCTGGCCGGCATTCCACTGCTCGCAGCCTGCACGGGCGGAAGTGCGCCATCCGCCACGGGTTCCGGCTCCTCCGGCCTTACCTTCGGTTCCGGGTCCTCCGATGACGTCCCCAAGCGGGCGTACCAGGCCGTCACCGACGCCTTCACGGCCAAGACCGGCAAGAAGGTCACCACGAACGTGGTGCCCCACAATGATTTCCAGAACAAGATCAACTCCTACCTGCAGGGCTCCCCGGACGATACGTTCACATGGTTCGCCGGATACCGCATGCAGTACTACGCAGGCAAAGGGCTCCTTGCGCCCATCGATGACGTCTGGGAGACCATCGGCGGCAACTACTCCGATGCGCTGAAGAAAGCCTCCACCGGACCGGACGGCAAGATGTACTTCGTACCCAACTACAACTACCCGTGGGGGTTCTTCTACCGGAAGAGCCTCTGGGCCGAAAAGGGGTACCAGGTGCCGGAGACCTTTGACGCCCTCAAGGCCCTCGCCACGAAGATGAAGGCAGATGGCATCATTCCCATCGGCTTCGCCGACAAGGACGGCTGGCCGGCCATGGGCACGTTCGACTACATGAACATGCGGCTCAACGGCTACCAGTTCCATGTGGACCTGTGCGCGCACCAGGAATCCTGGGACCAGCAAAAGGTCAGCGCGGTCTTCGACACCTGGGCGGCGCTCCTTCCCTTCCAGGATCCGGCAGCCCTCGGCCAGACCTGGCAGGACGCCGCCAAAGCGCTGGAAGCCAAGAAGACCGGCATGTACCTGCTGGGTTCCTTCGTCACCCAGCAATTCACCGACCCGGCGGTGCTGGCGGACATCGATTTCTTCGCCTTTCCGGAAATCGCCATGGAAGGCCGCGACGCCGTCGAAGCCCCCATTGACGGCCTCCTGCTGTCCAAAAAGGGCGGGGACAACAAGGCGGCCCGCGACTTCATGGCGTTCCTCGGCACCGCCGAGGCCCAGGACGCCTACGCCGCCGTGGATGCGTCCAACATCGCCACCGCCAAGGGCACGGACACGTCCAAGTTCAGCCCGCTCAACAAGAAGTGTGCGGACACCATCGCGGACGCGAAGTACATCAGCCAGTTCTTCGACCGGGACGCCCTGCCCGCCATGGCCAACAACGTGATGATCCCGGCCCTGCAGAGCTTCATCAAGGACGGCAAAATAGACGTCAAAAACCTCGAGGCCCAGGCCAAAACGCTCTACGCCGCGCAGTAAGTCCAGGGCCGCACTTCCAGCCCTGTCAGCGCCGTTTCCAAGGCGACCAGCCAGGAAGGGAACGACGACGGCGGCGCAGGCTCCCGCCGTCGTTCCCTTCCTGCGTCCCCACCCAAAGAGGAAGACTTCCATGAGCAGCACCGCACAAGAACTGATACCGCCGGAGGCGCGGGAACCCGGCAACGGCCGTATCCGCCGGGCAAAAGGGGGGCGGGTCCGCCGCCTGTCCGGACGGGACAAGCTCGTCCTGTCGCTGATGGTGGGCATCCCCACCCTGATCGAACTGACCCTCGTGTGGCTGCCGACGCTGATGTCCGTGGGGCTCAGCTTCACGCGGTGGAACGGCCTGGACCTGGGCAACATCCGTCCGGCGGGTACGGACAACTACCAGTTCATCTCCCAGGACTACCCGCCGTTCTGGCCAGCAGTGCAGCACAACATGCTGTGGCTCCTGTTCCTGGCACTGACTGCCACGCCGCTGGGGCTGTTGCTTGCCGTACTTCTGGACCAGAACATCCGCGGCAGCAGGATTTACCAGAGCATTTTCTTCGCACCCGTGATGCTGTCGCTGGCCCTGATCGGCATCATCTGGCAGCTCTTTTACCAGCGCGACAACGGCCTCCTGAACTTCCTCCTGGGCACAGCAGGGACACCGCAGGCCGTTGACTGGTTCGGGGACTCCTCCGTGAACATCTGGGCCGCCCTGGTTGCAGCGACCTGGCGGCATGCCGGCTACGTGATGCTCCTGTACCTGGCCGGGCTGAAGGGCGTGGATCCGACCCTGAAGGAAGCCGCCGCCATCGACGGAGCCAACGCCGTGCAGACCTTCTTCCGCGTGGTGTTCCCGGCCATGCGCCCCATCAATATCGTCATCGTGGTAATCACCATCATCGAATCGCTGCGCGCCTTTGACGTGGTTTACGTCATCAACCGCGGAACCAACGGCCTGGAAATGCTCAGCGCCCTGGTGATCCAGAACCTCGTGGGCGAAGGTCAGGTGATCGGCGTCGGCTCGGCACTGGCAGTGGTGCTGCTGGTCATCTCCCTTGTTCCCATCGTCTTCTACCTCAGCCGCACATTCGGCAAGGAGAACAAAGCATGAGCACCGCCACAGCCCGCACCGGCCGTACTCCTGCCGCAGCTGCGCCCCGCTCCGGCAGCCGGCCGAAGCGCCACTACGGGACCCACATCTTCCTGGCCGTTATGGCGGTGATGTGGCTGATCCCGCTGGGTTGGTCTCTTTTCACCGCGCTCCGTCCGGTGGACTCGACAAACCAGTACGGCTATTTCAGCTTCGCCGGCGACTTCAACTTCGACAACTTCTCCCAGGCCTGGACCCAGGGCGGGTTTTCCACGTACTTCTGGAACTCGGTCATCATCACCGTCCCGGCCGTGCTGCTGACCCTGTTCCTTGCCTCCCTCATGGCCTTCGCCGTCAGCCGGGTGAACTGGAAGTTCAACATCACGCTGCTCATCATGTTCACCGCCGGCAACCTGCTTCCCCCGCAGGTCCTCGCCGCTCCGCTGTTCGAGATGGCAAAGCACTTCGAAGTGCCGTACTCATTCAGCGATTCCGGAAACATGCTGAACACCTACATCGTTGTGATCGCGGTCAATACCGCCTTCCAGATGGGTTTCTGCACCTTCGTGCTGTCCAACTACATGAAGGCGCTCTCCGCAGACCTGACGGAGGCCGCACTGGTGGACGGGGCCGGCATCTGGCGGCAGTACCGGGAGATCATCATGCCGCTCTGCCGGCCGGCGTTCGCCGCCCTCGGCACGCTCCAGGTCATCTTCATCTACAACGACTACTTCTGGCCCCTCATCTTCATCCAGAGCGGCAACCGGCTTCCGATCACCACGGCCATCAACAACCTGCAGGGCGAATTCCTGAGCAACTACAACCTCCTGGCCGCCGGCGCAGTCATCACTGTCATTCCCACGCTGGTGATATATGTGCTCCTGCAGCGGCAGTTTGTTGCGGGGCTGACTCTTGGTTCAAGCAAGGGTTAGACCATCATGGAACGTGACGGGGATATCACACCCGCCTCAGCCCGAAAGGAATTACATGCTCCCCGCAGCACGCCACCAGGCAATCGTGGACGCCGTCCAGCGCGAACGGGTTGTCCGCGTCTCGGACCTCGCCCAGCAACTGGGCGTTTCGCTGATGACTGTCCGCCGGGATATCGAGCTGCTGGAGGAGGGTGGCAAACTGGAGCGTATCCACGGCGGCGCCAAGCTCCCCGGCGATGTCAGTACGCATGAGCCGGGCTTCGAGCTCAAGTCCACTCAGTTGACCGCGGAGAAACGGGCTATCGCGTTGGAGGCTGCGGGTCTGGTGCATGAGGGCATGGCCGTCGGACTCAGCGCCGGGACCACAACGTGGGCGCTTGCCAAGGAACTCGTGAACGGTCCTCGGATCACGGTGGTCACCAATTCCGTGCGCATCGCTGATCTCTTCCACCACGCCGCGTCCGGCGGCTCAGCCCGGTTCGCATCAACCGTGATCCTGATCGGCGGCGAGCGGACGCCGTCGGACGCTTTGGTGGGTCCCATCGCGACTGCAGCGCTCAAACAGCTGCACCTGGACGTGCTGTTCCTGGGCGTGCACGGCATGGACGCCGACGCCGGCTTCACCACACCTAACCTCCTGGAGGCCGAGACGGATCGGGCGTTCGTCGCCGCCGCCCGGAAAACCGTGGTCCTTGCCGACCACACCAAGTGGGGGCTGCTAGGCATCAGCACCATCGCCCCCTTGGATGCGGCCGATGAGGTCATCAGCGACGCCGGGCTGGGTTCCGAGGCGCAACGTGTCCTGCGGGAGAAAGTTGGCAGGCTTCGGCTCGCTGCAGCCTAGGGGCAGCCGCAGGACTGCCGGATCTGCAACTCGGCAGGAAAGATGAGATGTTCCGATTCGTGGCCGCGATGGGCGCCTATTAGGGCGCTGACAGCGGCCTCCGCCATTGCCTTTGCCGGCTGTTTCACTGTTGTAAGGGGAGGCCAGCTGTACTCAGCTTCAGCTGAGCCGTCGAAGGACGCCAGGGCGATGTCATTGGGGATCGACAGTCCCGCCTCATGGAGTGCCCGGAGGATACCGACAGCCTGCAGGTCAGAGGTGGCAAAAATGGCCGTCGGGCGGCTCGCGGAGGCCAGGAGGCGTTTCCCTGCGGCGTAGCCGCCTTCACGGGTGAAGGCGGTACGGACAATGGGGCCTTCAGGCAGGCCTGCCCCCGCCAGAGCCTGCAGCCAGCCCTCTTCACGGCCATCATAATAGTTGCCGGTGTTTGTACCCATGGCGAGGGCGATACTGGTGTGTCCGTGGCCGATCAAGTGTTCAACGGCTGATTTTGCGCCCGCCACCAGATCCACGCCCACGCTGTTAAATCCGGGCGCATCGGCACTGTGGTTCAGGAGAACAACAGGTATCTCCGCCGATTCAAGGTCCGTCAGGCCCGGTTCCATCAAGACACTGGACAGAATGACGCCGTCCACCTGGCGTGCCGCAAGGTTGCGGACATGCCGGAGTTCCTTCGCGAGGTTTCCATCCGAGTTGGTAAGCAGCAGGGCGTAGCCCAGTTCAGCGGCAGCATCTTCCACAGCGTGTGCCAGCAGCGAGAAGAAAGGGTTGCTGTTGTCCGGAATAACCAGCCCTATTGTTTCGCTGGATCCCAGTTTCAGGGCCCGCGCGGCAGCGTTCGGACGGTACCCCAGCCGGCGGATGGCGTCCTGGACCTTCGCTTCCGTGGCCGGCGCCACTCTCTTGGGCCCGCCGTTAACTACATAGCTGACGACGGCGGTGCTGACGCCCGCGTACCGGGCAACATCCTTGCGGGTCACCGGGCCGCGTGGGGCCTGCAATGCGGGAGTCGTCATGGTGTACATGCTAGCTATCAGATCCCCGGCGCGTCGCCGAAGTCACGGATGGGAAGCCGCTCTCCGCCGCGGAGGGCGGACTGGTGCGCCACGATGCCGGGCAGCGTGAATCGGGCGGCAACCCAGGCGTTGACCGGCGGCAGGGTGCCGGTGTTGACCGCGGTCACGAAGTCATCCACGAGGAAATGGTGGCTTCCCTCGTGGCCGTTCGGTGCGCCACGGAACTCCTCCGGAAGCCGATCAGCGTCATGGACCGGCGAGAGTCCGGACACGAAGGCGTCCCTCAGTTCCGGCGCAACGTTGGCCAGCGACGGGTCATCGAGGGACATACTGGGCCGGGTTTCGAACTGCTCGGAAATGTCTTGGACGTTTTCCTTGTCCTGCCAGACCGTGACTTTTGCAAGCTGTTCAAAGCTGGCCTCCGTCCCGAAGAACCTGAACCGGGACTCCCTGATGTGTGATGGGTAGCCCACGCGGCGCATCTCATTGGTGCGCATAACGCCGCCGTCGTTGAGTTCGAAGAGGGCCGTGGCGTTCGAGAAGTCGTTGCCGAACATGCTGACTTCCTTGTCGAAGACGCCGTCGTTGCGGTCATCCTTGACTCCGACGCAGCTGACGCTGACGGCGTGGGCGGGGACGGCGCCGAGGACTCCCCCGACCGCGTGCGTCGGGTACAGCATCGGCGGGTAGCTGGCGGTTTCCTTCCAGCGATCACCGCCGCTGTACTGGTAGGCATCGTAAAAGCCCAGGTCCATGTCGTGGACGTAGTCTCCTTCGGTGTAGAAGATCCGCCCGAAGCAGCCGGCCGCATGCTGCTTGCGTGCGTAGACCGTGGCCGGGTTGTAGTAACTGGTCTCCCCCATCATGTAGACCAGCCCGGTTTCACGGACGGCGTCGATGATCCGGGCGATTTCTTCCTCGGAGATGGCCATGGGGACGGCTGAATAGACGTGCTTACCGGCGCGGAGCGCCTGCTCCACCAGCGGACCGTGCGTCCAGCGCTGCGTGAAGATGGCCACGGCGTCGACGTCCGAGGCGAGGAGGTCCTCAAAGCTCGCCTCGGACCCCGCCAGGCGGTACCGGTCCACGGCCTCGGCCGCGCGTTCCGGAAGCTCGTCCACCACATAGACGTCGCTGACGCCGGGGTGGAGATTGAAGAGGTGCGCGAACTGGCCGCCGAACTGGCCAACTCCTACTACGCCGATTGAAAACGTCATTGTTTGCCTTCCCTGGATGCTGTAACGGAGCGCCGGCAAGCGCTGTCCATCAGGATTTCAGTGTTTCATTCGAATCTACTCGAGTCAATGCCCTATCGACTGGATAATCCCTCTAGAAATAAAAGAAAAACTAACACTTGCCACTCTTGATCTACTCGTGTAGATTCCTCAGCAGTTGTTATCCACATCACAGTCAGGAAAGGGTCGACGATGACCACCCTTGCCAAAAACGCGAGATCCGCCCCGCCCCAGACCGGAGCACCCAAGCCGCGCGGCGGTTACCGCCGGATCGGCGACCTCAAGATCGCCCTGTTCTTCATCGCCCCGGCAATGATCGGGTTCATCTTCTTCTACGTTGTCCCAACCATCCGCGGCGTGTACTTGAGCTTCACGGAGTACAACATCCTCGGAGACCCAACATGGGTGGGGATGGACAACTACACGGCGATCGCCAAGGACCCGCTGTTCTGGAATTCCCTGGCCGTCACCGGCCAGTACGTCCTCATCAACATCGTCCTCCAGACAGCGCTGGCACTGGGACTGGCCCTACTGATGCACCAGGTCGCCAAGTCCACGCTCATCCGCGGCGCTCTGCTCCTGCCCTACCTGATGTCCAACGTCATCGCGGCGCTGCTCTGGTTCTGGATGCTCGATTATCAGATCGGCGTGGTCAACCAGTTCATCGAATGGGCCGGCCTCCCCCGCGTCGCGTTCTTCGGCAGCGAAGAGTGGGCCATCCCCACCCAGGCAGTCATCAACACCTGGCGGCACATGGGCTACACCGCGCTGCTCATCTTTGCCGGCCTGCAGGCCATCCCCGGCAACATCTATGAGGTCGCAAAACTCGACGGCGCCTCAGCGTTCCAGACCTTCCGCAAGATCACCATTCCGCTGCTCCGCCCGGTCCTGGCGCTGGTCCTCGTGGTGACCGTGATCGGCTCCTTCCAGGTCTTCGACACCGTGGCCGTCACTACCCAGGGCGGACCGGTGAACGCCACCCGCGTGATCCAGTACTACATCTACCAGCGGGCCTTCACCGAGTCGGACTTCGGTTACGGATCCGCCATCGCCGTCATTCTCTTCCTCATCCTCGCCCTGGTGGCCTTCATCCAGATGAAGTTCCTCAAGGGCAACGAGTCGGACCTGGACTAAGGAGTCCCCCATGACATCCACCACCAGCCGCGCACCGCTGCATGCCCCGGCCCGCCGCCGTCGTCCGTTCAACCCCCGCCGCGCAGGCGCCTGGGCCCTCCTGGTCCTGGCCATCGCAGTCTCCGTCCTCCCGTTCCTCTGGGTGCTGCGGACGGCACTGTCCACCAATTCGGCACTGGCCGCCAACTCAGCCAGCCTGCTTCCCGCCGATTTCACGTTCGGCGCCTTTATGCGGGTGTTCGGGCTGCAGAGCCCCGCGGACGCCATCGCCGAGGGCGGTTCCGGTGCCACCATCGATTTCTGGCTGTACCTGAAGAACTCCATCATCTTCTCGTCCATCACCACCGCCGGGGCCGTATTCTTCAGCGCCATGGCCGCCTACGCCTTTGCCCGGCTGCGCTGGAGGGGCCGGAACGCGGTGTTCAGCCTATTCCTGGGCACCATGCTGGTCCCGCCGATCTTCACCGCCCTGCCCAACTTCCTGCTGATCAAGAACCTGGACCTGCTCAACACAATGCTCGGCATGGTCCTGCCCTACGTCTTTATGACTCCGTTCGCCATCTTCTTCCTCCGCCAGTTCTTCCTGAACATGTCCCGCGAGGTCGAAGAGGCAGCCATGCTCGACGGCGCCAAGCACCTCCGCATCTTCTTCCAGATTGTGCTTCCCAACGCCGCAGCACCAATCGCCACCCTTGCCCTGCTCACCTTCATCGGCCAGTGGAATGAATACTTCTGGCCGCTCCTCGTCGGATCCCAGGATGACGTGCGCGTCCTGCAGGTGGGCCTCGGGGTCTTCAAATCACAGGCACCGCAGGGTTCCCCGGACTGGTCAGGCCTGATGGCCGCCACCCTGGTTTCGGCCCTGCCCGTCCTGATCCTCTTCGCCGCCTTCGGCAAGAAGATCGTCAACTCCATCGGCTTCTCCGGCATCAAGTAACCACTTCCAAAAACCCCACTCCCCAACTCCCAAACGGAAAGTAGAACCATGAAGAAATCCCTCGGCGCCGTCGCCGTCGCCGCAGTTATGGCACTGTCCCTGTCCGCCTGCGGCGGAGGCTCATCCTCCTCGGCAGAATCAAGCAAGGGCGAGATCAACTACTGGCTGTGGGACGCCAACCAGCTGCCCGCCTACCAGCAGTGCGCCGACGACTTCACGAAGGCCAACCCGGACATCTCGGTCAAGATCACCCAGCGCGGGTGGGACGACTACTGGAGCACGCTGACCAACGGCTTTGTCGGCGGCACTGCCCCCGACGTTTTCACCAACCACCTCGGACGCTACGGCGAGCTGGCAGAGAACAAGCAGTTGCTGGCCATCGACGACGCCGTCAAGAAGGACAACATCGACCTGTCCCAGTACAACGAGGGCCTCGCCGACCTCTGGGTTGGCCAGGACGGCAAGCGCTACGGCCTGCCGAAGGACTGGGACACCATCGGCCTGTTCTACAACGAGGCCATGCTCGCCAGCGGCGGCGTCACCGAAGAGCAGATGAAGAACCTCACCTGGAACCCGCAGGACGGCGGCACGTACGAACAGGTCATCGCCCACCTGAGCGTTGACAAGAACGGCAAGCGCGGCGACGAGGCCGGCTTCGACAAGAACAACGTCGCCGTGTATGGCCTTGGCCTCAACGGCGGCGGCGACTCCTCCGGGCAGACGGAGTGGAGCTACCTCACCAACACCACCGGCTGGTCCCACACGGACAAGAACCCGTGGGGCACGCACTACAACTACGACGACCCCAAGTTCCAGGAAAGCATGGACTGGTTCGCCGGACTCGTGGAAAAGGGCTACATGCCCAAGCTGGAGACCACCGTCGGCGCCAGCATGGCCGACACGTTCGCGGCCGGTAAGTCCGCCATCAATGCCCACGGTTCGTGGATGACCGGCCAGTACACCGGCTACCAGGGCATCGATGTGGGCATCGCCCCCACCCCGGTGGGCCCCGAAGGCAAGCGTGCCTCCATGTTCAACGGCCTGGCCGACTCGATCTGGGCCGGAACCAAGAAGAAGGACGCCTCGATCAAGTGGGTTGAGTACCTCGCCTCCGCTGACTGCCAGGACGTCGTAGCGTCCAAGGCCGTCGTCTTCCCCGCGCTCAAGGCTTCCTCCGACAAGGCTGCCGCGGCCTTCGCCGCCAAGAACGTGGACGTCTCCGCGTTCACCGAGCACGTCAAGAACAAGAGCACGTTCCTGTACCCGATCACGGACAACACCGCCAAGGTCAAGGGCATCATGGAGCCCGCCATGGACGCAGTAGTGTCCGGCAAGGCCCCGGCCAGCTCGCTGACCCAGGCCAACGAACAGGTCAACGCCCTCTTCAAGTAGGCCGCGAGCTTTACCGGCTGCGCGCCGCGGGCGTTGTATTCCCCGCGGCGCGCGGCCTCTATACTTTCTCCCACACCCCGTAAAGGACAGCATTCTATGGACCCCCTCCACCTCCGTTCCGCCAGCACCAGCCTGGTGATGAGCTTTGACAGCGGGGAGGCCGAGGTCATCCACTGGGGCGCGGATCTTGGCAGCACCCTGCCGGACCTCGCCATCCTCGGCGAACCGATCCCCCACTCCGCCATCGACGCCACCGTGCCCGCCGGCCTCCTGCCGCAGGCATCCTCCAGCTGGCGCGGCCGTCCCGCCCTCCGCGGCCACCGCCTCGCCGACGGCGTCTCTGGCCTCGACTTCTCGGCCCGCCTCCGCGCCGTGACCGCGAGCGCCGAGGACAACTCCGCCATTATCGTCCAGACCGATTCCTACGCCGGACTCACCGTCTCGTCCGCCCTGACACTGCACGACGGCGGCCTGCTGGAGCTGCGCCACACCCTCACCAACGACGGCGCCACGCCCTACCAGGTCGACGAGCTGGCCACCGTCCTCCCGGTGGCGCCGGACGCCGTCGAACTCCTTGACCTGACCGGGCGCTGGTGCCGGGAACGCCACCCGCAGCGCCGCCCCATCCAGCAGGGCACGTGGGTCCGCGCCGGCCGGCACGGCCGCACCGGGCACGACTCCTCGCTGCTCTTCGCCGCAGGCACCGCCGGGTTCGGCAACCGCCACGGCAAGGTCTGGGCCACCCACCTGGCCTGGAGCGGCAACCACGAGCAGTTCGCGGACAGCATCGGCGACGGCCGCACCATGATCGGCGGCTCCGAGCTCCTGGGCCCGGCCGAGGTCATCCTTGCACCCGGCGCCAGCTACACCACGCCGGCACTGTTCGCCGCGTACTCGGACCGCGGCCTGGATGGCATCAGCGAGGCGTTCTACAGCTGGTTCCGGTCCCGCCCGCACCACGTTCTCCCCGCGGCCAGCACGGCAACCCACCCGGGCAAGCCCCGTCCCGTGGTGCTCAACACCTGGGAAGCGGTCTACTTCGACCACAACCTCTCAACGCTGATCGAGCTGGCGGACTCCGCCGCCGAACTGGGCGTGGAGCGATTTGTGCTCGACGACGGCTGGTTCCGCGGCCGCCGCGACGACCACGCCGGCCTGGGCGACTGGTACGTCGACGGATCACTCTGGCCCGATGGCCTCACGCCTCTGATTGATGCCGTGACCTCGCGCGGGATGGAATTCGGGCTCTGGGTGGAACCGGAAATGGTCAACCTGGACTCCGATATTGTCCGCGCGCACCCTGAGTGGATCGTTGGTCCTTCGGTCCAGAGCTACAAGGACGGCGGCCGCCTGCCGATTGAATGGCGGAACCAGCAAGTGATCGACCTCGTGAACCCGGACGCGTGGCAGTACATTTTCGACCGCGTCGACGCCCTGTTGCGCGAGAACAACATCAGCTACCTGAAGTGGGACCAGAACAGGGACCAGCTGGAGCACGGCCACGCCGGCCGCTCCTCGGTCCACGAACAGACCCTGGCCGCCTACCGGCTCTTTGACGAGCTCAAGAAGGCCCATCCCGGCGTCGAGATTGAAAGCTGCTCCTCCGGCGGGGCCCGTGTGGACCTGGGCATCCTGGAACGCACGGACCGCATCTGGGCCTCGGACTGCAACGACGCCCTGGAACGGCAGACCATCCAGCGCTGGACCGGGCTGGTGGTCCCGCCGGAGCTCGTGGGCGGGCACGTCGGCCCCACCACCTCGCACACCACGGCCCGCACGCACGATCTGTCCTTCCGCGCCATCACAGCGCTGTTCGGCCACTTCGGCATGGAATGGGACGTCCGCGAGGTCCAGGGCGCCGAGCGCGAGGAACTCAAACGCTTCATCGCCCTCTACAAGGAACACCGCGGCCTGATCCACTCCGGGCGCATGGTCCGCGCGGACGTACCCGACGATTCCCTGATGCTGCACGGCGTAGTTGCCCCCAGTGGTGCCTCGCAGGGCACCGTTCCCCCAGGCACGACGGCGGCGCTGTTCGCCCTGGTCAGCACGGGCACCGCGTTCGCGGAACAGACCGGACGGATCACCATCCCCGGCCTCGAACCGGACCGGGACTACCGGGTGGAAGCCATCTTCCCGGCGCCCGGAGACGCCGACTATGCCCACACATTCACGCAGGTCCAGCCGCCGGCCTGGCTGGCGGACGGGGCGGTGGCCGGTGGCCGCTTCCTGGCCGAAGTGGGCCTGCCGATGCCCATCCTCAACCCCGAGCACGCCCTCGTCCTGAGGTTCACGGCACTCTAGGGTCCCTGCCCCGCTGACCCGCGCCAAGGACGAGGCCGGCAGGCTGACTGCACCGTCCCGGTGTCGGAGCCGGGTTCAGCCGCGGATTCCGTGCGTGAAGTACAGCACGGGGCCCAAGAAGTACAGGGCAATGACCGCCGCCCACACACTCTTGCGGCCGTTGACCCGCGGGGCGGGGCGGGTGGCCAGATCCGTCCAAGCGGTGGCGGCCAGCGACAACTGCACTGAGGACAAGGCCAGGACCACAGCCTGCTGCCCGCTTGTCAGATCGCTCCAAGTCACGGACTTCTGCTCGTCATGGTCATATTCTCCGTGTCGGGGTGTGCGTCATTGCGTTCGGCCAAATAGCGGGCTTGATTCAATCATGATGGTTTCCTTGTCCCTACGGGGGTTTGTCGGTCAACTGTGTTGTCTCCAAGGTTGCGCCGGTTGGGCCATCCATACCTCTTTCGGGGCCCGCCAATCTTACAAAACGAACCCAGGCCGTTTTGAGGTGGCATGGCGCGTACTATCGGCTACATGGGCAAGAGGGCCACAGACATGAGACGCACTTTTATGCGTCGGTGGGTGCTTGCGGTTACGGCCGGGGAGACCGTTGGATTCATTATCCCGGCCGCTGTTGGTGGAGCGTTGACATTAGCCGCCGCTCCCGCTTCCGTCGTCTATCCGTTGATGATCGCCGCCGGAGCATGCGAAGGTATCCTCCTTGGGTTGGGGCAGTCCATCGGCTTTGGCTCTTTTGGGATCCCTCGTGCTGCCTGGATTACCGCCACTGGTGGGGGTGCCGCTGTCGCGTGGTCCATCGGTATGCTGCCGAGTACGATCGGCAGTGTCGATTTCGCTTCGCCGTCCGCTGTTGCCCTCATGGTCGTCGGGGCGGCGGTGCTTCTGGCTTCGATTCCGACCTTGCAGTGGCTTGTCTTACGCCGGGTAATACGGCGGGCCTCCTGGTGGATCCCTGTCAACGCTGGTGCCTGGGCTGCTGGCATCCTCTGGACTTTCGCGCCGTCTCCGTTCATTGACGAGAACACAGCATTTCCTGCCCTGTGGGGTCATATTTAGTGGCCGGCATACTCATGGCGGTCACTGTGGGTGCCCTGACTGGCTTCGCTGCGCGGCACGTAGTGGAATCCACTCACTACTCGCCAGCACAGCGCACTGATGCCGGTCAATCCATCTACCAGCGGCCGACCCCATGAACTGCGCTCAGCCTGTAGTCAGCAGGCCAGCCCCACGGAGCTCGCCCCGATTCCCTCCCCGGAACCTCAGGGCTCCCGTGGTGACCACCATCGTGCGGACGGGTTGATGGCAAACTGGCGTCCAGTAATTTCCGTCGGCGTAATGCGGAACAGCTGATCCTTGGCCCCCGGCTCCCAGGGAGACAGGCTCTGATCCACCTTGTCCTGATCAAGTTCGTTGTCCGGGACAGCTTCAGGACGGCCTTTCACCACGACGCTCCACGCAATGGTTCCGTAGGGGTTGAGGCCGTCAGCCTCCAGTGCGACCGCTCCCCCTTCCAGCAAAGCGTCCAGTTTGGTTCCCGGACCTGTTCGGAAAAACAGTGATCCATCCTCCGGCAGGTAGTTCACGGGAAAGATTTCAGGTCCGTTGGTGCCAATTACCGCCAGTCGGCCGACTGAAGCGGACCGAAGGGATCTCCAGCACGCATGTGTTCCAAGAACCTTTAATGCTGATGCTTCTTCGAAGATGTTCATGTGCCGAGCATACATACGTGATGGATCAAGGCAGCAGAGCACGCCCCCTTTAGCGCGGACTCGGGTGAGCGGCGACAGCGGATAGCCGGAAGTAGCGCCCGCCAGCGAATGGCCCTCTTGGCAGCGCGGCCAGCCCACCAGCTGTGCGAAAAGTAAGTGTCGTCCGTGAAACGTCAACGTCGTCGCCTAGGGTCCTTTGCGACGAATTCTGCACCATCATTCACCGTTCGAAGTCCACGGCCCCCCGGAAATCCGGCCACGTGGAATGTCCCGGGCCGAATGATGGTGCAGAATCCGACGGGTAGATTGGAGCCATGACTGACGTTTCCTCCCCTGACTCCGCATCTGCCTCCGCTGCCGGGCGCGGCACGATCCTCGTGATCAACGGCCCCAACCTCAACCTGCTGGGCACCCGTGAACCGGAGAAGTACGGCACTTCCACTCTCGCGGACGTGGAGCAACTGGCAGCTACGGCGGCGCAGGCCCACGGCTTCACGGTGGAGTGTGTCCAGTCCAACCATGAGGGGGTGCTCCTGGACGTCATCCACGCAGCCCGCGGCACCGCCGTCGGGATTGTGCTGAACGCCGGCGCCTTCACCCACACCTCCGTGGCCCTGCGTGACGCTCTGGCGGCGGTGCAGCTTCCCGCCGTCGAGGTCCACATCACCAACGTGCACCAGCGCGAGGAATTCCGGCACCACTCCTTCTTGTCCCCGGTGTGCGCCGCGGTGATCGTAGGAGCTGGAGTGTTCGGCTACAAGCTGGCCATCGACTACCTGGCCGAAGCGCTGTAGCCCGGCGCTGTGCGGCTCAGGCTCGTGTGGCTCAGGCTCGTGTGGCTCAGGCCGCCCGGGCTACTTCTGGATGCACTGCCCGGAGGAGACTGGAGCGCTGAGGCTTGCGGCCTGGGATGCGACCGGGAACAGGTCATTCATGGTGATCGCGAAACCCATTTCGGTGTCCGAGGTTGCCTTGGCGAAAATGACGCCGGCCACCAGGCCCTCCATGGTCAGCAGCGGGCCGCCCGAGTTCCCGGGCTGGACGTTGCCGGCCAGGCGGTATATCTCTTCCGGGGCCGGGTTTTCGCCGTAGATGTCGGGCACCAGAACCGAGGTGATGTCCTGGACCGTGGCGGGGTTGGACTGGAACGGACCGCCGTGAGGGTACCCCGCGAAAGCTGCCGGGCTGCCGTTCGGAAGGTCGGACGTCAGCGTGAGTGGTTCGGAAGGCAACCCGTCAACGGCCAAAACAGCGAGGTCGTGCCTGGTGTCGAAGTACACCACCCGCCCGGGCATCGCGCCGCCGTCGGGAATTTCAACCACCGGCTGCGACACGCCCGCCACAACATGGGCATTGGTCACAACCCGGCCAGGGGAAACCACAAAGCCAGTGCCGGTCTGGTTCTGCCCGCATTGGTAGGCGGTTCCGGCAATTTTCAGGACTGACTGCGCGGCCCGGTTCAGCGCTGGCGTATCGGTGCTTGCATTGGGCACTGCCACTTGCTGACCCTGGTCCAGGCCTTCAAGCAGCGTGGGGATTCCGTTGCCGATCACCGTGGACCGCAGCTGCGCCATGGTGGTCTTCACCGGGACAGGCGTCAGCCCATCGATGTATCGGATGACTTTGGACTCGGCCAATTGTTGGGACACAAACGGAACGCCGAGAGCGCTGACGCTGAAAGCGAGCATGGACATCACCAGCGCCGAGACCACCACGTTGACGGCCCCGCCCACCAGCCGGTCCACAGCCCGCAGCGGCTTGATCCGCACGGCGCCGCGGATTTTGCGCCCGATCATGGTCCCTAGGCCATGGCCCAGAGCCATCAGTACGACGGCGGCGGCCACGATGGCGGTCAGCCTCCAGCCGGAGTCGTCCACGAAGTTGCTGACCAGTGGAACGGCAAAGAAGGCAGCCACGGCGCCCGCGGCGAGGCCGGCGATACCCCCGAGGGTGACCAGGAAGCCGTTGCGCAGGCCATAGATCAGGTAAGACAGCAGGGCCAGGATCAGCGCCAGGTCCAGAACAGTCAAGCCAAACACTGAGCGCTCCTCTAATACGGTTGAGACCCAATTCTAGTGGCGCAGGCTGACATTATTCCGTGGGCGCCAGTCTCCCGCCTATTGGGGCCAGGTTCGCCTCACGTTCAGTCGTCAAACTCACACCCCGGGCGCGGCCGGGCACCGGATCGGGCCCGCATTGCACAGTGTCAGCGGCGTTTCCGCTGCCAAGTACGTCACAGAACCTTGAAAATTCTGAAACAATGGCAAAAGCGCCACAGCCGACACTTTTTATTCAGGAGATTTCATGGACATCGAGGTACTGCGCCGAGCACCCCTATTTGCCACGCTCGACGACGAAGCATTCCGCCTGCTGACGGACGAGCTGACCGAGGTGGACCTCTCCCGCGGTGCATCGGTATTCCGCGAGGGCGACCAGGGCGACCAGCTCTACTTCATCGTCTCCGGCAAGGTGAAGCTGGGCCGCACGTCCCCCGATGGCAGGGAGTCCCTGCTCGCCATACTGGGCCCGGGTGAACTGTTCGGCGAAATGGCACTCTTTGACCCCAGCCCCCGCACGGCCACGGCCACGGCTGTCTCCGAAACCCGCCTTGCTGGCCTGAAGAACGAAAGCCTCAACGCCCTGCTGCGGACGCGCCCCGAGGTTTCGGCGCAGCTGCTGCAGGCCCTGGCCCGTCGCCTGCGCCGCACCAACGATTCACTCTCGGACCTGGTGTTCTCCGACGTCCCCGGCCGCGTGGCCAAGGCCCTGCTAGACCTGGCCGACCGCTTCGGCCGCCCGGCAACTGACGGCGTCCTGGTAGCCCACGAGCTCACCCAGGAAGAGCTGGCCCAGCTGGTAGGCGCCTCACGCGAGACGGTCAACAAGGCCCTGGCAGAGTTCGTCCAGCGCGGCTGGCTCCGCCTCGAAGCCCGTGCCGTAGTGATCCTCGACATGCAGCGCCTCCGCCAGCGCTCCCGCTAGTCCTTTCACGATTGAGGCCCTAAGGCTGACATCCTCCGCGTGCTGCTCCTTCGTCGCTTTGACGCATGCTTCCGGATGCCACCCTTGGGGCCTTTTGCGTACCCCCTGCCGACGCTCTCTCACTTTATGGGGCTTTTCCCCAAATGCTCTCTCACTTTCTTAGGGAAAGTGAGAGAGCGTTGCCCAAAAACCTGCATCAAGTGAGAGAGCGTTCGAGTTGGGCGGCGGTCTTTCGCGTAGGAGCGCATCGCGGCGCATCGGGAACCGGAGGTCGCACAGCGACCGGAGGTTTCCCTATGCGTCGTGTCTAAGCGACGGCGAAGGGCCGCTGTCCGGCGGACTTAACCGGGCGGTCCGCGGACTAGCGTTCGCGCTGGGGGTCTCCGGCTACGGTTTTGGCGGCCTCGACTTCGAGCATGAGCGTGGCCTCTTCTTCGACCAGCAGTGCCTGGTACACGTGGGGTTTGCGCTTGTAGCTGAGGTAGGCGATGCAGCCGTTCGCTGCGGCCATCTTCTCCAGCATGATCTCCGACCCCGGCACCAGGAGCTGGCCGAGGGTAAGGCCAACGGTGTTCTCCTGGCCCACTTCATCGCCCAGGGCAGTGGTGCTGCGCGCGGCGATGGCCTTGGTGGCGCACACCCAGCGGCCCCAGACGCCCTTGCTCTCCAGCAGGCTGGGCTGCTGGTTCATGGGGACGGTGGCGGCGAAATAGCGGGTGTCGAAGCGGCGGTGCGCGAAGTCGGGGCTGCGCCAGTTGACGAGCGGCTTGAGCAGATCGGTCCGCAGCGAGAGTCCCCGCTTGGCGAGGAGCTCCGTGAAGGTCTTCTCCTGGTCGGCAACGGCCACACGGGCCCGCATCCAGTCCTGCGTTGACGTATTTTCCACGGTGGTGGACATGTCCGGCCCGGCAAGGAGCACGCCGGCTTCCTCAAAGAGTTCGCGGATGGCGCCCACCACGTGGCGCCGCGCCAGCCCGACGTCGTCCGTCCCCATCTGCTCGGCCCAATGCTGGGGTGAGGGGCCCAGCCAGCCGACGGCGTCGTTGTCGGACGCCTCCAGGGAACCTCCGGGGAAAGCGAGGACGCCCAGCGGCGAGGAGCCGGGCCGGTACCCCAGCCATGTCTCCAGGCCGGTGGGCGAGTCCCGCAGCAGCACAACGGACGATGCGTAGCGGGCGGCACGCGGGGTCCGCTCACCGTGTTCGAGCCAGCTTTGGGCAGCCCCTTCAAGATCCGGAGGAAGGGCAAATAATCGTCGGGCGAGCTGAGGCAATTGAGTGAACCGGGTCCTTAGCTGAATTCAGCGATCAGTTCGACCTCTACGGGAGAGTCGAGCGGAAGAACCGACACGCCGACGGCGGAGCGGGCGTGCCGGCCTGCGTCACCAAAGACCTGGCCGAGGAGCTCGGACGCACCGTTGATGACGCCAGGCTGTCCGGTGAAGGCCGGATCGGAGGACACGAAGCCCACCACCTTGACGATGCGGGTGATGCGGTCCAGATCGCCGATGACGCTCTTGATGGCCGCCAGTGCGTTGATGGCGCAGACAGCGGCGTAGGCCTTGGCGTCCTCCGGGGACACGGTGGGCTCGTCGGAGGCGCCCTCTGTGCCGGTGGAGACCTTGCCGGTTGCTTCGAGTTTGCCGTTAATAAACGGCAGCTGGCCGGACGTGTAAACATGGCTGCCGGTGATGACGGCCGGCACGTAGGCGGCGACGGGAGCGGCCACCTCGGGGAGGGTCAGTCCCAGCTCGGCGAGGCGCTGCTCGACGGCGGAAACCGGCGCTGACTCAGACGCGTTTTCCGGCGTGGATAAAGGGCCGGACGTGGTCTCTGCGGGGGTGCTCATTGCTACTGCTTCTCCCTCTTGAGGTAGGCAACCAGGCCGTTGCCGTCAGGTCCGGTGATTACCTGGACGAGCTCCCAGCCGTCCTCTCCCCACTGGTCCAGGATCTGCTTGGTGGCGTGAATAATGAGCGGAATCGTCGCGTACTCCCATTTGGTCATGAGCTAAAGACTAGTCCTTGCCGGTAAAGTGGAAAACATGGTGACTCGTAAGAACCCCATTTTCGACACGGCCACTACCCTCGGAAAGATATTTGGTTTCCTCGGTGTGAGCGCGATTTGTGGTGTCCTGGTGGCGGGCCTGCTGGTTCCGGCTGCGGCCGTTTCCGGCAGCGCGGCAAGCGGTTCTATCGAGTTCTTCGATACCCTCCCGGCAGAGCTGCAGGTGGACCCCCCCAGCCAGTCCACCCGGATCCTCGCCGCGGACGGCAGCCTGATCGCGAACCTCTACGAGGAAAACCGGACCAAGGTTGCCCTCGACCAGATCTCGCCGTTCGTGAAGGAAGCCATCATCGCTGTCGAGGACAGCCGGTTCTACGAGCATGGCGGTGTGGACACCACCGGCATCCTCCGCGCCATGGTCAGCACAGCCCGTGGCAACAAACAGGGTGCCTCCACCATCACCCAGCAGTACGTGAACAACGTGCTCAACTCCAACCTCGCTGCCGAGGGAAACACTGAGGACATCAAGCTCAACGGTGTTAACAAGGGCGTGGGAGACAAGCTTCGCGAAATGAAGCTCGCGATCGCCCTGGAGAAGGAATTCTCCAAGGAACAGATCCTCGAGGGTTACCTCAACATCGTCTTCTTCAACCGCGACGCCTACGGCATCGAGGCCGCGTCCAAATTCTTCTTCAGCACCACCGCCAAGGATCTGACCCTCCCGCAGGCAGCACTCCTGGCTGGCCTCGTTAACAGCCCGTCAGCGTTTGACCCCATCACCAACCCGGAGAACGCCAAACAGCGCCGGGACCTGGTGCTGGGCCTCATGCTGGACCAGGGAAAGATTACCCAGGTCGATCACGACGCCGCTGTGGCCACCCCCGTGGAACCGAAGATCACAGAGTCACGCCAGGGCTGCGCGTACGCCACCACGTCACCTTACTTCTGCAACTACGTGCTACACCTGCTGCTTAACAACCCGGCCTACGGTGCGGACGCAAAAGAGCGCGAACAGAAGATCTTCCGCGGTGGCCTGACCATCACCACCACGCTGGACGTCAACGCCCAAAACGTTGCCCAAGCTGAGTCTGATGCAGCCGCCGGCGTCAATCCGGACAACTGGGGTGCGTCCATCGTCTCCGTGCAGCCCAACACCGGCAAGATCCTGAACATGGCGCAGAACACGTCGTTCCTGCCCACCGAAGGCAAGTTCAACCAGACGCAGAACTTCAACGTAGACAAGCTGGACAAGGACGGCAACGACCTCAACGGCCTGGGCGGATTCCAGCCCGGTTCCACCATGAAGCCCTTCACGTTCGCCGAATGGCTGAACGAGGGCAAGGCCATGAACACCAACATCAACGCCGCCACTCGCAAGTACCCGCAGAACTTCCCCTGGAAGAACACGTGCCCGGACCCCACCGTTGGCTGGTACGACGCCAGGATTCCCGGCAGCTTTGACCTGCAGAACTCCGACGAGGGCTACTACCGGAACATGACGATCCTGTACGGCCTGCAGAACTCGATCAACACGGCCACCTTCGCCTCGGCGGCTCAGGTTGACCTCTGCGGCATCCAGAAGATCGTGGATGCGGTCGGAATCCACGGCGGCCTGCCCTCGGCTGAAGATCCCAACCCGAAGGTCAAGATGACCACTTTGGCCAACCTGATCGGCTCCACGCAGACCGCCCCGCTGACCATGGCCTCCGCGTTTGCCACGTTCGCCAATGACGGCAAGTACTGCGAGCCCATCGCTATCACCTCTGTCACGGACCAGACCGGCGCGCAGCTCCCGGCACAGGCCACGAGCTGCCGGGATGCCGTCAAACCGGAGGTCGCCCGGGGCGTTGCGTATGCCATGCAGAAGGTCCTGGATGAGGGGTCCGGATCCCTCATCAAGCCGCGACTCTCCACGAAGACCAACTTCCCGGTGGCCGCCAAGACCGGCACCAACGACACCAACGGATCCACCTGGGTGGTCGGTTTCACCACCGGTGTGGCCACCGCCGCATGGTTCGGTGACCCGCTGGGTGACCAGAGCCGTGAGGGCCGTAACCTCACGGTCAATGGAAAGTTCTACAAGGCGATCGACGGTTACATGATCGCCGGTCCCATGTTCTCCAAGTACATGGCCCAGGTCGCTCCGGCGTATGGCACCAACGCGTTCACGGCCCCGCCCACCAACATGGTGAGCGGAACGCCCGCCCGGACCACGCCGTCAACGCAGGCCACCGCGCCTGCCACGGCTCCCGCCCCGCAGCCGTCCACGGACCCTGCACCGGGCAACAGCGACAAGAAGAACTAGCCTCCCATGGCAGTCAGCCCTGCATTGGCCAGCCGCGTCCGGAACATCGGGCGCGGCTTTGCCGTCACCGCTGGCGCGGGAACCGCAGCGGGTCTCGCCGCCTTCGGATACGGGCTGTGGGAGAAGAACCAGTTTGTCCTGCGCGAGGAGGCACTGCCCATCCTGCCCGCAGGCCACCCGCCCTTCCGCGTCCTGCACCTGAGCGACATCCACTTCGTCCCGGGCCAGGACACCAAGGCGCGCTGGCTGGAGTCGCTGGCGTCGCTGGAGCCGGACCTGGTGGTCAACACCGGGGACAACCTCAGCCACGTCAAGGCGGTGGAGCCCCTGCTCAAGGCACTGCGACCGCTTCTGGAGTTTCCCGGCGTTTTCGTCCCGGGGTCCAACGACTACTTCGGCCCTAGATTCAAGAACCCCGGTTCCTACCTGCTGGGCCCGTCCAAGGTCAAGCCCAAACCCATCGAACTGGACTGGCCGCGGCTGCGGTCCGGCTTCGGCATGGGCGGCTGGGTGGACCTCACCAACCGGCACCAGTCGGTGGTGTTGAAGGGCATCCGTTTCGACTTTTCCGGCGTGGACGATCCGCACTTGGGCCGGGAGCGCTATGCGGGCTGGCCCCGCGGCACCCGTGACCAGGATGAGAACGCGCACCTCCGCGTTGCGGTCATCCATGCCCCGTACCAGCGGGTCCTGGACCACTTCACGCAGGACGGCGCGGACCTGCTGCTGGCGGGCCACACCCATGGCGGCCAGCTCTGCATCCCCGGCTACGGCGCCCTGGTGTCCAACTGCGACCTCCCCACGTGGCGGGCCAAGGGACTCAACAACTGGGAAAGCAACGGACGTACGACGCCGGTCAACGTCTCGGGCGGCATCGGCACCTCCCGGTTCGCTCCCATCCGCATCGCCTGCAAACCCGAGGCCGTCCTGCTGACGCTCACCTCCCCCGAATAACGAAGGTGTGAACCTGCTCACGCCATGGCATAGGGTAGTTGCTAAGGGAAACTACATTCGATTTAGAGCTTGAGAAGCGGGCATGGCCAAGCAGACCTCATTTTTCAGATCCATCAGCCGTCTTTACCCTCACGTGAGGCCGATCATCCCCCGGCTGGTGATGGGGCTACTCTGCGCACTTCTGGCCAGCGTCGTGGCGCTGACCATACCGCAGGTGCTGCGCGTCCTCGTAAATGAGTCCCTCAAACCCGGTGGCGCGTCGGACGCCGTCTGGACTGCCGCCGTCGTCATCCTGGTCCTGGGCATCGCCGAGGCGGGACTCGTGGCCCTCCGCCGGCAGTTTGTGATCAACCCGGCCACCACCGTGGAAACCCGGATGCGGGTCTCGCTCTATGGGCACCTGCAGGACCTGACTGTGTCCTTCCACGACCGCTGGGGCTCCGGCCAGCTGCTGTCGCGTGCCATGACGGACCTGAACTTCCTGCGCCGCTGGATGGCTTTCGGTGCCATCATGCTGGTGGTCACCACGCTCACGGTGGTCATCGGCATTGTGGTTATGTTCTCCATGAGCTGGCAGCTGGCCCTGATTTTCCTGGCCGCAGCGGTGCCCGTCATGGCCTACGGTTTCCGGTTCCGGACGCGCTTCAGCAAGGTGGCGCGGCGGAGCCAGGACCAGGCCGGCGACCTCGCCACCACGGTGGAGGAATCCGTCCACGGCATCCGCGTCCTGAAGGCCTTCGGCCGCAGCCGCGAGGCCCTGGAGAACTTCAACGAGCAGGCCGAGGAACTCCGCCAGACCGAGATCGTGAAGGCCAAGCACCAGGCAACGTTCACCATGGTGGTTACCCTGCTGCCGGAACTCGCGCTCGGCGCCGGGCTGGTGGTGGGTGTGATGCTCTGCGCCAGCGGCCAGTTGAGCATCGGCGCCCTGGTGGCTTTCTTCGCCACCGCCGCCGTCATTGCGACGCCGGTGGAGTTCTCCGGCATGCTGCTGGCCATGGCACTCACCGCCAAGTCCGCCGTCGACCGCCACTTCGAGGTCATGGATTCGGTCAACACCATCACCAGTCCCCCGGCGCCGCGCACCCCCTCGCAGCTGAAGGGCGCGCTCAGCTTCAAGAACGCCACATTCGCGTTCGAGGACGCACCGGACAAGCCCATCCTCAAAGAGATCAATCTGGACGTCCGGCCGGGCGAGACCATGGCCCTGGTGGGCATCACGGGAAGCGGCAAGAGCGCGCTGATCCAGCTGGTCCCGCGCCTGTTCGACGTCACCGACGGCTCCATCACCATCGACGGGGTGGACCTGCGCGAGTTCGACGTCGACGGGCTCCGGCGCGTGGTGGGCGTCGCGTTCGAGGACACCACGCTGTTCTCCAATTCCGTCCGCAACAACGTGCTCCTCGGGGCGCCCGACCGGACCGAGGGAGCCCTGGACGAAGCCCTGGATGTAGCGCAGGCGCACTTCGCGTACTCGCTGCCGGAAGGCGTGGCCACCCTCATCGGCGAGGAGGGACTGAGCCTCTCCGGCGGGCAGCGGCAGCGGATCGCCCTGGCCCGGGCCATCGCGGCGCGGCCCCGGGTCCTCGTACTGGACGATCCGCTCTCGGCCCTGGACGTGCACACCGAGGAGCTTGTGGAGACCCGGCTCCGCGCGGTCCTGAAGGACACCACCACGCTGATCGTCGCGCACCGCCCGTCCACCGTGGCGCTGGCCGACCGGGTGGCGCTGCTCGAGGATGGCCGGATCGCCGCCGTCGGAACCCACACGGAACTTCTGGCGCACAACCCCCATTACCGCTACGTCATCGCCAGCCTGGACCAGGAACCACGGGACCTGGATTCGGAACTGTCGGAGCTTGAGGACGAGTCAGAGGACAGCATCCGATGAGTAACACAACCTTCGGCACCGCCAACGAGGACGACACCCACCTCAGCAAGTCGGACAGTAAAACCGTACGACGGCGGTCGCTCGCCCTTTTGGCCACCCTGATCCGTCCGGTGCGGCTCAGGTTCTGGCTGACCATCGCCACCGTGGTCCTGTCCCAGGCCGCGCGCGTGGCCGGGCCTGCACTGATCGCGTTCGGCATCGACCACGCGCTCCCGTCGTTGCAGGCGGGCGACAACCTCCCTCTGGTGCTTACCGGCGTCGCCTACCTGCTCGCAGCGATCGCGACGGCGGGACTCACCGCCCTCTACGTCACCTCCACCGCGCGGCTCAGCCAGGCGATGCTGCTGGACCTGCGCGTCCGGGTCTTCCGGCACACGCAGCGCCTGAGCCTGGAGTTCCACGAAAAGTACACGTCGGGACGGATCATCGCCCGGCAGACCTCGGACCTGGATGCGCTGCGGGAACTCCTCGACTCCGGCGTCAGCTCCCTGGCCTCGGGCCTGCTGTTTATGGTCTTCACGGCTGTGACGGTGTTTGCCTTGGACTGGCGCAGCGGGCTGATCGTGCTGGCCGCCGGCGTCCCGATGTACTTCCTTTCGCGCTGGTACCAGAAGCACTCCCAGATCGTATTCCGCGAATCCCGGGTGGTGTCCGCCCGGCTGATTGTGCATTTTGTGGAGACCATGACCGGGATCCGCGCCGTGAAGGCTTTCCGAAGGGAAACTGAGAACGCCGGGACGTATGGCCGGCTGGCTGAGGACTACCGGCTGGTAACGGTCCGCTCTATCAACCTCAACGGCATCTTCCAGCCCGGGCTGGTGCTGATCGGCAACGTCTGCGTGGCCGTGGTGCTCCTGTTTGGCGGGTTCCGTGTGCTGGGCGGGGACCTTGCCGTGGGCGTGCTGCTGGCACTGATCCTGTCCACCAAACGCTTCTTCCAGCCGGTGGACCAGATGGCCATGTTCTACAACTCCTTCCAGAGCGCCCAGGCTGCCCTGGAGAAGGTGTCCGGCCTGCTGGAGGAGGTTCCCACGGTCCGTCCGCCCAAGAACCCTGTTGCGCTCCGCGATGCCAGGGGCGCCGTCGATTTCAAGGGTGTGGAGTTCCGCTACGGCGACGGCCCTGTGGTCATCCCCACCATGGACCTGCACATCCCCGCCGGCCAGACCGTTGCCCTGGTGGGGCAGACCGGCGCCGGGAAATCCACGCTTGCCAAGCTGATCGCCCGCTTCTACGACGTCTCCTCCGGCTCCCTGACCCTGGACGGAGTGGACCTGCGCAGCCTCACCACCACGGACCTGCGCCGGAACATCGTGATGGTCACGCAGGAGGCGTTCCTGTTCAGCGGCTCCGTGGCGGACAACATCGCCCTTGGCCGGCCGGAGGCTTCCCGGGCGGAGATCGAGGATGCTGCCCGGGCCGTGGGCGCCCACGACTTCATTACCGAACTCCCCGAAGGCTATGACACCGATGTCAACAAGCGCGGCGGCAGGGTGTCCTCCGGGCAACGGCAGCTGATCAGCTTCGCCAGGGCGTTCCTGGCCCGGCCGGCGGTGCTGATCCTGGACGAGGCCACCTCGTCGCTGGATATCCCCTCTGAGCGGCTCGTCCAGAGCGGCCTGGCGCGCCTTCTGCGGGCAACGTCCGACGCCGGCAGTCCGGCAGGTGCCCCGGGCTCGTCTGGTGCGGGGTTTGCGACCGAGGGCTCAGCTTCTGCGGGCGGCGGCCGGACGGCGCTGATCATCGCGCACCGCCTCTCCACCGTCGAAACCGCCGACCGCGTCCTGGTGGTCCATGACGGCCGCGTGGTTGAGGACGGCACCCCCGCGGAACTCATCGGCGGCGGCGGACGCTTCGCAGACCTCCACGGCGCCTGGAAGGACTCCCTGGACTAGGGATCTGACCCGGCCGGCGCCGCCGATTTCGCATCCGGGCCCGGCGTCGGCTATCCTTGTAAAGTTGCTTTTGCAGCGGATCGGGATGTGGCGCAGCTTGGTAGCGCGCGTCGTTCGGGACGACGAGGTCGCAGGTTCAAATCCTGTCATCCCGACCAATCGAAAGAGGGTCTCCCCCAGGGGAGGCCCTCTTTTGTATCTCCCGGCGGTCAAGTACCCGGGGCAGAACCGTCACGTGTCCGGGCAAAGAAATAGCCCCGAGGCATGATGACCATGCCCCGGGGCCGCGCCTCCTGAGAGGATTCCTTACATCGGGTCAGTTGCCCACGTTGGTGGTGTAGGTCTAGCCCTTGTCCTTGACGGGCTTGGACATTGGATCGGGCCAGTTGCCAACGGCTACGGATACGCCGGTGGTATCGGCGATGGAACCTGCCGACAGGACAGCCGGGGCCGCCGCAGAAAATGCCAAGGCAGCAGCAAGTAGGCCTGCGGCCGCAATATTCTTCAACATATGAGTTCCTCAATACGAGTCGGATTCGTTACAAAGTCAGCACTGTCCTTGTTGACATACATTGTAAAATGTTTTGCACAGGTACTGTCAAGCATTGAGTACAAAGACTGTCCAGAATCAGGAGGAATTCCCGTGGGCAACGGATTCGGGGAGAAGCTCCGTGCGGAGCGTCTCGAACGTGGGCTGACACAGGCTGCACTGGGCAAGGACCTGTATTCCCCCAGTTATATCTCCCTCCTCGAAACCGGCCGCCGTGAGCCGACGGCCGAAGTCATCGAGGAGCTCGCCCGCAGGCTGGAGCTGGCGCCCAAGGCGCTGGAAGCCTGGAGCCAACCCATCACAGTCAGCGACGCCGAGTACGTCCTGGCCGGCCTCTACGCGCGCCAGGCCTGGGACCTCAGGGACTATCCGCTGGCGGCCACCCACGCAGCCACCGCGGCCCAGATAGCTCTGGAGGGCAAGAACACCAGCGCGTGGTGGAACATGACCTACATGCAGGCCGAATGCCTGATCAAACAGGGCAACTGGCAGGAATGCCAAAAGATCATGCAGCACCTCCTGGAGCACCCGATGGCCACGGAATCTGCCGGCCTCGCCGTCCGTGCCCGCCAGATGCTCGCCGCTATCTGCCAGGGCCAGGGCCAGCTGAGCACTGCCGTCGAACATGCGCTGGCGGCCGTACAACTCTGCGGCCAGCTGCCCAACGGATCCACCCTGATCATCGGCGCCTACCGCGCGCTGATCGGGGCGCTGGCGGAGAGCGGCCGCCTGGATGAGGCCTGGAAATACTGCCAGGCCATGAATGACCAGATGGACGAGCACTCCATGTCCCAGCTCGCCGGTGAGGTTGCCTGGGTGATCGGCAACGTGGCCTTTATGCGGCACGATTACCCCGAAGGCATCAAGTACCACGAGCGCGCCGCCCGGATGCTGTCACCTGCCAACGACATCGATCTGTGGGCCCGTTTCAACAAGGCCTCGGCCGCCGTCCGGCTGTCCTCCGGAATCGTAGAACCGGAAACACTTTCCAGCATCGAGCGCGCCGAACTGGCGCTGTCCATTGTGGGCGGCAACAAGAGCGACCAACTCGAAGTTGCGTTTATCCGCGCGCGCTGGCTTTATCTCACCGGCGACATCGTGGCTGCCATCAACAAGCTCCGGGAAATCCACGCCGAATCCGGCGCGCTGGCCAAGCACACGGCCGGGGAAGTCTCACTCCTGCTGGGCAAGTCGCTGAAGGCCGCCGGTGAGTCCGACGAAGCCCTGGTCTACCTCGAAGAAGCGCAGAAGGCCTTCAGTGCCGCGGGAGCCTCGGACCGTGTCCAGCAGGCCCTGGACGCGGTCCTTGAGATCAGACTCGCCCAGCAGCGGGCCGCCGCAGGAGCGAAAAACGCCAAGGCAAGCTAGTAACGGGCCCGGCCGGAAGCCGGGCCCGTCAAAGGTGTTCTAGGCGAACGTCCTGCCGGTGATTTTCTCGTAGGCCTCGACGTAGCGGCCGCGCGTCCGGGCCACCACGTCTGCGGGCAGGGCTGGCGGTGGCGATTCGGAGGACCGGTCCCAGCCTGATTCGGCGGACGTCAGCCAGTCGCGCACATACTGCTTGTCGTAAGAAGGCTGCGCTTTGCCCGGCTCATACGTGGCCGCATCCCAGAAACGCGAGGAATCCGGTGTCAGGACCTCATCGCCCAGGGTGATGGCCCCGGACACGGCGTCGTAGCCGAACTCAACCTTGGTGTCGGCCAGGATGATGCCGCGTTCGCGGGCGATCTTCTCCGCGCCGGTGTAGATCTTGAGGGTCAGCTCGCTGAGGCGTGCGGCGATGTCGTCCCCCACCATGGCCACAACATCGTTGTAGGAGATGTTCTCGTCATGCTCGCCCACCTCGGCCTTGGCCGACGGTGTGAAGATCGCCTGTTCCAGCCGGGATCCGTCCACCAGGCCTGGCGGCAGCGGAATCTCGCAGACCGTACCCCTGGCCTTGTACTCCAGCAGTCCGGAGCCGGTGAGGTAGCCGCGGGCGATGCATTCCACAGGGAACATGTCCAGCTTCCTGCAGATCATCGCGCGGCCTTCCACGGCCGCGGGAACGCCGTCTTCCACGGTGGACCCCAGCACGTGGTGGACCACGTCAAGCTGGTCGAACCACCAGAGGCTCAACTGCGTGAGGATGCGGCCCTTGTCCGGGATTTCGCGGGCCAGCACGTGGTCGTAGGCGCTGATGCGGTCGCTTGCCACCACCAGGACGCAGTCCTGGCCCACCTGCCGGCGGATGGCTTCGTCCGCCGGCTCGTAGAGGTCGCGGACCTTGCCGGAGTAAACGTGCGTCCAGCCCGGCAGGTCCAGGGTTTCGGTGCTGAAGCCGCGGGGCTGCTGTGGTTCCTGAGCGGAGTTCTCAGTCATGTTATGCCTTCGCCTTAGTGACGGGGAGCGATCCGGTGGCAGATCCGGTGGCCAGGGCCGTTACCTTGATTTCGCCACGGGCGGCTTTGCGGCCAATGTCCGTCCGGAACTGGGAGCCTTCCAGCTGAACCAGCTCCACGCCGTCGTACGCCCGTTCCCGGGCCTCCACCAGGTCGCTGCCGAGGGCAACGACGGCGAGCACCCGGCCGCCGGCGGAGATCACCTTGCCGTCGTCGTCGAGCGCAGTGCCTGCGTGGATCACGTGCACGCCGTCGAGCTCGTCCACCTTCTTGAGTCCGCGGATGCGGTCACCGGTGCGCGGGGTGTCCGGGTAGTTTTCGGACGCGACGACGACGGCGACGGCGGTCTCCTTGGACCAGCGCAGCTCGTCTGCCTTGTCCAGTTCGCCCTTGGCGGCTGCCAGCAGCAGCGCACCGAGGGGGGTCTTGAGCCGGGCCAGGACGGCCTGCGTCTCGGGGTCGCCGAAGCGGACGTTGAATTCGATGACGCGGGTGCCGCGCGTGGTCAGCGCCAGGCCCACAAACAGCACACCCACAAACGGGGTGCCGCGGTTGGCCATCTCGTTGACCGTGGGCTGCGCGACGCGGTCGATGACTTCCTGGACCAGCCCGGCCGGGGCCCATTCCAGCGGCGTATAGGCACCCATGCCGCCGGTGTTGGGGCCTTCGTCGTTGTCGAAGATGCGTTTGAAGTCCTGCGCCGGGGACAGTGCCACGGTGTTGCGGCCGTCACAGAGGACAAAAACGGAAACCTCGGGGCCATCGAGGAACTCCTCGATCACCACGGTGCCGGCGGCGTCGAAGCACGTCTGCGCATGGGCCAGGGCTTCGTCGCGGTTGTTGGTGACCACCACGCCCTTGCCGGCGGCGAGGCCGTCATCCTTCACCACATAGGGTGCGCCGAAGGTGTCCAGGGCCGCGGCGGCTTCCTCGGCGTTTGTGGCCACCATCGCCATGGCCGTGGGGACTCCCGCTTCGGCCATAACTTCCTTGGCGAACGCTTTGGAGGCTTCCAGCTGCGCTGCGGCCTTGCTGGGGCCAAAGACCGGAATGCCGGCGGCGCGGACGGCGTCGGACACCCCGGCAGCCAGCGGCGCCTCGGGGCCCACCACCACGAGGTCCACGCCGAGCTTGGTGGCCAGCGCCGCGACGGCGTCGGGATCATTCCCGTCAATGTTGTGGGTGGGGACCAGCTTGCTGATGCCGGCGTTGCCGGGAGCCGCATGGACCTCGGATACGTTGGGGTCGGCGAGCAGGGAGCGGACAATGGCGTGTTCGCGGCCTCCAGGGCCAATGACGAGTACCTTCACAGTCTCCAAGGGTACTTTGTGCACCCTGCCCTTTCCTAAGGGGGTGCTCCTAAGCTGTGTCCTCGCCCGGCCATCCCTGCGGCCCGCCGCAACGAATCCAAGGCATGAAGAAGCTTCTGAAGTGGCTCAAGGACCCCGCCGCAATGGCCGCGCTGGCAGGCGTGGCGGCTGCCGCCGTCGTACTTTCCGTAGCGGAGCTGATCGGAGCGTTCTTTACCGCCCGGGCAACTCCGGTGATCGCGTTGGGGTCCACGTTCATCGACTTCACACCGCCGTGGATGAAGGACTTTGCCATCGCCACGTTCGGCACGAATGACAAAGCCGCGCTGTTTGTGGGGATGGGCCTGACCATTTTGCTGCTGGCCTGCGTGCTGGGTGTGGTGGCCTACCGCAAGTGGGCGCTGGGCGTTGCCGGTGTGCTGCTGATGGGCGCGGTGATCGTGGCCAGCGTGGTGACTCGGGCCAGCGTGAAGCCGCTGGATGCCATCCCCACCGTGCTGGGCACAATTGCAGGGCTGGTGGTGCTGCGGCTGCTGATCGCCCCGCTCTGGCGGCTGAAGTCCTGGCCCGAGGCTCCTGCCGACACGGGCGCCGCGGAACCTGACCGTCCCGCCACCAGCCGCCGACGCTTCTTCGCCGCGGCCGGGATCACCGTGGCCGGCGCTGGGATCGCAGCCACGGGCGGACGCCTGCTCAGCGCCGCCCGCAGCAACATCACCAAGGCCCGCGAGGCCCTGCAGCTGCCCACCCCGGCAAAGGCCGCGGCCGCTGTGCCCGCCGGCGTCCAGTCTCCGGCAGCCGGCGTCGGCCCCTGGCTGACCCCCAACGGGGACTTCTACCGGATCGATACCGCCCTGAGCGTGCCCGAAATCAACGCCGAAGACTGGGAGCTCCGCGTGCACGGGCTGGTGGAGGAAGAGGTCCGCCTCACCTTCCAGGACCTGCTCGACGCCGACCTCATCGAATCGCACGTGACCCTCACCTGTGTTTCCAATCCCGTGGGCGGAAACCTCGCCGGGAACGCTCGCTGGCTCGGCCTTCCCATCCGCGAGGTCCTCAAGCGCGCACGTCCCAAGGACGGTGCGGACATGGTGCTGTCGACGTCGATCGATGGCTTCAGCGCCTCCACGCCGCTGGAGGTCCTGCAGGATGACCGCGATGCCATGCTGGCGATCGGCATGAACGGCGAGCCCCTGCCGCTGGAGCACGGCTATCCGGTGCGCATGGTGGTGCCCGGGCTGTACGGTTTTGTCTCCGCCACCAAGTGGGTGGTGGACCTGGAAGTGACGCGGTTCGCGGACAGCAAGGCCTACTGGACCCAGCGCGGCTGGTCCGAGCGCGGCCCCATCAAGACCATGGCCCGGGTGGAAGTTCCGAAGTCCTTCGCCAAGGTGCCCGCCGGCCGGGTGGCGATCGGCGGCACTGCGTGGGCACAGACCCGCGGCATCACCAAGGTGGAAGTCCAGATCGACAACAACCCCTGGGCCGAGGCAGTCCTGTCCACCGCGGCGTCCCTCATCACGTGGCGCCAGTGGTCCTTCGACTGGGAAGCCACACCGGGACCGCACTACATCAAGGTCCGCGCCACCGACGGAACGGGCGAGGTCCAGACCGATCAGCGGGCCGATCCGGTGCCCGACGGCGCCTCCGGCTGGCAGTCTGTCATGGTCACCGTGGAGTAGCCCGGCATTCGCCGATTCCGCCCCTAGACTGGCATCATGCCGCACAACCCGCATGCCACGTTCACCGTGGACTCCGCTGTCGAACTCGCCGTTATTGAACGAAGCGGTTTTGTGGAGTCCCGGCACATCGGCTCAGCCGTCGTACTGTCCGGCGACGGGTCCGTAGTCACAGAACTCGGTGACATCCGGACTCCCTTGTACGCACGGTCCGCGCTTAAACCGCTGCAGGCCCTGGCGGCCATGCAGTCCGGAGTTCCGCTGCGCGGCGCTCAGGTGGCGCTGGCCTGCGGCAGCCACGTGGGCTCCCTGGACCATATGGACGTGGTGGAGGGAATGCTCAAGGCCGCCGGCGTCCGGGAGGACCAGCTCCAGTGCCCCGCCGCCTGGCCGCAGGACGAGACGGCCCGCAACTGGCTGGTCAGGTCCGAAAAGGGCAAATCGAAGCTAGCCTTCAACTGCTCCGGCAAGCACGCCGCCTTCCTGTGGGCCTGCACCGAAAACGGCTGGGACACCCACAGCTACCTTGAACCGAACCATCCTCTGCAGCAGCGCGTCCGAAGTGTGATCGAGGAATACAGCGGCGAAAAGATCGCCCACCTGGGCATTGACGGGTGTGGGGCCCCGGTGGCCGCCATTTCGCTGACCGGGTTGGCGCGAGCGTTCTCGATGCTGGCCAAGGCCCCGGGCGACAAAAATTCCAACGCCCGCGCCGCCACCATCGCCACGTCCATGCTCGACTACCCCTGGGCCGTCCAGGGGCGCGGCGAGGCCAACACCATCGTGATGGACGAACTGGGCATCATCGCCAAGATTGGTGCCGAGGGCGTCCTGGCCATGGCCACACCCCAGGGTGTCTCGGTGGCCATCAAGATGCTTGACGGGAATCTGCGGGCCACGTCCCTGGTGGGTCTGACCCTCCTCGCCGCGGTTGGCGCCGTGGATATCCCCGGCGTCTCCAGCGTCCTCGAAAAAGTGGTGGCCCCGGTGATGGGCGGCAGCCACGAGGTGGGCAAGATCCGCCTGGGCCCGGCCGTGTCCGCGCTCCTGGACTGATGGCTGTAGCACGCCGTCGGATCGGCATTGAAGAAGGCACAGCGGCACTGGCCGCATGGCAGGAAGCCGCCGCATCGCCGTCGGACATTCCGCTCCCCCGCAACGTCACCGCCACGGCCGTGCGGTACACGCTGGAGGAGGTGACCGCGCGGGCGCCGGGGAACTCGGTGGAGGTGCGGGTGCCGCCGTTCGGCGTCACCCAGTGCGTGGAGGGACCGCGGCACACCCGCGGAACCCCGCCCAACGTGATCGAATGCGACGCCGCCACCTGGCTTGGTATGGTGACCGGCCAGTTGAGCTGGTCGGACGCTGTCGCGGCGCACAAGGTGTCCGCCTCCGGCCTGCGCGCTGACCTCTCAGGCCTGCTCCCCCTCTAACCTGCCCCACCCTCCCAACCGTCCCGGCACCGGCGCGAACGGACAGTTAAGCCCCCGCGGGCAGGGCCGCAAGTGTCCCCTCGCGCTATTAGGCGCCGGCGGGGTTCGATTCCAGCGTCAGCAGCCTGCCGATGGCGCTTGCCTGCAGGTTGTCCAGGAGGTCCCGGGGGCCGTTGTAGACCTCGGCCGCGCCTGACTCGCGGAGTTCGGCGGCGCTGGTCCCGCCGCAGGTGACGCCGATGGCAGGGATTCCCAACGCGGCAGCAGCTTGCATGTCCCACACCGCATCCCCCACATAGACTGCTCCGGCCGCGGCCACACCAACAGCTTCAAGCGCGGCCACGAGGATGTCCGGGGCCGGCTTGCTTGCCTTCGCATCGTCCGCGCTGGTGGCGGCATGGATGAACGAGTCCGCACCAAGGGCTTTGCGGGTGGCCTTCAGATCCTGCGTTCGTGCCGATGATGCCAGGGCGACGGCGAGTCCCCCGGCGTGGCACTGCGCAAGCAGCTCCTTGGCGCCGTCGAACGGTCGCAGCGACGGCCAGCTCTGCGCGAAGACTGCCGCATGGCTGGCCAGGATGTCGGCGTCGGCCTCGCGGTCCCGGCCAGCAGGAAGAAGCGTGTCCACCAAACGATCGCCACCCATCCCGACGCACCGGTGAATGGCGGCCATGGGGACGTCATGCTGGTGCTGTCGGAACGCCTGCCACCACGCGAGCGTGTGGATGTAGGCGGAGTCCACCAGGGTCCCATCAACGTCAAACAAGACGCCCCATCGCCGCCCGCGGACCAGGGCGTGGCTCTGGGTGATCACCCGACTACAGCGCGAGCGGCCCCGGACAGCTTCTTGCCTCGGGCGGCGCTATCCTTCGGGGATGACGTGGGGCCAATCCGATCCCGGATCACGGTTCCGGCACCGTTGTTACTGAAGTCCCTGATCAGGCCTGTGCCGGCAATCTCGCGGGCCATCGCAATGCCGGCCACCGCTGCGCGCTTCGTTGGGAAGGTCACCGAGATAGCCATCAGGCTTCCTGAACCATCCAACATCCGTACCCTGTAGCCGCCGTCAGGCGCATCCACCAGCTCAAAATGTCCGGCCATTACAACCACCCCTCGTTCAGTCGCGGCGCTGAGCCCCATTAGGAGCGCTCCGCAAGTCTAGTAAGTATACTTACCTTTCTCCCGGACGTGAAGAGCGGGGCAGGCCCTCAGGCCCTCATTGCCCTACCTGTCTGTCTCCGGGGGAATAGGTGTGTCACTGCGGCGAACCGTATCCTGATGAAGCTCAAGAGCGCTTGTCACAAGCGCGAAGTGACTGAAGGCCTGGGGCGTATTGCCCAGCTGCCGCCCTGCCCTGACGCCCCATTCCTCACTGAGCAGGCCCACATCGTTGCGGAGTTCGAGCAACCGCTCGAAGAGTTCGGTGGACTCCTCGGTGCGTCCCGCGCCCAGCAGGGCCTCCACCAACCAGAACGAGCAGGCCAGGAACACCCCTTCGTCTCCCGGGAGGCCGTCGTCGCTGTCGGCGGGACGGTAGCGGAGCACAAAACCGTCTTCGGTGAGCTCCCGCTGGATCGCGTCAATGGTCCCCAGCACCCGGGGATCATCCGGCGACAGGAAGCCCACCCGCGGGATCAACAGCAGGCTGGCATCCAGTTCGGGCCGGCCATACGCCTGCACAAAGGTGTTGCGGACGGGGTCGAAGCCGTTGGCCATGACGTCCCGGTGGATGGTGTCGCGAAGGGCCTCCCAGCGTTCCACGGGGCCGGGCAGGCCGAAATCGCGGACGCCTTTAACCATCCGGTCTGCGGCCACCCAGGCCATCACCTTGGAATGCGTGAAATGGCGCCGCGGCCCGCGCATCTCCCAGAGTCCGTTGTCCGGCTGGTCCCAGATGGTCTCCAGGTGCTGCATCAGGGCCACCTGGACGTCCCAGGACTCGTCCGTGTGTTTCAGCAGGGAGTTCCTGGTCAGCGCCAGGCAGTCCAGGACCTCGCCCCAGACGTCCAGTTGAAGCTGCTCGGCGGCGCCGTTGCCGGTCCGTACCGGTTTTGAATTCTCGTACCCGGCAAGCCACGGCAGTTCCATTTCCGGAAGCCTGCGTTCGCCGTGGATTCCGTACATGATCTGCAGGTCGGCCGGATCGCCCGCCACAGCGCGGAGCAGCCAGTCACGCCAGGCGGCAGCCTCGGTGGTGTAGCCGGCGGCCAGGAGCGCCTGCAGCGTCATGGTGGCGTCCCGCAGCCAGCAGAAGCGGTAATCCCAGTTGCGGGGACCGCCCAGCTGTTCCGGCAGGGACGTGGTGACCGCAGCGACGATGCCGCCCGTGGGAGCGTAGGTCAGCGCCTTCAGGGTCACCAGCGAACGGACCACGGCATCCTGGTACTTTCCCTGGACGGTGCACTGGGATGCCCAGCCGCGCCAGAAGGCCAGGGTGATGCCCAGCACTACCTCGGCGTCCACCGTGTGCGGGCGGGGAACGTGGCTGGGCGCCCACGTCAGGACAAAGGGGATGCGCTCCCCCGCGTGGACTGTGAAGTCACTGACGGAGTGCATGTTCTCGCCGTGAAGCGGCGCCTTGGTGACGAAGTAGACGGAGTCCGGGCCGGCGATGGCATGCAGGCCGTGCCTGTCGCGCCGCACCCAGGGAACGATATGCCCGTAGTCGAACCTCAGCGCCAGTTCACCGTGCATCCTGACGCTTCCCCTCACGCCCTCAACGATCCGCACGATGTCCGCCACCGCGTCGCGTGGCGGCATGAAGTCAATAACCCTGACGGTACCCTCCGGGGTTTCCCATTCTGTTTCCAGGATCAGGGTCCCCTCCCGGTAGCCGCGCCTGGTGCAGGTGCCGCCGCTCTCGGGTGCCAGTAGCCATCGTCCGGCCTCAGGCGTATCCAGGAGCGCGTTGAAACATGCCGGCGAGTCGAAGCGCGGCAGGCAAAGCCAGTCGATGGAGCCCTCGGTGCTGACCAGGGCGCCGGTGTGGAGGTCGCCAACAACTGCATAATCTTCAATGCGCGCCATTCCCATACACTGCCACAAGGATGGGCCCTGCCGGAGAAAACAACCGTGAATGATAGTGGCAAAGCACAGCGGTGTACCGTGAGTTGACGGCCGGTCCACGAACACCGGAGGCATCATGGTTCACCCATCTCCCCTGCGGGTCAGCTGACTGTGGCTGTCTATATCGGCACCTCCGGCTGGAGCTATGACCACTGGGAGAACGTGCTCTACCCGCCAGGCCTCCCGGCCCGGGACAGGCTCCAGCACTACGTTTCCCGGTTTGGCACCGTTGAGTTGAACGCCAGCTTTTACCGGTGGCCCCGGGACACGTCCTTCGCCAGCTGGCGGCGCAGGCTCCCGGACGGGTTCGTGATGTCCGTCAAAGCTCCGCGCGGCCTGACGCACGGCAAGAAACTCTACGGACCCGAAGTCTGGCTGGAACGCATCGCCCGCTGCTGGCACGAACTGGGCGACAAACGCGCTGTCCTGCTGGTCCAACTGCCACCGCAGCTGCAGCGCGATGATGCCCGGCTGGATCACTTCCTCGCCGCGGTCCCGTGGTGGATCCGGGTGACCGTGGAGTTCCGGCACCCCAGCTGGGACCATCCGGACGTGTACGCCTTGCTGGAACGGCACCAGGCCGCGTACTGCATCATGAGCGGCGCCCAACTGCCGTGCATCCTCCGCGCCACAGCGCCCTTCGTCTACATCCGGCTCCACGGGCCTGACCATCAGCACCTGTATGGCGGCTCCTACTCCGATACGGACCTGCAGTGGTGGGCGGACCGGATCCGCGAATGGTCCGCGGCAGGCAAGGATGTCTATGCCTATTTCAACAACGACGGCGGCGGGAACGCCGTGCGGAACGCCGACACCCTCCGCTGGCTCCTTGATTGAGGCTGACGTCACGCACGGCGGCGGGACCGCCAGGGTGCCCGGCGCGCGGTTGCGCTGTGGCAGAGTGGAGACATGGACAGGGCTCCTCAGAATTCACCGCAGAACACTCCGCACCCCGCACCGCTGTCCGGCACCCAGCTTTTACGCCTGGCGCACCGGATCTCCGCCGTCGTCAACGCCGTCCGCATCCAGCTCGCCAAGGGCTGGAATTTCGCACCGCAGACCATCGCGTACCAGGGCTACGGTTCGACCGACTGGGTACGCGTGCTCGGCCGCGTCCTGTTAACCAAGAATCCGGCCCCGGGCAGCCGGGCCGAGCAGGCTGCCCGCAACGGCACACAAAACGTCCGCGGCTGGCGGGCCTTCACCAGCGTCCCCCTGCAGTTCATCGAGGTGGAAATTACCATTGGCGGCGTCACCACCCGAGTCCGGGCGGACCGTGGCGGCCTGATCGACACCGTGGTGGACGTGCAGCTCCCGCCGGGCTGGCACACGGCCATCCTGCGGGCTGACGGGACCGAACCCGTGGAGACGCTGATCCAGGTGATCGATGCCGATGCGAAGTTCGGCATCGTGTCCGACATCGACGACACCGTGATGGTCACCGCCCTGCCCAGGCCGTTCCTGGCCCTGTGGAACACGTTTGTCCTCAGCGAACGGGCCCGGATGGCGACGCCGGGGATGGCGGTCCTGCTGGAAAGGCTCACCATTGAACACCCGGACGCGCCCGTCATCTACCTGTCCACGGGTCCGTGGAATGCTGCCCCCACCCTGGCGCGGTTCCTGGGCCGGAACATGTATCCATCCGGCGCCCTCCTGCTCACGGACTGGGGCCTGACCCAGGACCGCTGGTTCCGCAGCGGGCAGGAGCACAAGCACCGCAACCTGGAGCGCCTCGCCAAGGAATTCCCGGACATGCGGTGGCTCCTGATCGGCGACAACGGCCAGCACGACGAACAGATCTACTCAGGCTTCGCCCAGGAAAACGCCGACAAGGTGGCCGCCATCGCCATCCGGCAGCTCTCCGTCAGCGAGTCCGTCTTCGCCGGCGGGCACTCCGAGGACGGCGACCACACCACGTCGGTGGTGCCCTGGATCTATTCGCCGGACGGCGCGGGGATGGCCAAACAGCTTAAGCTCCTGGACCTCCTCTAGATCAATCACCACACACTTTCAGGCGGATAGGCGACACGCATGAGCGACACCGACGGCGATGCGCGGCGGCGGGAACTTGGCGACAATCCAGGCCCGGTTGAGGAGGAGGTGGAGGAATCCTTCGACCGCACGGTTGAGGAAGGCGCGCAGCGGCTGAACCGCTCCTTTCGGGACGTGCTCATCACCGGCTTGTTCGGCGGGTTTGAAATAGGCGTTGGCATTATGGCGTACCTCGGCGTTCTATATGAGACCGAGAACCACCTTCTCGCGGGATTGGCGTTCAGTGCAGGCCTCATCGCCCTCCTGCTGGCCAAGAGCGAGCTGTTCACGGAAGGCTTCCTGGTGCCCATTGCCGCGGTCGTCGCACGGGAGGCAAGCTACGCGCAGCTCGGGAAGCTCTGGGGCGGCACACTCATCGCTAACCTGGTGGGCGGTTGGCTGTTCATGGCATTGATCATGACAGCGTTCCCGCAGTGGAGCGAGACCATCACGAAGGAAGCCACCCACTATCTCGACGCCGGGTTTAACTGGAAAACCGTGTGTCTTGCCGTGTTGGCGGGGAGCACCATCACGTTGATGACCCGCATGCAGCACGGGACGGACAGCGTCACCGGCAAGATCGCGGCCGCCGTCGTTGGCGCTTTCCTGCTCTACGGGCTGCAGCTCTTCCACTCGATCCTGGACTCGCTGCTGATCTTCGGTGCCATCCACACGGGTGCTGACATCAACTACCTTCAATGGCTCGGCTGGTTTTCCTATGTAGTGGTCTTTAATGTGCTTGGCGGGGTCCTGCTGGTGACCGCGCTACGGCTGGTGAGTGCCAGCAAGCTGGTGAAGGAACGTCGCGATGACTCACCCGAGGACCCGGAGGACGCGCACCACGCCGGCTAGGTTCCCAGGACACTAGGCGGTGGCACCTGAGGTGGTCACGCCGTCGTCGGGAGATACCGCCGTTTCGGGATCAGCGGCAGTGTCCGGTTCCTCACTGGCGGCCTGCGCGACGGCGGCACCCGCCGTCGCGGCAAGGTTCCGCTCCTCGATGAGCTCCTGAAGCCAGAAGTAGGACGCCTTCGGCGTGCGCTCCAGGGTCTCGAAATCAACATGCAGCAGGCCGAACGGCTGGTTGTAGCCTGCCGACCATTCGAAATTGTCCAGGAGCGACCACACGTAGTAGCCCCGCAGGTCGATGCCCTCTGCGTCACCGCCCGGGGCCGTGGCCTTCAGCGCTGACTCGATGTGGTCCGACAGGTATTTCAGCCGCCGCTCGTCCGGGATGAAGGTGGTGTTGGTGGACTTGTCACGGACGATGATGTCCTCGAAACTCGCCCCGCCCTCGGTGATGATCACCGGCGGCAGATGCGGGTACCGCTCTGCCATCTCTTTCAACGCCACCCCCATGTACTCGGGCTTCACCGGCCAGCCGTAGGAGGTGATGTCCGCTTCGGGCCAGGCCTCGACGTGGAACGGCGTGGAGCCGTTGCCTGCCGCACTCAAGTCACTGCCCATGGCCTCCGCCATGCTCGCCGGCACAGCCCCTTCACCAGGACCGAAAGCCACCTTCGTGGGCATGTAGTAGTTCAGGCCGTAGAAATCCAGCGGCTGGGAGATGATCTCCATGTCCTCGTCCGGATGGTCGAATGAGCCGAAGAACTTCGCGGCGCGGATGATATCCGGATATTGGCCAGTGAGGACGGGGTCCGCGTACATCCGGTTCTGGGCGATGTCCATCAGGCCCGCACTCATCCAGTCCAGGGGGTTGATGGAGTTCGGGACCATGGGCGAGTACACGTTGGTCATCCCGATCTCGCCTGGGACCCCCGCCGCCCGCAATGCCTGCATCGCGAGCCCGTGGCCCAGAAGCTGGTGGTGCACGGTAGGCAACGCGTTGACCATAAGTGCTTCGCCCGGTGAGTGCAGGCCCATGGTGTAGCCGTTGGTGCTGACCGTGGCGGGCTCGTTGATGGTGACCCAGCGGGCAACGCGGTCGCCGTACGCAGCAGCGGCAATCGCGGCGAACTCCCCCAGGCGGTAGGCGGTATCGCGATTCATCCAGCCGCCGGCGTCGTCCAGTGCCAGCGGAGTGTCCCAGTGATAGAGGGTGACCATGGGCGAAATCCCGTTGGCCAGGAGTTCGTCCAGAAGCCGGTCATAGAACGCCAGCCCGGCAGGGTTCACCGGGCCGCTGCCGTTGGGCTGGATCCGGGGCCAGGACAGTGAGAACCGGTACGAGTCGACACCCAGCTGCTTCATAAGGGCAACATCGCCGGGCATGCGGTGGTAGTGGTCGCAGGCTACGGCCGGGCTGTGCCCGTCCACGATGGCACCTTCCTTGGCCGAAAACACGTCCCAGCCCGCCGTGCCCCTGCCGTCTTCAGTAAGGGCGCCCTCGATCTGGAAGGCCGCCGTGGCCACGCCCAGCGTGAAGTCCGCAGGGATGAGGGCGGCCAGGTCCTTGGCGGAAATGTGCATGGATTCAGTCCTTCATGACCGAGAAAGCGTGGAACGGGTACGTCCCAGAATGGCACACGGCAGGGCTGCTGACGAGCGTCGCTGCTAGATCTGAGCATGATGAAAAACTGGGGAAGTTCATCGACGATTTTTCCGAGCTGGTCCAGCTGACGCAGGCCGGAAACCACCGGCAGCAGGCGGGCAAGCGGCTGCTTGAGGCGCTGACGGAGCACCTGGGTGAGTCGGCTGAAGGCCTCTCCGTGGTGAACCTTGCCGTGGGGCCTGAAACAGCCAACGGATTCCTGGCCGAGCACCGCGGGGGTGACGTTCCACCACCGTCCCAGCCTCCCGGCGTCGGACGTCATCATGCCCGACGGCCTGCTGCAGAAGGTCGCGGACCACACCGTGGGCATCGCCACGCACCGGGCGTCCCTCAAACAGCACGGCCAGCATCTCAAACGGGGCATCCTGCTGTGCGGCCGCCCGGGGACCGGCAAGACGCACACCGTGCGCCACCTGCTGAGCCAGAGTGAAGGCTCGACGGCGATCCTCCTCTCGGGCGGATCGCTCGCCAGGATCTCCGAGGCGGCCCGCATGGCCCGGGCGCTGCAGCCCTCGATCGTCGTGCTGGAGGATTGCGATCTTATTGCCGAGGACCGGAGTTTCGGGCACGGGCCGCAGCCGCTGCTTTTTGAGGTGCTGGACGCCATGGACGGCCTGGACAACGACGCCGACGTCGCGTTTGTCCTCACCACCAACCGGCCCGACATGCTGGAGCGGGCGCTGGCGCAGCGCCCGGGCCGGGTGGACCTCGCGGTGGAGATCCCGCTGCCGGCCCATGCCGAGCGAGTCCGGCTGCTGGAACTCTACGGCCGCCTGGTGGCGTTCAGCCCGGCGGCACTGGATGCCGCCGCGGAACGGACGGCGGGAACCACCGCCTCCTTCGCGCGGGAACCGGTCCGGCGGGCGGTGGTGGCTGCGGCGCTGGATAACACCCCGGTGTCCGATTCGCACCTGGCGGCCGCCGTGGACGACCTGATGGCCGACGCCGAAACCCTCACCCGCAGCCTGCTGGGCAGCGGCACGGACGCGGCCGGCTCATTGTGAGCCGAAGAGGAACTCCTTGGCGTGCGCCACGGCCTTCCGGAAGGCATCGTTCCGGAGTGTGACGAGTTGCTCCGCGTCGCCGTCTGCCGGCTCGAGATAACCGGTGTAACCGGGCCGCAGCACCCAGACGTCGCCGGCGGGCGGAAGATAGAACACCCCGAAGGACCGCTGCTGCTCGTCTTCGGCGGTCCATACGGGGACCACTGCCAAGGCCGCGCCAGTGGCAGGATTGATCCACTGTGCGCGGGGAAGCGGCTCTTCGTGGGCTTCGGGGTCCAGGAACGGTGCAGTACCCTCGCCCCAGCGCTGTTCGAAGCGTTCGTGGAAGGCAGGAATCAGGTGGGAGTCGTAGCGGCGCCAGTCGCTCATTGTTTTGTCCGCCTCCTCGCGGTGATGGCTGTCGTCTTACGGGTTTACTTCCACGGTCCGCTTTCCCAGCGCACCGTGGTGATCCTGATGGTGTTGCCGGCCGGGACGTACCGGTTGCTGACCTTCCGGACGGGGATGACTGTCGGGGTGCCACCCGGCGCGCTTGGTCCGTTGCGGCTCCTGTCGTAGGTTGCGCGCCGCGCCGCGTCACGGAGGACAGCGAACGCCTGCATGATCCGCAGCAGCTCTCCATCCTGCACGTCGCGGTCAACCGTTGCGCCGCCGTCGAGATCCGGATGATGGGTGCGCATCAGCACCCGGTAGGCACGGGAGATCTCCTGCTGGCTGGCAGCAGGCTTCACGCGCAGCTCATCGTAGTAGTCCGGCTGGCTGGTCATGGCGGTCCTTGTCGGGAATTCTGACCGGGAAGGCCCAGGGGCGCCGGACGTAGCCGGCGCCCCTGGGCCCGGACCTACTTACCGATCTCGTGCAGGGAACCCTGTTTGGTTTCGATCTCGATCCTGCGCGGCTTGGCCTGCTCCAACACCGGGATCCGCAGGGTCAGCACGCCCTGGTCGTAGCTGGCCTTGATGGTGTCCGCATTGAGCGTGTCGCCCAGGATGAGCTGACGACTGAAGACACCGCGCGGTCGCTCTGAGGCCACCAGCTCAACATTGGGCTGGGTGGGGTCCTGGCGCTCCGCGCGGACGGTCAGTACGTTGCGCTCCACGTTCAGGTCCACGGAATCCACCTTGACGCCCGGGAGGTCGAACGCCACCACGAACTCGCCGTCTTCCTGCCAGGCGTCCATGGGCATTGCCGCCGGCCGGGCGGCGGTTCCGAAGACCTGCTGGGCGAGCCGGTCCAGCTCACGGAACGGGTCCGTACGCATCAACATCATTTCCCACTCCTTCAGTTCCTAGAAGTTGAATCCAGTTCATCTACCCACCATCGGTTATCTGTATTGGTGGATATAGATTTTTTATAGCACTCGTGCGAGACTGATGCAACATCACGGGGAAGGTATTTTGGGGTGGACGCGGTCAGTAGAACGCCAGAACAGAAACCGGGTCCTCGGGCCGGTCAGGCACTGTATGCCATCTCTGTAGCAGCAAAGCTGGCAGGGACCGGGCAGCAGAACATCAGGCTCTACGAGACGAAAGGGCTGATCCTCCCGGAGCGTACGGCCGGCGGCACGCGTCAATACAGCAACGCCGACATCGGCCTGCTCCTGCACATCGGGGAACTCCTGGACCAGGGGCTCAATCTTGCCGGCATAGCCAAAGTCCTGGAGCTCGAGGCAGCGAATGCCGAACTGCGCCGCGCCCTCAGACGGGCCAGGTCACGCCCGGACACGTAGCGGCCAGGGTCCCCTGGCCAGTCAGGATCCGCGGCCGCCCGCCAGCCGGTAGGACTCCTCGAGCAGTTCTCCGAGTTCCTCGGCGCCGATTTGGTCCAGCCGGACCAGCACCAGCTGTGGCGACCGCTCATGGTGCGGGGTCCAGAAATATGTAGCAGGCTCCATGCCGGCCAGCGCCTCCCGCTCGGTGGTCTTCACCGTCAGCACGCCGTCCTCCCACATGCGTGCCATCAGCGTCTTCGCGAACCAGGCGGGCCGGTCCCAGCTGCTGCGTTCGGTGACACCGGGCAGCGCCAGGCACATCCTCCGCACGTCGTCCTCGGCTGCCATCGCGGCTAGTCGCCCGGCGCGTCCGCTTTGGAGAGTTCGCCCGTGATCCGTTCGCCGGGGATCCTGGCGGTCCGCCACGTATCCAGGGCGATGACGGCACCGAGGATCAGAAGCGAGAGCGTCATCGAGGCCAGCGCGTCGCTGAGCCAGTGGTAGCCAAGGTACAGGCGGCTCACCGCGGCGAGAACTATGCCGATGCCCGCACCAACGAAGCCGAAGACGGCCGACGTCGGGTTTTCCCGTCGCGAGAAGACCAGGAAGGCGGTCACTAGCAGGAAGTCGCAGGCACCCAGGACGTGGCCGGACGGGAACGAGAAGGTGTGGTCGGCGCCGAACAGCATCAGTTCCACAGGGGGCCGCGAGCGCTGGACGATCGCCAGGATGATCTGCGATATCACGACGCCGGTGAGCATGGCGGCGGCGAGCATAATGGGCCGCCAGGCGTGCTTGGCCGCGAACCCCCAGACCACCGTCACCACCAGCACGATGATGGGCAGGGCGACCGGGCCGAAGACCACCGCGAGGAAGATCATCACGGCAGTGAGGGTCTCGGACCGGAGCGAGAGCAGCCAGTCGCGGATGGATTCGTCGGGACCCCAGGGGCCGGTACCGCTCTGCAGGACGCCCACCAGCGTCGCGACGAACAGCAGGGCCCCCACGCTGATGAGCACCACCGCCGTCCGGTACAAAGCCTTCCGCGCGGCCGGTTCCATGAAGCGTTCCTCCACCACGAACTTGTCATGGAAGGTCCGCCAAAGACTGTTCTTGCCTGCCTGCTCTGCCACTGTGTGTCCGTCCGTGCGCCGTTAAGGAGTGCCTAAGGTGAAGATTATCCCTTCTGCCCGGCGTTGGCCTGCTCTGCCCGTCGTTGGCCCTGCGGCGGGCATGTCAGCCCGCGGGGGTAGCCTGTCTCAATGGGCGCGATGAATGAGCTGATCAACCGGCAGGGCGTGGAAACACTGGCCGGGATCCTGGCTGCGGCCGCTCCGGGATCGGGCTGGCCGCAAGTGGCTGCTGCCGCCGCACACTTGGACGAGTTGAGCCTGCGCAGCCGGACGGATGCGGTGAGCAGTGCGTTGCTGGCGGATGTGCGGCAGCTTCCGGATCCGGGATACCCGACGGCGGCACGCATCTTCCGGAGCGCCCTTTCCGGCGCCGGTTTCACGGGCTGGATCCTCTGGCCGGTATCCGAAACGGCCGTCACGCTTGCCCTCGAATCAGGCACTTCACCCTACTTTGACGACTGCCTGGCCCTTCTGGCCGAACTGACCCCGAGGCTCACGGGCGAGTTCGCCATTCGCCGGCTGCTGGCCGCGGACCTGGAGCGTTCCCTCGAGATCATCCAGGGCTGGACCGGGCATCCGGACGAGCATGTCCGGCGGCTGGCCAGCGAGGGGACGCGGCCGTACCTCCCCTGGGCGGTGCGGGTACCCGCCGTCGTGCTTCACCCGGAGGCGTCCCTCCCGGTTCTGGACGCCCTGTACCGGGATCCTTCGGAGTACGTGCGGCGCTCGGTAGCCAACCACCTCAACGACCTGGCGCGGCACGCACCAAAGGTAGTGGTGGCGACGGCGGCGCGCTGGCTGTCCGCGCCGGACGCCAACACCGCATGGGTGGTCAGGCACGGCCTGCGGACCCTGATCAAGAATGCGCACCCGGGAGCGCTGGCCCTGCAGGGGTTCGTGCCGGCGTCGCTCGCTGTCACGGGGCCGCGGCTGGACCGGAACTACGTGGCCCTGCCGGGTGAACTTGCTTTCGACTTCGAGATCGCCAACACCGGAAACGGCGATGCCCGGCTGGCGGTTGACTACGTGGTCCATTACGTCAAAGCCAACGGCACGCAATCGGCCAAGGTCTTCAAGATCGCGGCGCTCACCCTCGCCGCGGGTGAGACCCGTACCCTCTCGAAGCGTCATGCCTTCCGTCAGATGACCACCCGGGTGCACCACCCGGGGGTCCACGCCCTTGAGCTGCAAATCAACGGGATCCGGCACGGGCACACGGAGTTTGAGCTGCACCTCTGAGGGGGGAGGCACTGCCGGTACCTGTATCAACAGCCACTCCCACACATGCGGAATGTGCGGTTGGCTAGTGGAGGAACACCCGGGCTCCTGCCCCTGACGAAGTGATGAGGAAACGAAAATGCGAGCAACCATCATGTATGGCGCCGGCGACGTGCGCGTGGAGAACGTGCCCGATCCCGTCATCCAGAATTCGACCGACGCGATCGTGCGGATCGTCAATTCCTGTATCTGCGGCTCCGACCTGCACCCCTACCACGGCATGCCCTCGTCCAGGCAGGGCAGCCCCATGGGCCACGAGTTCATCGGCGTCGTGGAGGAAACAGGCAAGGACGTGTCCACCCTGAAGAAGGGGGACTTCGTCATCGCCCCGTTCGCCTGGTCCGACGGTACCTGCGTCTTCTGCCGTGAAGGCCTGCAGACCTCCTGCCGCCACGGCGGGTTCTGGGCCTCGAACGGAATCGGCGGCGCCCAGGCCGAGGCCATCCGTGTCCCGTTCGCCGACGGCACCCTGGTCAATGCCCCTGTGGGTGAGGACAGCGAGCTGCTGCCGTCGCTGCTGACCCTCTCCGACGTCTACGGCACCGGCTACCACGCCGCCATCAAGGCAGGCGTCAACGCCCGGACCACTGTCACGGTCATCGGTGACGGCGCCGTCGGGCTGATGGCGGTGCTGTCCGCCAAGCAGCTCGGTGCCGAGCAGATCATCCTGATGGGCCGGCACAAGGCCCGCACCGACCTGGGCATCGAATACGGCGCCACCGACGTCGTCGCCGAACGCGGTGAGGCCGGCATCGAGAAGGTGCGCGAGCTCAGCGGCGGCGACGGAACGCACACCGTACTTGAGTGCGTGGGGCACCGCCCGGCGTACGACCAGGCCCTCGGCGTCATCCGCCCTGGCGGCGTCATCAGCCGGGTGGGCGTGCCCCAGTACGAGGACGCTCCGATCGGCTTCGGCTCGATGTTCGGCCCGAACATCACGCTCACCGGCGGCCCTGCCCCGGTCCGCGCCTACATCGAGACGCTCCTGCCCGGCGTCCTTGACGGCACCGTCAACCCGGGCAAGGTGTTCGACCGGACCATCAACCTGAACGAGGTCCCCGACGGCTACCGCGCCATGGATTCCCGCGAGGCCCTGAAGGTCCTGGTTTGTCCGTAGCGCCACCCTCGAAAGGAAACAACCATGGCTACCTGGCTCATCACAGGCTGCTCGACCGGACTCGGCCGCGCGCTCGCCCAAACCGTGCTTGCGAACGGCCACAACGCCGGCTACGGTTACCGTGCCGCGGTTGAAGAGGCCGACGACGCCGAGATCCGGCAATTGTTCGACACCAACTTTTTCGGCGCCGTCAGCATGATCAAAGCAGTACTCCCCGGCATGCGCGCCAACAGGGCCGGGTCCATCCTGAACATCTCCTCCATCGGGGCGCGCATCTCACCGGCCGGATCCGGATACTACTCCGCCAGCAAGGCAGCCCTGGAGGGCCTGTCCGGCTCCCTCCACAAGGAACTGAAGCCACTCGGAATCAACGTCACCGTCATCGAGCCCGGCGCGTTCCGCACCGACTTCGCGGGCCGCTCGCTGACCCAGTCGGCCACGCCGATCAAGGACTACGCGGAGACGGCCGGGAAGCGGCGCAAGGAGAACGACACGGTCCACGGCACCCAGCCGGGCGACCCCGCCAAGGCGGCGGAAGCCATCCTGGCGGTCGCCGCGAGCCCGAACCCGCAGTCCCTGCTGGTGCTCGGCAGCGACGCTTTTGACTTATTCGGCGCCGTCGCCCAGGCACAGCGCACGGAACTGGACCAATGGCGGGACGTCAGCCTCAGCACGGACATCGGAGGAGAACAACCATGAGCACGCAGAAGCAACCGAAAACGCCCACCGTCAAGGGACCCGATGACTGGTTTACCGGCGACGTCTACTTCAACGCGTACTACTCCGGCCAGCAACCGTCCCGTGCCCGGCTGAATCTGGTTCGCTTCACTCCTGGCGCGCACACCGCCTGGCACAAGCACGCCGTCGGGCAGACCCTGCACGTCACGGAAGGCATCGGGTATGTGCAATCGCGTGGGGAAGAGCTGATCGAGCTGCAGCCCGGCGATACGGTCTACACGCCCGCGGGTGAGTGGCACTGGCACGGTGCGACGGAAGGCAACTTCATGTGCCACCTCGCCCTGTGGGAAGCACCAGTGGACAGCGACGAGGCCGAAACGGTCTGGGGCGCCAAGCTCACGGCCGACGAATACCCCTCGACGAAGTAGAAGACGACAGGCACCCGCACTAGGGCCGCAGCGCGGCGTTACTGCGGGTGCTTGGCAGTTGGTGATGGTTCGGCGAACTCGTCATCGTGCGTGGCAGCCCAGGAGGCCAAGAGCTGCAAGGCGTCAGCCGTCGGGGAACCGGCGGGCGCGGTGTACACGTTCAGCACCAGGCCCGGCTCGCTGGGCAGCTCCATGGACTGGTAGTTCAAATCCAGGTCACCCACCACCGGGTGGTGCAGCCGCTTAAGCCCGCTGCGGTGGAAGACGACATCCCGGGAAGCCCACCGGTCCCTGAACAGCTCGCTCTGCGTGGACAGCTCGCCGACCAGCCGGATGAGTTCGGGGTCGTGCGGATGCCGGCCTGCTTCAAGCCGCAGCATCGCTGCGGCATCGTTGGCGATCTGATCGTAATCTCGCCAGAACTCCCGGGCTGCCGGGTCAAGGTACGTAAACCGGGTGGTGTTCACGGGGCGGTGCGCGCTTTTGAAAACAGGTGAGTAAAGGGCCCGCCCCATCCGGTTTGCTGCCAGGATGTCGTGGCGGCCGTTGCGGACCCACGCCGGCGCGTCAGCCATTGCATCGAGGACCTGCTGCACTTCAGGGCGGACAGTACCGGACGGCTTGCTGCGCCTCCTGCGAGCCGGCCCGGCGGCGCGGGCGAGGTCAAAAAGATGCTCCCGCTCGGCTTCGTCCAGCTTCAGCGTGCGTGCGAGGGCATCCAGCACGCTTTCGGACGCCCCGGCGAGGTTGCCGCGCTCCAGGCGCACGTAGTAGTCCACTGACAAACCGGCCAGCATCGCCACTTCCTCACGCCTCAGGCCGGCGACCCGCCGATTCCCGCCGTACGCAGGCAACCCGGCTTCCTCGGGCGAAATCCGCGCCCGCCTGGAACTTAGAAACTCTTTTATGTCCGCGCGCACGTCTCCCATACCCCTACGGTAAGCGCCCGCGGTCCCGGGCGGCAGGCACTGTCAGTACCTGCCTGCTCCGCGCCCGGGGAAGGCAAGCCCAGCCACGACCCGGCAGCTACCGCTGGGTGGTTCCGCTGGCGGTGGCGCCCAGCATGGCGAGCTCGGCCCGGCTGGGCAGGCCCTCCCAGTCACCGGCAGTGCTGACGGCGAAAGCCCCCATAACGGCGCCGCGTTGCAGGCGGCCGGCAACGTCCTCACCGTCGAGCAGGGCAGAGAGGTAGCCGGCTGTGAAGGCGTCCCCCGCGCCCACGGTATCAATGCTTGTCACCGTGACGGCGGGCGCCTCGAACCGTCCGGAGGCGGTATGGACGCCGGCGCCGGCTGCTCCCCGCTTGACCACGACTTCCCCAACCCCCTGCTCCAGCAACGAGGCAGCGAGCACGGTTTCGGCGTCGTCGTACCCCAGGGAATCGGAGCCGCTCAAGGCGGCGGACGCCACGAGGTCCAGTTCGTCGTCGGACGCTATCAGGATGTCGGCGTGCCGCGCGATGGGGCCCAGCACGGTTCGGGCCTCGTCCCGGGTCCAGAGCCGGCTGCGGTAATTGACGTCGAGGGAGACCACCACTCCGTCGGCGGCGGCGCGCTCGGCAGCGTATTCAAACGCCTTCCGGGCTTCCGGGCTGAGCGCGGGGGTGATGCCGGTCAGGTGCAGCACGCGCGGGCTGGCACCGAGGGCACTGTCCACGTCGTCCCGGCTGACGGTGGAACCAGCCGAACCGGCGCGGTAGTAGAAGGCCCGGGTGACGTCCGCGGTCCGCTGTTCGAGGAACATCACGCCCGTGCTGCGGGACGGATCCACCCGGCACTGCGTCCCGATGTCCTCGGAGCGGAGCTGCCGCAGGATGAATTCGCCGTGCGGATCGGCGCCAACTGCACCGGCCCACGTGACTGTGTGTCCTAGCCGCGCAACCCCCACGGCGACGTTCGATTCGGCACCGGCCACGTGCATGGCCAAGCTTCCGCCGGCGGACAGCGGACCGGCGGACCGCAGCGACACCATGGACTCGCCGAAGGTCAGAAGGTCGACGGCGGCGCTCACCGCACGCCCGCTGCGGCGGTCGCTACGGCCGCTGCGGCCGTTCGGCGGGCAAAGGAGTCCGCCAGGTCCACAAACGCGCGGGCACGCCCGCGCGTCGGCGCGAGGTCACCGCCGGAGCCGACATCACCGAACAGCGGCCCGCCAAGCCCGACGGCGATCGCGCCGGCTTCCCAGTAACCCGCGGCCTCGTCCAGGCCCACGCCGCCGACGGCGATAAACGGGATCCCGGGGAAGGGATCGCGCAGCGCCTTGAGATAGCCGGGGCCGCCGATGGAGGCGGGGAACAGTTTGATGGCGGTGGCCCCGCGGTTCATCGCTTCGTACGCCTCGCTGGGCGTCAGGGCGCCCGCCAGGACGGGGATTCCCTGCCGCGCCGATTCGTGGATGGATGCGGCCAGGGACGGCGTAACCATAAACTGGCCGCCGGCCCCGGCGACGTTGTCCACGTCTTGCACGGTCAGGACGGTTCCGCCGCCGACGTAGCAGCCGGCCGGTGCGGCGGCGCGGACCTCGCGGATGGCATCCAGCGCCCCCGGCGTGGTCAGTGCGATCTCGACGAATCTGAACCCTTCCGCCATCGCGGCGAGGGCGGCCTGCGCCGCGGCCTTGCCGTCGGTACCGCGCACGATTCCCACGAGCCGCGACTCCCGGATTCCGGCCAGCAGGCTTTCGGGCGTGATGTCCGTGCTGTCAGTCATGTTGTTTACCATTCTGCAAATGCTCCGTCCGAGTGGCGCCAGACCGGCCCGCGCCAGGCGTGGCCGCGCTTGTCCGCCGCGCGGACCACGGCCTCGTCGATTTCAATGCCGAGGCCGGGACCGGTCAGCCGTTCAATGTGGCCGTCCACGAACTTCAGCGGGGACTTGTCCACCACGTAGTCCAGGACTTCGGCGCCCTTGTTGTAGTGGATGCCGATGCTCTGTTCCTGGATCAGGAAGTTGGGCGTCGCGAAGCCCACCTGCAGGCACGCTGCCAGGGCCAGCGGCCCCAGCGGGCAGTGCGGTGCCAGCTGGACGTCGTAGATTTCGGCGAGCGAGGCGATCTTGCGGACCTCGGTGATCCCGCCGGCGTGTGACAGGTCAGGCTGGGCCACGGCGATTCCTGCCTGCAGTGCGGGCAGGAATTCCTGCCGGCTGTAGAGCCGCTCACCGGTGGAAACCGGCGTCGTGGTTGAAGAGGTGAATTCGCGCAGCAGGTGCGTGTTTTCCGGGACCACGGGTTCTTCGAGGAAGAACGGCCGGTACGGTTCCAGCAGCGGCGCCACCCGGCGGGCGTTGGCCAGGCTGAAGCGGCCGTGGAAGTCCACCGCGACGTCGCGGTGGTCCCCCAGCACCTCGCGGGCCGCGGCAACACGGCGGACGACGCCGTCGATCTCGGCCACCGAGGCGACGGGGCTCATCCGGCCGCTGGCATTCATCTTGACGGCGGTCAGGCCCACTTCCAGCTGGGCGCTTATCTGGTCCGCCACCTCGTTCGGCTCGTCCCCGCCCACCCAGCCGTACATCCGGATCCTGTCGCGGACGTGGCCGCCCAGGAGCTGGTGCACGGGGGTGTTGAAGTGCTTGCCCGCGATGTCCCACAGTGCCTGGTCCAGCCCGGAGACGGCACTGGCCAGGATGGGTCCGCCGCGGTAGAAGGAACCCTTGGTCATGACCTGCCAGTGGTCTTCGATCCGGAGGGCGTCGTTGCCGATCAGCAGCTCCGAGAGCTGGCCGACGGCGGTGCGGACCGTTTCGCTGCGCCCCTCGCAGGTTGCCTCGCCCCAGCCGACAATCCCGCTCTCCGTCTCGATCCGGACAAACAGCCAGCGCGGCGCGACGAGGAAGGTTTCAATTCTGCTGATGAGTGTCATACCGGACCTAGCCCTTGGTAGCTCCGGCGGTCATGCCGGAGACGATGTACTTCTGCGTGAAGAGCGCAATGATCATGATGGGGATGGTCACCACGGTGGCGGCCGCCATCAGCCCGCCCCAGTCGATGCTGGCGTAGGAGACAAAGTCGAAGATGGCAACGGGAAGCGTCTTGGTCTTGGACCCGGAGAGCACCAGGGCGAACATGAAGTTGTTCCAGGAAAAGATGAAGGACAGGATGCCGGCGGTGGCCATGCCGGCCACGGACAGCGGCAGCGTGATGCGCTGGAACGCGCCGATCGGCGTCAGTCCGTCCACCTGCGCCGATTCCTCCAGCTCCAGCGGGAGCGAATCGAAGTAGCTCATCATGATGTACACGATCAGCGGCAGGGCAACGAACATGTGGCTGAGGATCAGTACCTCGAACCCACCTACCATTTTCAGGTTGGAGAACACGTAGTACCAGGGCACCAGCAGGGAAACACCCGGGATGACGCGGGCCATCAGGACCACCAGGGCTGAGCGGTGCATGGTGAACCGGCTCATGGCGTACGCAGCCGGGACGCCCAGCACCAGCGAGAGGGCCGTGGAGACAAAGGCCACCCAGAAGCTGTTGAAGATGAAGACGAAGTAGTTGTTGCGCTGCAGCACGTTTGCGTAGTTCTCGAACGTGGGGCTGAAAATGAACGATTTGGCGGTGTCGTAGATGTCAACGTTGGTCTTCAGTGAGGCCAGCAGCATCCAGAACAGCGGCGCGACCAGGAACAGCACGACGGCGATCAGGGCCGCGACGCGGAAGACCTTGTAGGCGCGGGTGCCGAGGGGCTTCTTCGGGCGGCGGACCGGCCGGGGATGCCGGGGCTGCCCGGCGGACGTTTGGGTTTTGGTGTTTTCGTTCAGGACGGTCATTTGCTTACCGCTTTCTTGCGCATGGTCAGCAGCCACATGGAGCCGATGATGATCATGAAGAACAGGATCAGCACCGCGGAGGACAGCCCGTACTGGTTGTAGTCGAAGCTCAGCCCGTAGGCGTAGACGTTCAGGGTCTCCACTTCGTGGAAGGACCCGCCTCCCTTGCCCTTGGTGGCGTACAGGATGTCGAAGGTCTTCAGGGCGTCGATGCCCCGGAGGAGGATGGCCACAATCACCGTGGGCATCATCAGGGGCAGCGTGATGAAGAAAAAGCGCTGGAACGCGTTGGCTCCGTCCATGCGTGCCGCCTCGTCGGGCTCCTCGGAGAGGGAGGTCAGGCCAGCGAGCAGGATCAGGACCACCATGGGGGTCCACTGCCACACGTCCATGAAGATGGTGGTGCCGAGCGCGGTGTCCTGGCCGGAGAGCCAGGGCTGGGCGGGGATGCCCACAGCGGCGAGCAGCTGGTTCGCGAACCCGATGTTGGGGTCGAAGATCAGCCGCCACATCATGCCGACGGCTACCGGGGTTGCCACGAGCGGCAGCAGGATGGCCACGCGGACCCACTTTTCGCCGCGGAAGGGCCGCCACAGCAGCAGGGCGATGCCCATGCCGAGTGCCACTTCGCAGACCAGGGCGATGCCGGTGAAGGTGAGTGTGCGGCCCACAGCGGGCCAGAAGCGTTCGACGTCGGACAGGACCGTCAGGTAGTTTTCCAGGCCGATGAATTCGGTGGCTGCGCGGACGGAGCCCTGCGAATCGGTGAGGCTCAGGTACAGCGTCCAGGCCAGCGGGAAGATGATCAGGACGCCGACGAAGGCCATCGCCGGGGCTGCGAAGAGCCATTTGCGGTGCCGGTTGGCCCAGTCAGAGAATTTTTCCCGGGCACCGGGAGCACGGCCTGCGTTCCGGGCTGCGCTGCGGGGAGGAGTCATTACAGACATGGTTCACCTAAGGAGTTGGGGGGTGAAGAATGGCCGGGGCGGGACGGCAGCGTCACTGCCGTCCCGCCGGGGCTGTTGCGTACACCGGGCCTCATTGGCTGAGGCCCCGTGCACTGCGTGCGTTACTTCTTTTCGCTGTCCAGGAACTTCTGGAAGGCCACGTGGGCCGAGTCTGCTGCGGCGGAAGCGTCGGCGCCGGTGATGCTGGCAACGATCGGCTCGCCCACGATTTCGCGGGCCTTGCCAACGGTGACTACCTCGGGACGGTCGTGGCCCACACCGTTTTTGGCGCTGGCGGCAATGGCTTCGGCCAGGTCCTTCGGGTACGTGGAAGTTCCGGCTGAGTCAGCCCAGACGGAGGCGCGGGGTCCGGGGACGCCGGCCTTCTGTGCGGCCAGGGTGCGTTCCTTGCTGGTGGCCCACTGGATGAACTTCCAGGCGTTGTCCTGGTTGCCCGAAGCCTCGTTCACTGCCAGGCCCCAGGACGGGATGTTGTACGGCTTGGAACCGGCGGGACCGGCGGGCAGTGCGGCGAACCCGACAGTCTCGGCAACCTTGGACTTGGCCGGATCGGTGGCGTTCTTGTAGAGCGAGTCCGCCTCGGTGTAGAAGGCGGCCTTGCCCTGGGTGAAGATGGCCATCGCTTCGGGCCAGCTCATGTCCGTGCTGACGTTAGCGGGACCGTAGTTCTTGATCAGGCCGCCGTAGAAGGCATAGGCCTCTTTGGCAGCTGCCGAGTTGACGGTGGACTTGCCGCTGGAATCGGTGAAGTCGCCGCCGAAGCTGTACAGGAAGCTGGAGAACTGGGTGACGGCGGCGGACTTGCCGGTGCGGGCCACAAAACCGGCGGTGTCCGGGTTGGCTTCCTTGATGGCCTTGGCGGCCGCTTCAAGCTCCTCCATGGTCTTGGGGACCTCAAGGCCGGCGGCCTTCAGCAGGTCCTTGCGGTAGTAGAGGACTTCGCGCTCGGTGATGATGGGGACGCCAACAACCTTGCCGTCAGCGGTGGTGGCCTTGACCGGGCCCTCCTGGTAGTCCTTCCAGTCCCAGCCGGAATCCGAGGAGACCTTGCTGGTCAGGTCCGCGAGGTAGCCGTTCTTCGCGAACGCCTTGCCTTCCTGGAGCGGGCGGTACATCATCACGTCGATCTCGTCGCTGCCTGCGTTTAGCTTGACGTTGTACTGGTCCGAGAGCTGGTCTTCGCCGAGCTGCGTCAGTTCCACCTTGAGCCCGGAGGACTTCTCAAATTCCGGGATGGCGGCCTTGATGCCTTCGGTCCAGACGTGATTTGCGAGAGTTACCCGGACGATGCCGGATTCCTTGGCGTCGCTGCTGCCGCTGCCGCCGCCGCAGGCTGTCAGCCCCATGGAAAATGCCGCGGCGACTGCCGCGTACTTCATTACTGAACGTCGCTTCATGACGACTCCCTTGCTTCGAGGCTGACGTCACTGTCCAGCCATCTACAAATGCATCTTTACATCTGCTCTGGAAGAGAGCATAGGTAAATAAGGCAGACTTAAACAACCCCTTTTGGCAACCAGTATGATTTATCTATGAAAACCCCAAAGGCGGAGTCCCCTACCGACCGGCATACCGCGTTGGTCCAGAGTTTGGGGCTCGCCATTGCCGAGGGGTCCCTCGCGCCGAATTCGGTGGTGCGGCTGGACGAGCTGGAGGCGCAGCACAAGGTATCCCGGTCCGTGGTCCGGGAAGCCGCCCGGGTTCTGTCATCCAAAGGCATGCTGGCATCCCGTCGGCGGTTCGGCACCGTGGTACAGCCCGAAGAGGCCTGGAACCTTTACGATCCCCAGGTGATCCGCTGGCGGCTGGCCTCGTCCCGGCGGCTGGAGCAGCTTCAGGCCCTCAACGAACTCCGTGGCGCGATCGAACCACAGGCTGCCCGGCTCGCGGCCGAGCGGGCGTCGTGGGATGCCGGGAGCGACCTGGTCTCCCTGGCCGCGCGGCTGTGGGCGGCCGGCCAGCGCGGAGAGCAGGAGGAGTTCCTCCGGCTGGACGTGGAGTTCCATGCCGCCGTACTCAAGGCTTCCGGCAACGCCATGTTTGCCCAGCTCCAGAATCTTGTGGCCGAGGTCCTCACCGGCCGGACGGAACACGGCCTGATGCCAGACCTGCCGCACCACGAAGCACTTCAGCTTCACGTTGACGTGGCCAGCGCCATCCAGCGCGGTGAGGCCGGCGCCGCCCATGCCGCCATGAGCAGGATCGTGGAACAGTTCGCTGAGGAAGTGGGCCATATCTGGTCCGAGCACAACCATGGCAAGTCGCCGGATGCTTCCCCTCAGCACACAACCCCGCGGCACACAACAGGGGCCGACGGCGCCCCCCAATTGCCGCCGTCGGCCTCCCTTTCCACAACCGACAGCTAGAACGAACCCGTGGTGAACTGCCACGTCTTCGTGGCCAACTGATTGCCTGCTAGGTCCCGGATGGACGTCCCGCCGCCGCTTACGGTCACCATGTATTTCGTCTTCGCTGCCAGAGTGTTCTGCGGGTCCAGGATCCACTGATTGGTGGTGCCGTTGCGGAAGACGGCAGCCGGGACCAGAGCCCCGGTGGCCGCGTTCTTCACCGTGAACGTGGCGGTGCTGACACCCTGGACCGGCTCACTGAAGGTCACCGACAGGTTGTTGTTCCGCCGGACCAGGAGGGAGTTGCTGCCCGGCGTGAACCCTGTGACCGTGGGCGCCGGGCCGGTGGTGAACGTCCAGCTCGTGCTGGCCAAGGGCGTGCCCGCGGTGTCGCGGATGGCGGTGGCGCCGCCCACCAGCGTCGCCGTGAAGGTGACGTCCGCGGCCAGGTTGGCGGAGGGATCGAGGGTGGCCGTTTTCGTTGTCGCGTCGTAGCTGACCGTTGCCGGGATGGCGGTGCCGGCGGCGTTCCGGAGCACAAATGTTCCGGCACCAACACCCTGGACGGCCTTGCTGAACGTGGCCGTCACGTTGCTGGCCACGGGTACCGCCGTCGACTGTGCTGCGGGTGATTTGGCCGTAACAGTGGGGGCGGGCGCCACGGGTGCCGGTGCCGGTGCGGGTGCCGCCGCGTACAGCAGGCGGTTCGGCGTGCCGGTCCCGGTGCCCGTGATGACTCCGGCGGTGGCGTTCGAGGTCAGCGCCGAAGCAATCTGGGCCGGTGTGAGTGCCGGGTTCTGGGACAGCAGCACCGCCGCGGCGCCTGCCGTGTGGGGCGCTGCCATGGATGTGCCGGACATGGACGCGGTTGCGGTTGTTGAGGTGTACGACGCGGAGACAATGCCGACGCCAGGTGCATACAGATCCACGCAGGAACCGAAGTTGGAGAAGGAAGCCTGGCGGTCGGCGGAATCGCTGGCCGCCACGGTGACCGCTGCGGGGAGCCGCGCCGGCGAGCTCCCGCAGGCGTCCGCGGCGGAGTTGCCGGCGGCAACCACTGCCGTGACGCCGTCGTTGATGACACCCTGGAGCGCGGAATCCACAGCCGCGCTGGCCGCCCCGCCCAGGCTCATGTTCACCACGGCGAGCGTTCCGGCGGCGTGGTTGCCGGCGATCCAGTCCAGGCCGGCCACAACGTCGGAGTTGAAACCGGAGCCGGAGCAGTCCAGGACCCTGACGGGGACGATCGTCGCCGCCTTTGCCACGCCGTAGGTGGTTCCGGCCACCGTTCCGGCCACATGGGTGCCGTGGCCGTTGCAGTCGCCGGCTCCGCGGCCATCGGCCACTGCTGTCCAGCCTGCTGCCACGCGGCCAGCAAACTCTGTGTGCGAGGCGAGCACGCCGGTATCCACCACGTAAGCGCTGACTCCGGCGCCGGCGGCGGTCCACGTGTAGGAACCCGAGAGGGGCAGGGGCCGCTGGTCCACGCGGTCCAACCCCCATGGCGCGGGCTGCTGCGTTGCGGAGAGTGTGATGGGGGCGTCCACCTCCACCGAGGCGACGCCTGCCGAGCGGGACAATGCCGCGGCTTGCGCCGGCGTCGCCGTAACCACAGCGCCTCGCAGGGCGTGCGTAAAGGAACGCCCGACGCCGATGCCCTGCGTTTTCAGGCGCGCCGCCTCGGCCGGGACGTCGGTTTCGGCGGCGTAGCGGACCAGGTAGCGGACGTTTGCGTCGGTGCCGGCGGGGGCAAGGGCCGGCTCAACGGCCCCGGCGGGCAGGCCCGAGGCGGTCAGTGCCACGGCAGAAATCAGCATGGCGGCAGCGGGCAGCACAAAACGGAAGGTGCGCATGGTGGGGTCCTAGCGTGGCGGTCTGGACTGATGCTGGCGGCAACAAATCCCCGCCTATCACCAGATTAGGAGCCCGCCACGCACCGATGCGGCGAATTGAGCCGATCCTGCGCCAACCCTTCGGTGCCTGCGGAATTCTTGAGGGACCACCCTCCAAAGCGGCCTGTTTTCGGGTTCAGTCTTCCGCGATTCAGTCTTCCGTGGGCGTGGTCCTGTTGGAGTGGTAGGTCCGCCACGTGTGTTCAGGCTCGTAGCCCAACAGGCGCCGGGCCTTGTCGATCGACAGCATGGTCTCGTGTTCGCCCAGTTCCTTGGTGACGGTGACGTTGGGGAACACCTCCGCGGCGAGGCTGGCGCTGGAACGCGTCATGACAG
>NZ_JBTNDK010000049.1:0-13784 GCF_054511035.1 Pseudarthrobacter sp. MDT1-22 | reverse complement strand
CCAATCACAAGGCTTCCAGAACGGCGCCATCTACTGGACAGCCTCCACCGGCGCACAAATCAGCCCCAACGGCCCAATCCGCAATGCCTGGGCAGCCCAGGGCTGGGAAACCGGCCTTCTCGGCTACCCCACCACCGGGGTATTTTCGATTGGGGGACAATCTACCGCGCAGAATTTCCAAGGCGGCAGAATCGATTGGTCGCCAACGACGGGAGCCAAAATCACTTCTGGACGATAATCGTCAAGGCTTCCGTAAGCTTCCCGCCGGACACCGACTGACCGCGAAATTCCCGATCGGTGAGTGATCAGGTGCCCTGCCTTGGCGGTTGATTGTTGTTCTACCTTCTGCATGAAACACGAGCGTCGACGAAGTGGACGTCGTCTCAATGGGACGCCCATGCACGGTTTCCCGAAGGCCTTGGTCGCTGCCCAACGGTAAGCTAGTCCAATGCGAGAAGAATCAACGACCAACGGTCCATCGGCTGAATCACGGCCCCTGAAGGTTGCCATTGCCATGCTCACGCTCGTTCCTGGTGGCATGGGCGGCGGGGAAACTTACGCCCGAGGGCTACTTCGCGGCCTTTCGTCCACTCAGGGCGTTGCAGCGACAACCTATGTAAGTCGTGTGGCAGCAGGTTTTTCCGGTGGAGTTCCCGAGGTTGTCTGCACGGAAGTATCAGGTGGAGCTTCGTCCAGCGACAGGATCCTCACGCTCCTAGCCGGGCTGACTAGGCGGAAATCGCTCGTGGCACGCATGGGCGGAAACGACGTCTTTCACGTTCCGTTTGCTGTAAATCTTCCGGTTCCACCCCGATCGATGCCCACCGTGCAGACGCTGTGCGATGTGCAGCACCGGGACCTTCCTCATTTGTTCAGCCGCGTTGAGCGGCTCTACCGGAGGCTCTTCTACGAACGTGCGGCACGTAAAGCCGATGCAATTGTGACAATCAGCCACTTCGCGAAGCAGACGATCGTTGAACACCTGAAGATTTCCCCGGAGAAGGTTTTCACTGCCCATCTGGCTGTCGATGTGGACCAGTTCACACCTAATCTCGGAACGCGTGAAGACTTCGTCTTCTATCCGGCACGCGGATGGGCGCACAAGAACCATGCCAACTTGTTCGACGCAATGCGATTACTCAGAACTGAACGGCCCGAATTGCGCTTGGTACTCACTGGCGGCGGCTTGGAGCATCTCACAGACGTCCCCGAGAACGTCGAAGTGAAGGGTCTGGTACCTTTCTCCGAATTGCTTGATCTCTACCGCAAGGCGAAATGCCTCGTCTTTCCAAGCTTGTACGAAGGCTTCGGATTGCCTCCGCTGGAAGCCATGGCATCTGGATGCCCAGTTGCCGCGTCGACAGCAGGGTCTTTGCCGGAAGTTTGCGGCGACGCTGCAGTCATGTTCGAGCCTAATTCGCCACGTGCGATTGCAGACGGAATAATAGATGCAATCGCCCGAACCAATGAACTTCAAACCAAGGGATTTCAACAGGTTAAGAAGTTCACGTGGGAAAACTGTGCAAAGGCCCACGAAGATGCCTACCGCTATGCTGCGAGCCAGCACACGTAGCCCGTTACCTACCTCCAATCCGCTGTTACAGGCTGAACACTATATAGTGGCTCTGCTTGACTCTTCGACCTAAAGGACAATATTCCCTATGCCTCGTGCGCTTATTACCGGCATCACCGGTCAGGACGGCCTTTACCTTGCAGAGCTGCTGCTTTCCAAGGGCTATGAAGTCTTTGGCCTGATCAGGGGCCAGAACAACCCCAAGTTTGAGCTCGTACAGCGAACAGTTCCTGGCGTGCAGCTGCTCACGGGGGACCTCACTGATGTTTCCTCGCTCGTGCGCGTGCTGGCAATTGCCCAACCTGACGAGATTTACAACCTTGGTGCGATTTCCTTCGTGGCCTACTCGTGGGAAAACGCATCCATGACATCGGATGTCACGGGCAAGGGAGTTTTAAACATCCTTGAGGCCACCAGGCTCTACGCTGGGGACGACCTGGGTAAAGTTCGCTTTTACCAGGCATCCTCCTCGGAGATGTTCGGCAAAGTCCAACAAGTCCCGCAGAGGGAGGAGACCTTGCTATGGCCGCGCTCCCCCTATGGCGTGGCGAAGGTCTTCGGTCACTACATGACCATCAACTACCGCGAGTCCTACGGAATGCACGCTTCAAGCGGAGTCCTGTTCAACCATGAGTCACCGCGCCGCGGCCCAGAGTTCGTTACGCGTAAGGTCTCTCAAGCTGTCGCCCGGATCAAGCTTGGGCTCCAGGATGAGATTGTGCTGGGTAACTTGGATGCCAAGCGCGACTGGGGCTTTGCCGGCGACTACGTCGAAGCTATGTGGCTGATGCTGCAGCAGCCCGAGGCGGACGACTACGTAATCTCCACGGGAGAGACCCACTCCATCGAGGAACTCCTAGTAGTAGCTTTCGAAGCCGCTGGACTCGATGATTGGCGCCGCTATGTTCGGCAGGATCCTAAGTTCATGCGGCCGGCTGAAGTGGATCTCCTCATTGGCGATTCGTCGAAGGCGCAGCGTGTTCTTGGATGGAAGCCCAAGGTCTCGTTCCATGAACTCGTAGCCATGATGGTCGAGAATGACCTGATGGAGCAGCGGCTGCTGGCAAAATGACGACGGCACCTGCGCGCGACCAGTACCAAGGTTCCCAGACAGCATTCATAACAGGAATTTCCGGGCAAGACGGGTCTTACCTTGCCGAGCACTTAGTCGGCGCTGGCTGGAGCGTGCATGGCATGATTCGGGATGGAGATGAAGCGCGGCAGGATCTTCCAGCCGTTGTGACGGTCCATAACGGAGACTTGACGGACGCGCGGCGGCTTTTCCAACTGATCGACGAAGTTCAACCGGACGCTGTCTTCAATCTTGGGGGTATGAGTTCGGTCGCTAGGTCTTGGCAGGAACCGTATGAAGCCGCCCTAGCCACGGGCGCCGCTTCGATTGCCTTGCTCGAAGGTGCTTGGCTGCTTCAACAGCGAACGGGCCGCGAAGTTCGGTATCTGCAGGCTTCTAGTGCTGAGATCTTTGGCAATGCTGCCGAAGTACCCCAAAATGAGTCCACCCCCATCAAGCCGGTTACGCCATATGGAGCGGCGAAGGCCTTCGCGCACCATGCTGTAGGGACCTACAGGTCACGGGGGCTGTTCGCCGCCTCAGCAATTCTCTATAACCACGAATCGCTACGCCGACCACCGACTTTCGTCACGCGCCGGATCACGCTCGGCGTGGCAGCCATCGCCTTGGGCCTGAAAGATAGCATTCGTTTAGGAAATCTAAACGCTGTTCGAGACTTCGGCTGGGCTCCAGATTATGTGGATGCCTTGACTCGTATAACGACCGCACAGCAGCCGGACGACTTCATAGTCGCTACTGGAGTGTCCCATAGTGTCAAGGAATTCGCGCAATGCGCCTTCGCTGCCGCGGGAATCCCCGACGGACTGTCGCGTGTGGACAATGATCCTAGGTTCCATCGGCCCGCTGAGGCCTTGGAGATGCGCGGCGACCCGAGCAAGATATCTGCAACTTTAGGCTGGACTGCCACGACTGATTTTCAACGTATTGTACAAATGATGGTGGATCACGACATCAGTATCGTCCGCCAGCATGGTCTCGCCGCGCTGCCAACGGACTAGAAAGTAATGCATCACGTGAAAGCCCCGAATTGACGGATATTTCCCAATCCTCCGAGTTTATTCCCGAACAGCCACCGACAGGCGGCGCGAGCATCTCAGCCAAGTCGGCCGCAGGCGTAGGTGGCGCCTCAGTCCTGGCGGCCGCCGCTGGCATCGTGATCCTCTTCATCACCAGTCACGCGTTGTCACCGGCCGACAATGCTGAGTTCCTGTCATTCTGGGCCGCAATCTTCTTTGTGTGCGGCGTTCTGGGCGGGATCCAAGCAGAGACAACAAGGGCGGTCGGCACCGCTCGGGCTACAGTCGGCTCGGATGCCCCCAAGGGCGCTCCCGTGCTCGCTTCCGGACTTGTTGTTGGCATGTGTTCTGCGCTGGTTATCCTTCTCCTCTCCCCCCTCCTGGGCAACTATCTTTTTCCCCGAGACACCACAGCAATCGTCGGGGTTTTGGTCGCCACGGCCATCCTATTCTCCTGCCACGCCACACTGGCAGGAGCTGCCCAGGGGAATGACCAGTGGTCTTTGTTTGCAGGAATGGTCTCCCTCGAGGCGCTATTGCGCTTGGCCGCGATTGCCGTTGCTGCCGCGACTGCCGCGCCACTTTTGGGACTCGAGCTGGCTTGTCTAGCTGCCCTCGCGGCATGGCTCGTGGTAGCGCTAGTCTCACCCGCTGGCCGAGATTCGCTCAGATCCCGAGCAGATGTCGGGCTTGGACGGCTCCTTCGGAACACCGGACATGCACTTCTCTCAGCAGCGTCTTCTGCCTCTCTAATCGTTGCCTTTCCGATCTTGCTGAAGCTCACGACTCCACAGGCGGACTATGGATTGTCCGCGCCAATCCTCTTGGCCATTTCGCTCACTCGAGCTCCGATCATGGTCCCACTTCAAGCATTTCAGGGCGTGGCGTTGACCGAGATCGTAAGAAATCCCCAAAACGGCTGGCGTGCGCTCAAGAAACCACTCGTAGCGCTCGTGGGTATTGGCGCTTTCGGCGCCCTCGCCGCATGGTTGGTTGGACCGCAGCTGATGCTCGTCTTCGGTCCCGATTACGAAGTGGAAGGGTGGGCCTTGGCCACACTGACACTTGCTGCCGTGCTCATGGCAGTTCTAACGTTGCTGGGCACCGTCGTCATCGGTTTGGGCAATCATCGTGCCTACTCAGCAGGTTGGCTGACCGCGACGGCGGTCGCTATTGGCCTTCTCCTGGTTCCTGCCAGCGTCGAGATCCGAAGCATATTGAGCTTGGGGCTGGGACCGCTCGCCGGTATTACCGTTCATGCAGTGGCAATTGCACTAATCGTTCGTAACCGACGCGAATCCGCAGACCAACCCGAAGACTGAGTCCCTCTGCCCCGTACGACGTCACACCCTAGTTCTGGCCCAAGACGAAATCTTTCAGCCTGCCGAGCACGATGCTTCGTTCAAGGTTGGCAAAGTGGTACGCCTTGCCCCGAGCGCCAAGCCCTTGGCGCTCCAGCTGCGTCATTCGGTATATGGTTCGGACATTATCGGCCAGCGCGTCGGAGTCGCCGGCAGGCCCAACGAGACCGCACTGAGCCTCATTTTCGACGAGATTACGAACCTCGCCATCCATAGCCAGGGCAAGCGGGCGGCCCGAAGCGATGTACGACATTACCTTCGCCGGTATGGTCGCTTCAAGCAACTCGCTTCGCACGAGGCAACCGACCAGTACGTCCGCCAGAGTGGTGTATTTGGGGATGTCGCCGACAGGATGGTGGCCTTCGAAGCTAAACACGCCTTCCAGTCCGCGTCGAGCGACTTCAAGTTCTACTTCGTTCCGACTCATGCCATCGCCGACGATCACCCACGTTATATCAGTAAGTCCCTCAGACTTAAGTTGCTCGGCCGCATCGATGATGGTATTGAAGGACTGCGCAGGGCTGATATTTCCGGTAAAGACGACTTTGAAGCCGTCACCTAAATGCTCGGCTAAACGCGAATCGTGAATTTCCTTTTCATAGAGGCTTTCACACGCTTGGGGTATGACAGTGATTCTGTCGTCAGAAAGACCGGTAATGCCCTTCATCTTGGAACGCATTTGTTCGGAAAGAACGACGATTTTGTCAGGCTGGCGATAATGCCAATGAGAAATCATTTCAGCTAGACGGCGAAACGTCTTATTCTGAACATTCAGAACTGAGAACAAGTTCTCAGGCCATAGGTCCAACACGTACATCGTTGATTCGATTCTTCGAATCTTCGACAGAATAATACCGGTTATTGACATCATCACCGGCGAAAGTTGATACAGGAAAATCCTGTCATACTTACCAAAAAGTAGTCGCGGCAGATGAAAAAGACTCCCTATAGGAAAGGAGACGTAATTTAAGAAAATGCGAAAGCTAGAGTTGTCGCCCCGAGGTATTTCCGGTGCGCGGAATATCTTGATTCCGTTGCGCTCTTGCCGAAACGGGCCGAGGAATGAGTAGCCCGGGTAGAACTCACCACGAGGATAGTTAGGAAGCCCACACAGTACCTCCACGTCAACTTTGTTTTCGACAAAGTAGTCACAGATGTCATTTATGCGAAAACCCTCTGGCCAGAAATGTTGGCCGACTACCAAAATCCTTGGTGCTTTCCGTCCCACTACGATGCCGACGGGACTGAGGGCAGCAGCGACTGTATGTAGTCAGTAGTCTTGATCTTCGCGATGATCTCATCAACTGTGAGCTGGTGAGTGTTATGCGATGTGTACTCCTCCAACGACTCACTGACGATGTCCCCAGAGTCGACAAACTTCTCATAGTTCAAGTCGCGCGTATCAGCGGGGACCCGGAAGTAGCCGCCCAAATCCTCGGACTTCGCCCGTTCTTCACGGGTAAGAAGGGTCTCATGGGCCTTTTCACCGTGTCGCGTACCGATGACGTTTACATCGACGTCGGAATTGAACAGGTGTTTCATCGCCATGGCTAGATCCCCCACTGTCGAGGCGTCCGCTTTTTGGACGAACAAGTCACCCTGGTTGGCGTTCTCGAATGCAAAAAGAACCAGATCGACTGCCTCGTCAAGGTTCATCAAAAAACGAGTCATGTGTGGGTCTGTAACAGTCAGGGGCTTTCCCTCGCGAATCTGATCGGCGAACAAGGGAATAACAGAACCTCGCGAAGCCATGACGTTTCCGTACCTCGTACACGAAATCAGCGTTTCTGCAGCATCGACGTTACGGGACTTGGCGATAACGACCTTTTCCATCATGGCCTTGGACGTGCCCATGGCATTGATCGGGTATGCAGCTTTGTCGGTGGAGAGACACACGACCTTTTTGACCCCTGCGTCAATTGCAGCGGTCAAAACGTTATCAGTCCCCAAGACGTTAGTTCGAACAGCTTCCATAGGGAAAAACTCGCATGAAGGCACCTGCTTAAGCGCCGCGGCGTGGAAAATGTAGTCCACTCCGCGCACCGCCTCGCGGACACTTTCAATGTTGCGTACATCACCTATATAGAATTTGAGTTTTTCGTTGCTGTACTGCTTGCGCATATCATCCTGCTTCTTCTCATCTCTTGAGAAGATTCGAATCTCACGTATATCAGTGTGCAGGAAGTGCTTCAGCACAGCGTTCCCGAACGAACCAGTGCCTCCGGTAATCAAAAGTGTTTTGTTCTTGAACAATTTTTCTCCTTGGTCAGCAGGTGGCTACGTCAACGAACAGGACTGCAACCGTTAGATGATATCAGCGAGTCCGTATATGGGCGCATGAACGGCCCCCGATCCACCTCGGAGCTGAATTCGGATTGCAAGTGTTTCGGCGTAGAATCTCAAGCATGCCTAGCCCAGAATCCCGCCGAGTTCTAGTGATCATGCCAGCTTGGAACGAAGGGACAACCGTCGGTGACACGATTGCCGAGGTCAACCGCCTCAACGAAGGATATGACGTCCTGGTAGTCGATGATGGTTCGAAGGACGCAACAGCGGCGGTGGCGGCAGCTGCCGGCGCCACTGTCCTCCGTCTCCCCTTCAACATGGGCGTCGGCGGGGCCATGCGGACCGGCTTTAAATATGCGGACCGGCGCGGCTACGACGCCGTCATCCAGGTGGATGCCGACGGCCAGCACGACCCTCGAGAAATTGCATCTGTTCTGGCAGGGCTGGATACAGCCGACATTTCCATCGGGGCACGCTTTGCAGCCAAAGGGGACTACAAGGTTTCAGGTCCGCGCCACTGGGCAATGGTGTTCCTTGCCGCCGTCATATCACGACTGGCACGGACCAAGCTCACGGACGTCACTTCAGGGTTCCGCGCGGGAAACAAGAGAGCCATCGCACAGTACCTCGACCACTATCCGGCCGAGTACCTCGGCGACACGATTGATTCCCTGGTAGTCGCAGTCAGGTCTGGCTGCAAGGTCACACAAATCCCGGTTGCGATGCGCCCCCGGCAAGGCGGAACCCCGAGTCACAATCCAGTGAAGGCGGCAATTTACCTGCTGCGATCCGTTTTCGCTCTGCTCTTCGCGGTGACCAGAAGCCGCTCCAAAATAGTTGTCCAGGAAGGTACGGTCTGATGGGGAACACGCTCGCTGCGTTTATTTTCGCCGCGGTCATGGTGGGGATAGTTCTGGAACTTGTGCGCCGGAAGACCTTTCGTGAGAAGTACGCCGCACTGTGGCTGATCATCGGTGCCAGCGCTTTGGTCCTGGCCGGATGGCCTGACCTCCTTGCCAGTGTTAGCAAGCTTGTTGGGATACAGGTTGCGTCGAATCTCCTATTCGCCCTGTGTATCATCCTGCTACTCGGAGTCTGTCTCCACCTATCTTGGGAACTCTCGGTGGTTGAAGACGAGAATCGAACGTTGGCCGAAGAAGTCGCAATCCTGCGCTCGTCGGTTGAGCGACTGGAGGCTGACTTCCAACGTATTCCACGTCATGTCCTGCTGACGGACGAACCAACACCCGTCGGAGGCGAGAGTCCACCTCCGCCCGGCCTTCCCGACGACTGAGTGCACCGGAGCGGGCGCCGGGCGGTGCCCCCTTTCGACGTAGAATTTGCGTTATCCAATTCTTTCACCATGGAACCCTGTCGCAAATGCCGGGCTGTGGGTAAACGAAGGTCGTGAACTTCGGGGGAAAGCCGGCTGACCACGACCACTAAGGAATCATGCTCAGCCCTGAAATTCACGCCAAAGACTCGACCTCAGCACTGAATATCTCCCCTCGCCGTCGGAGACAACCAACGATCCGCAATGGGGCAACCGTTCGGATATCTCTCTTGACGGCCGCGGCTGCTGGACTGGCGTTTGTTGCAGTCCTCATGATCCGGACCGCCGGAGGGTTAACAGGCTGGCGTTACGGACTCGCTCTCGGACTCGTGCTGATCCTGATCCCAACCTCGCGCAGCTTATCTCTTCGAATCGTTGTCGCAGTCGTCGGACTTGCTGGCACGGCCCCGATCATGTGGTGGGTCATGGGCCCCATCGCGGACTTGAACCGGGGTTCAGTGGTATTGGCTCTTGCGGCCGCGACCCTTACTGGCACTGCAACGTATTGGCTCCTCAAGCGGCTGCCACTTCGATCATTCCTCCCCCAGCTTCACACAGTCGACGGACTTCCTGTGCTCGCCGCGCTAGCTTCCCTATGGGCGGTGAAAAGCTTTCTTTCGGTCCGCTCATTTGAACAAGCGCTGCTCTTGCTCACACAGTCGTGGGATTTCGCGCCACACTTCAACATGTACAACATGATTCGCAACCATGGCGCGGTGATTGCGGTGCTCCCCGCAGCTCCCGACGGTGGACCCTGGTCTGCGGCAACTTATCCTCAGGGTTTTCACTCGTTAGTCGCCACACTTGCCGAAGTGGTAGCCGGTGGTCAAGCCGGCGACGCGGGGCAAGAAGTCGTACTTTTTTGCCGGCTCATCGGGATCGTCAGCGTTCTCGGCACACTACTAGTTGTCGCCGGCCTAACAGCATTGCCGGTATTTCGCCGGAATTTCTTTGTCACTCTGCCGCTGGTAGCCATCGTTGCTACAGCCTGGATTGTGGGTCCCGGCGCCATCCCGGTCTTCGGCGCCTTTCCAAATTTTGGCCTTGGGGTAGCACTTTCCGTTGCCTGCATTGCACTCGTTCAGCTGAGACGCGTCATTCACCCGGTTCTCGCATCATCGGTGCTGATCTTCGCCTTGATCGGCGTGGCCCACGGATGGATTCTCCTCCTCGTGCTCTGTCTCCCTAGTGTTGTAGTTTACGGCTGGCACCTTTTTCAGCACCGCATGCAACTCGGAAGGAGTCTGTGGGCCTTTCACGCGGTCTTGGCCTCGCTGGGAGGCGCGGCGCTTGTCGCCGCGGTCTGGCAAGTGCGCAGCATGTCAGCGGGCGAAGTCCTTACTACGAATGGGGGCATAGCGCTGGCTGACACGGGAGTGGCCGTCCTCTGCATCATCGCCAACGCCTTCGTGGCCTTGGCCTTTTATTCGCGCAGGAAAGTCGGATCGGTCGAGGCCCGGCACGGAACTCTCACCTCCTTGCATGTGCTCGCTACTCCCCTGTTCGCAGCCGCACTTCTAGCCGGTCTGGCCGTCTTCCAGTTCACCCACGCGGGAATCGTAACTTATTATTTCCACAAGTCATTCCTCGCTGTCGAGATTCTGGCCATCGTCTGCACCGTGATTGGCGCGGCGGAACTCTGGTCTCCGCTCCTCATCGCACGGAGTCGCAGGAAGGCCTTTGTCGCAGCATCGCTCCTGACAGCCCTGGGCGCCACACACTTCTTCGGTCTACCTTTTACTGCCCTGAGCCAGCAGGGCCTGAAACCTACCGCACACGGGTCCAGTGCCAATTTGCAGCAGGGCGCTCTACTTTCGGGCGCCATTCCGCCTTTGATCCCGAAAATGGTCCAAGTTTCACGTATTAAGCAGGAACGGACCTTTATCTACGTAGGCTTCAATGACTACTTTGATCCGCTGTTGGCAGCCCAGTGGTCGCTGACCTTGCAAGGCAAATGGACGAATAGAGTGGAGCCCGCAATTCCAATGGTCCGCCCCATGTACGAAGGCCCTTCGAAGGTCCCCAATGCTATCGCCGTCATCCTCGATGCAATGCCGGAACTGGACGTTGTGGTTGATCCGGGGCTCGTCCCCGAATTACGTGCCGCACTCCCCCAACATGCTTCCAGGATCCTCACATACTAGTGTCCTGCGCCTGAAATTCGCTTCGTAATTGTAGAATTGCGTATGGCGAACGTTGGACGGCCGAAGGCCCCTCTGGAACTGTCGGATGAAGAGCGGGAGACGCTGTCCCGGTGGGCGCGGAGGGCGAAGTCGTCCCAGTCGCTGGCCACGCGCTCGAGGATCGTGCTGGGCAGCGCCGAAGGCCTGAGCAACGTGGAGGTGGGCGCCCGGTGCGGAGTCGAACCTCATACCGTGGCGAAGTGGCGGCGCCGCTTCCTGGAGCGCCGGCTGGACGGGCTGGTCGATGATCCCAGGCCCGGCCGACCTGCCAGCATCACCAGTGATCAGGTCGAGGATGTCGTGGTTGCGACGCTGGAATCGACACCGAAGAACGCGACGCACTGGTCGCGGGCGAAGATGGCTCAGCGGTCGGGTCTGTCGAAGTCAACGATCGGGCGGATCTGGAAGGCGTTCGAGCTCAAGCCCCACCGCGCAGACGGGTTCAAGCTCTCCAACGACCCCTTGTTCGTGGAGAAGGTCTACGACGTCGTGGGACTCTACCTGAACCCGCCCGAATCCGCCGTGGTGCTCAGTGTGGATGAGAAATCGCAGGTCCAGGCGCTGGCCCGGTCCCAGCCGGCCTTCCCCATGATGCCAGGGATGCCGGAGAAGCGGACCCACGACTACGTCCGGCATGGGACCACGACCCTGTTCGCGGCCCTGAACACCGCGGACGGGTCCGTGATCTCCGGCCTGCACCGCAAGCACCGGGCCATCGAGTTCAGGAAGTTCCTGGCCAAGATCGACAGTCAGGTCCCCGAGGGCCTGGACGTGCACCTGATCTGCGACAACTACCAGACCCATAAGACACCCGTTGTGAAGACATGGCTGCAGAACCACCCACGGTTCCATATGCATTTNTGACACTTCCCCTGGTGCTAACCGGTTTGGGTGGAGGCCCGTGCGATGGCAAAGAATGACAGGTGAACAAGAATGCGCCTGTCAACGCCCGTATCCGCCTCGCGATCGCCCAGTGGCCCGATGACGCACCGCGAGGTGCCGTCACCACGTTCTGCGCCGAGCACGGCATCACTCGCAAGACGTTCTATGCGATCCTGGCCAGGGTGTGTGTGATCGACTATCTGTAGGCCGTTTCAGCCAGGAATTTGAGCCAAGTTGGTGGCTCGTTTCAGGCCAAAAGAGCGGTAAGAATCAGGCCAGTTTTTCCCGAAATCATGGTTTCGGGGGCTCAGGACTCTGGACATGGCGATTTAGTTTTTGAGTGATGTTTCTTTGTTTTTGATCTCGAAACGCAGGATCCGGTCGGTGCCGGGGTAGCGGGTTTCGGTGGCGGTGAGATGGTCGCAGAGCTCCCCGATCGCGGTGGTTGCCCGTTGGGTGGGGAGCGGGTCGAGGCGGATGGTGAGGTATCCGTCCATGCGGGGGTCGATGTCGCCGCTGCCGGTGAGGGCCTGCCGGATCAGGGCATGGGCTTCGTCGTCACCGCGGGCGTAGCCGGTGTTGGTCCGGATTTCCCTCGCCAGTGTTGATGCGGTGTTGAACGCGGCCATCCGGATCGCATGGCTGAGGAGTTTCGTTTCGGTCTCCAGGACCTGCTGGTCCGGGGCGATCTCGCCGAGCGGGACCCGGGCCGGGATCTCCCGGTGCGCTTCCTGTGCGGCCTCGAGAGCGGTTTCAGCGCTGAGCAGGTCCGCGGTGATCTTGTTGTGCATGGTGTTGGTGATCAGGACCGTGGTCGTTCCCGGCGGCGGCGTCCGGGCGGCGAGCATCGCCGCATCGGTCTCGGCCAGGGTCTTCTCGTACCGGGTTTTCGCGGCGAGGACCCGCTGGTAGGCGCTGCGTTTGGCCGGGTTCGGTACCGACCGTTCCGGGTCGTCATCACTGGATGTGTAGGCGTCGTGGGAATCCAGGGCGAAGCGGATCCTGGCGTAGCGGAAGTAGTTTTCCTGCCGCCACCTGGCGCCCATACGGTAGATGATTTCCCCGGCGGGCATCTCGGTGTTCGTGGTGAGGATATGGATCTGCCGGGACCCGCCGCCGGTGGTGCTGACCCGGCGGCTGAGTTGGCGCATCGGAAAGACTTCCCCGGTGGTGCCGATGGGGACCTCGACGTGAGTGTCGGCCGCTTCCCAGGTCCGGGTTTGTCCGTGTTCGTCGGTGTGGGCGACCTCGGCAAAGTGGGAGGGCCCGATGTCCTCGGTGGTGCCTTTGCGCCAGGTCAGCACATCAAAACCTCCTGAGCTCATGTGTTGGAAGAGGGCCGGGGACCAGCCTCCCCGGTCGAAACCGACCAGCACCCTCCGGTCATCCCCGATGATGGCGCGCAGGGCCGGCAGGAGCCGGCGCAGTTCCCCGGTCAGCGCGGCCCCGGGTTCGGCCATGACGACCAGGACCGGGGCGCCGGCGGCGTCGGCGACCCAGGTCTCCTCGGTTGCAGGGACCGGGAACTTCAACCTCGTGGAGTGGACCTTCCCGATCTTCCTCGTGCCCTGGTAGGCACGGACGTGCCCGTCCACGTAGAGCACAGCGGCCAGGCCCTCACCGTTACTCTTACCTTCTGCGCCGGGGTGGAGGTGTCTGGCAGCCATCGCGGTGAGCAGTTCCCCGGCCTTGCCGGTGCCGGCCAATGCCCCGATTTTGCGGCGGAGGGTTTTCACTTCCGGGGCCCGGTCCAGGCCCAGCACCCTTCCCAAAGCGACCGGGTCGATCCGGGCGAGCCCCTCGGCGCGTGGTTCCCCGGCCAGGGCCTGGAACACGGCGCCGGTCAGGATGGTCTCCAGACCGTAGAACCCGTTCGGTAACGCCCCGAAGACATCCTTCGCGCACTCCAAAAGTCCGGTGTTCTCCAGGGCGGGCAGGGCCAGGAACAGCCCGGCTGAGGTGTACTACTGATGTGAGACACAGTTTGAAAGGATTGTGCCCATGTCTGCTCGACCAACCTATTCCGATGAGTTCAAGGCTGATGCCGTTGCGCTGGT
>NZ_JBTNDK010000048.1:0-15195 GCF_054511035.1 Pseudarthrobacter sp. MDT1-22 | reverse complement strand
TTCTAAAAGTTTCTTTCCTTAGACAGTCAGAAACCTATAGACGGAAAGCGGCGTGCGTCCGTTAAGGCGCGCTCAAAACGCCCACGGAAGAGTCAGGAGAGCCGGAAATCTGGCCAAATCTACTCACAAGCTGAGAAGGACAAGTTCTTTGTCCTGCTGGACCGGTTGGGGAGCGTGAGCCTCGCGGCCAAGACGATGGGCATCAACGTCCAGACCTGCTTCCATTGGGCCTACAAGGCTGGCGCCGTCACCCGCAAACCCCGCACAAATCCGGTGGCCAAGCAGTCTGCCACCGCAGAGCAGAAGGACGAGTTCTTCGCCGTACTCGCTCGTGTGGGCAGTGTCAGCCTGGCCGCCCGGGAGCTTGGTCTGGCTAGATCGCAGTGCGTGAGCTGGGCCCGTCACGCCGGAATCAGGTCCATCCACCCAGGGGTCGGGAAGCGCGCCGAATTCCTGCGGTTGCGCGAAGCGGGCGTCGGCCGGATGGAAGCAGCTGCCACCGCCGGTGCTAGCCGCAAAAGCGGGTACCTGTGGGAGAACGAGCGGGATATGGCCAAGGGCCGCGCCGTTGGCTCCAACGCCCCGGAAGTGCCGTATAAACAGGAAGTGATTACCGCTTTCGCCGAACCGTCGGCCCCCGTTACGGCACCGGAAGCCCCGCCGGAGCCGGTGCCGGCGGTGCTACCACCGCCGGCGGCTCCGGTTGCTTTGGAAGCCCTTGAGCAGCCCGTCAGCGCCCGCTTCCTGTCCCTGCCTGAGCGGGAGAAGATCGCGGACCTGCGTTCCCACGGAACCTCTATGCAGGCGATCGGCAGGGCGCTGAGCCGCTCCGTAGGTACCATCAGCCGGGAGATCAAACGCAACAGCCACCCCGTGCTCGGCTACCAGCCCTACGGCGCCCACCGCACCGCCACGGCGGCCCGGGCACGGCCCAAGGACAGTAAGCTGGCAGCAGCCGGTGGCTTGCGCGACTACGTGGCGGACAAGCTGCGCATCCGCTGGTCCCCGGAACAGATCTCGAAGCTGCTGATCAAGGACTTCCCCGATGACGAGCAGATGCGCGTGAGCCCCGAAACGATCTACCAGGCCCTCTACAGGCCCGCGGCGGACTCAAACGCGAGGTCAAAGAGGCCCTGCGCAGCGGAAGGACACGCCGCAAAAAGCAGAAAAGCCCCGAGGAACGCACCAGTCGCTTCCGGGACCCGATGATCAACATTTCCGAACGCCCCGCAGAGGTCCAGGACCGCGCGATCCCGGGCCACTGGGAGGGCGACCTCATCACAGGGGCCCACAACCAATCGGCCATTGCGACTCTGGTCGAGCGCACCACCCGCTACGTGATGCTGGTGCACCTGCCGGTGGACCACACCGCCGAATCGGTCCGTGACGGCCTCATCAAGACCATGGGGACCCTGCCGGCGCACCTGCGGGGTTCCCTGACCTGGGATCAAGGCGTCGAAATGGCCAAACACTAGGCGTTCAGCATCGCCACCGACATGGACGTCTACTTCTGCGACCCGGCCAGCCCCTGGCAGCGCGGATCCAACGAGAACACCAACGGGCTCCTGCGTCAGTACTTCCCCAAAGGCACCGATCTGAACGCCTACGGCCCCGAGGACCTCGAACACGTCGCCCAGGAACTCAACGCCCGCCCACGCAAAACACTCCACTGGAAAACCCCAGCCGAGTCACTTCGTGATTTACTGATAACCAGCTGACCTCGGGTGTTGCAACGACCCCTGGAATTCGCCAAAGACGGGCATTCTCGGTTTAAACCGCCGTCGGCGCCCCGAGCAACATCGGTGGATCAAGGTTTAGGCACGACGCCGGCCGTTACCTCACTGCCGCAACACTCACCGGCGGGCCGCCCACCGCCGTCGCGGTTGGACGGCGGCCATCGCGCAGAGCACGAAGCGCGTTCAGGATCGTGGCCAGATCGACCAACTCCTGGAGGAGGGCGCCGGCCACAGCTGGAATGTAGCCGAATACCGCTGCTACCATCAGGCCGATGCTCAGCAGGATGCCTATCCAAATGCTCGCCAGCGCTATCCGGACCGTGCGCTGCCCGATGTCGACTGCCAGCGCCGCTTTGGATAAGTCGTCGAGCATGATGACGACGTCGGCAGACTCGCTCGCCGCGGTTGACCCCTTGGCGCCCATGGCGACACCAACGTCGGCGGCAGCCAGGACCGGAGCGTCGTTCACACCGTCGCCCACCATCATGACCGGGCGTTCCCGCAGCCCTGCGACGATGGAGACTTTATCACCCGGAAGGCACCCTGCCTGGAAGCGGGAGATCCCGGCCTGTGCAGCAATTTTTTCGGCCGTTGCCCGAGAGTCGCCGGTAAGGAGCAGCGTTTCCCGGATGCCCAGCCGGTGCAACGCGGTCAGTGTGCCCACCGCATTGTCCCGGAGCGGGTCGCTCATGATCAGCGCTCCCCCGAACCGGCCGTCAACGCCCACGTAGACCGCCAGTTGTCCACCGGCCACCTCGGCCTCCTCGAACGCCGAGGTGACGGAACGGACAAAGTCAGGTTTACCCACCACCACCGTTTGATCGCCGCAGGTCGCCGTGACCCCCTGGGTGGCGTGTTCAAACGCGTTGCTGCCCTCCAGCAGGTCAAGCCCGCGGTGCCGTGCAGCATCCATCACAGAGGAGGCAAGGACATGAGAGGAGTACTGCTCTGCCGAAGCGGCCAGTTGCAGCAGCCGGTCCTCGGTCACCAGCCCGGACGCTGCCGGTGAAACCCACATGCCGTGCAAGGTGGGCCGGCCGTGGGTGAGCGTGCCTGTCTTGTCGAAGACGGCCGTCCGCACCCGGGCAAGCTGTTCGAGGGTTCCGCCGTTCTTGATGATGATTCCCGAGTGCGCCGCCCGGCTGGTGCCCGCAAGAAACGCCACCGGAGCGGCGATGAGCAGGGGGCAAGGGGTAGCGACAACGAGGACCTGCGCGAACCGAGCCGGGTCCTGGCTGAAATACCAGCCCATCCCGGCCACGGCGAAGGCCAGGAGCGTGAACGGAACGGCGTACCTGTCAGCGAGCCGGACTACCGGAGGCCGGCTCGACGCCGCCGCCTGGACCAAAGCCACAATCTGGCTGTACTGCGAGTCTTTCGCCGTGGACGTCGCCTTCATATGCGCGGCGCTTTCGCCGTTGACCGATCCGCTGAGCAGCGTATCGCCTTTGACATGTTCCGCCGGCAGGCTCTCACCCCTCAAGGTGGATTCATCGAAGCTGCCAGTTGCCGTGAGAAGCAACCCGTCCACGGGAAGCACCTCCGAGGGTTTGACCAGAAGAATGTCGCCGGGCAGCACGTCCCCGGCCGGGATGTCTTCCGGCGGCAGGCCCGGCAGTTCCCGGTGGGCTGTCTGCGGGACGCGCGAGCAGGGACCTGAGTTCCCGGGTCGCCCGCCCCTGTGCAATCTCCTCGAGCGCTTCGCCTCCGGCCAGCATCAGCACGATGATCAGGGACGCTACGTACTCCCCCACTGCCACCGTCGAGGCGATGGCAGTCACGGCCAGCAGGTCGATTCCCTACCGGCCCCTCAGCAATGATTTGGCCATGGAGACCGACCTGGCCACGGCCACCATAAGTGCGTAGGCGCTTGCCGTCCACTGGGCTGCCGACGCCTGCCCGGTGGCCAGGAGCACCGCAACGATCGTCCCGGCAGCCACGGTAGCGGCCACCAGCGGAAAGTGCACAAGAAAACTTCTCAGGGCAGCCAGGGTCATGCCTCTGACGCTAATGCCGCCAGGCCGCCGCAGCTAGGGCGCTTCGGACCAGGCAGTTGCTCCTTTTCGGCTTTTCAGGACCTTCGTCCCTAATGCACCCGCTTCCATTCTGGAAGCATTGGCACGAACTACCGCCGCCCACACGCGAACGATGAAGTTTGGAAGGAGCAAGCGCATGGCAGGATCATTCGAATTGTTCACGGATGCCGAATCACACGTCCGGTTCACCCTTGTGGCACCGGACGGGACGGTCCTCGCCGTTTCCGGGCCGTACCCGGATAAGCGCGACGCCGCAGCCGCCATCAATGATGTTCGTGAATGCGCCGGAACCGGTCTCATCAATGATCTCTGCCCAGCAAGCGCCTGACATGCAGCCTGTAGCTACTACGAGCGTCAAGACCCGGACAGACGATGTCCTGGCGGTCAAAGGCCTGGTCAAGCGCTACGGCGAACGAACGGTCGTCGACGGAGTAACCTTTCACATCCGGGCGGGAGAAACCTACGGTGTTCTTGGGCCAAACGGTGCCGGCAAGACCACGATTATCTCGATGGTGGCCGGCCTGATCCCTACTGACGCCGGCTCGGTCATTGTCGTGCTCATCGTCCAGGTCGGCGGCCAGAACAGTGCGCTGTTCGGTCAAGTCCGTCAGACACGGACCCTCACCGAGCGAGTCTTGCAGTTCGTCCATGGTCCGGGCTCCGGGTTCGCTGCTGGCCAGTTTTGTGGGTCTTTTCCGCCGTGTAACGGTGATTCCGCAGGACACTCCCGTGCCGGCATGGGAGAGCCTTGTTGCAGCGAGGGTGACCAGTCCGGCGAGGAACTCCCCGACGTCATTGTTGTTGTCCAGGATGAGGTCCTGAAGCCTGGCATCAACACTTGGGCGTGCGTGGCTTGGCTGCGGCCGTGGTGACAACGTGCGGGGGCAAATTCCGAAATTTGTTCTGGCGGTGCGGCCTCCGCAGGCCCGCAGCGTTTTGTGTGGTGGCAGTGCAGTGGTCTTGGATCAGACCGGTTCCGGCGCACTCACGCACATCCGTGATGGCCGCTGCCGCAGCGCGTTTATCCGGATACGCCTGCGAGACGGCCAGTTCGGTCCCGTCGGATGCTAGGAGCCGGAACCGGATGTGGGAGTGGAGATCGGTGAACAGTTCGAATACACCTGCCATGGTCGTTGTCCTTCCGGACGTCTCTGTCCTGTTTAGAGGTCGCGCGGGCCTCGATCGGCCGTCAAACGGGTTTCGTGGGCAGCGCGGGATCCGCGCAACGATGGTGGGGTCCCGGCAGGCATGTCGCCCTCGTATCCGGAAGCTTTCCCTTCCAGAATGCACCCCGTGACCGGCCGGTGGCAGGGACTAAAGTCCCCCAGGCCGTGCGGCTCCCGGAGAGTCCATGGCGGCGGCCGGGGGTTGGCGCCGGAAGGACTTTAGTCCATGTTTCCTGATTCCTGGCGGGTATCTACTGGAAGGACCCCGTCCCTTCCTTCGGGGCTTTCCCTGCCCAGAGTTTGGAGAAACTGCCATGTCTGATCTGCTCAGATGGTCCCCCTTCGCAACGACGCGGTGGACCTCACCGTTCAACATCCTGTTGAGGTCCCCGTCCGAGCTGATGGACTCCCTGGACCGCATGTTTGAATCCACGACCGGAGCTGCCCCGATCCGCGTCGAGGAACTCGTCGACGGCCAGACGCTGGTCGTGCGGGCCGAGATGCCCGGGGTCGATCCCGACAAAGACGTGGAGATCACGCTCGATGACGGATACCTGCGTATCCGTGCCGAACGCCAGGAAAAGGAAGAACACAAAGACAAGGGCCGCTTCCGGTCCGAATTCCGTTACGGTTCCTTCAGCCGCAGCATCCCCCTTCCCGAAGGCGTGAAGGAAGAAGACATCAAAGCCACCTACACCAACGGGGTCCTGGAAGTCCGCACCCCCCTGCCGGAAGAGGCCGCCCAGCCCGAGGCCCCGAAGAAACTCCCCATCACCCGCGGGTAACATGACCTCCTCGAAACGCGGCACGGGTTCCGGTACCGGCACCGGCCCCGCGCCGGACATCAAATCCCTCTGGGCTCGGCTGGACCCGGCAACCCGGCAGTGGCTCATGGACCACAGCGGCACGGCCATCGTGCCCCGCACGATCAGCGCTGCCCTTGGCCGTGCCTCGGACCAACCGCTCCCCCAGGATTCCCACGGCCAATTCCGGCTTACCGAAGCGGCATGGTGTTCATCCGGAACCGGGCCCATAGCGCCTTCGCCGCCCACGGCACCGAACGGTTCTTCGAAGCCGTCCAGCCAGAACACCACCGGCACGACGCCGCCGACCGGAACACCAAGGGCACCCGCCCCCGGGCCTAACCGACGCCGGGCGGGTGCACGCGGATCTGAAGGGCCGCACAGTAATAATCGTCGATGACGGTATCGCGACCGGGTCCACTGCCCGTGTCGCCTGCCGGGTTGCACGGCAACTGGGCGCGGCGAGAGTGATTCTGGCCGTGCCTCTAGCCCCGACCCAGATGCTGGCCTTTCTGACGGAGCCGGACGACGTGTGCTGCCTGGTTTCCGCCCGGAATTTCCAGGCCGTCGGCTACCACTACAGCGACTTCTCCCCCATAGCGGATGAGGAGGTCGTGCAACTGCTCGACGCCGCAGCCCGGCGGCTGCACCGTGTCCTGGCAGCGAAAGGGCCCGGCGTCGAAGAAGAGGTGGAAATCCCGTCCGGTGCCATAGGTCTCCGGGGCAACCTGCAGCTGCCCGCACGGTGCGACGGGATCGTGGTGTTCGCCCACGGCAGCGGCAGCGGCCGTCACAGCCCCCGCAACAGGTTCGTCGCCTCGGTCCTTCAGCGCACCGCGCTGGGCACCTTGCTGCTGAATCTGCTGACCCCCGCTGAGGAAGTCAACCGGGAGAACGTGTTCGACATCGCCCTGCTCGCCCGGCGGCTCATGGCGGCAACCCGGTGGCTGGGAACCAGGAATGACACCTCATCCGGCCTTGTCGGCTATTTTGGGGCCAGCACCGGTGCCGGTGCCGCGCTGTGGGCCGCGGCCGAACCCGGCGCACGGATAGGCGCCATTGTTTCAAGGGGCGGGCGTCCGGATCTGGCCGGCCCGCGGCTGGCCGCCGTGCGGGCGCCGACTCTTCTGATCGTCGGCAGTGCCGACCCCCAGGTCCTTGCACTCAACCGCCGGGCCATGGCCCTGATGCGGGCGCCGACCCGGCTGGAGATCATCCCCGAGGCCACACACCTTTTCGAAGAACCTGGAACACTTACCCAGGCGGCCACGCTGGCAGCTGAGTGGTTCAGCCATCACCTGTTGCCGGCCCGGAACGAGGAATCAGCGCCCGAGTTGCCGCAGTGAACGGCAGTGCTTGCACCCAGACCGCGGGGCGGCACCGGGGGTCGCCCAGTTCCCTTTCCGGGCTCCGGCGACGACCAGATCGGCAGTGGCCCACTCTTATGCAGTTTGGGAATGTTCGGAACCGTCAAGCCAACGACCACTACGCATAGCCCAGCGCCGGGTACGTCGGTTCCGACTTCCAAGGGAGAGACCAAAACGGTGGGCGGACTGCGTGCCCCCACATTATCGATAACGGCTATCCGTGCCCGGTTTCTCCAGGGGCCGGGTGCCTCCCACGGGCGGGGCGGACCGCGGGTACGCGGATCCGGAGGCTTGCCAGGTATGCGCCGACGCCCATGATGGCGAAACCAGCGACGCCCAGAAAAAGTGCCCGAGTGGCGATGCCCGCCAGGAGGACCAGGCATCCGACGACGATGACAAGTGCCACCGTTGCGACGAGTCGTCCCGGCACCGTTTGGATGGCGCCGGAGCCCATCTTTGAGGCGAGTTTCGGATCTTGTAGCTTGAGTTGCTCGGCGATCTGGTCCAGCGTTCTTTGCTCACGTTCCGAGAGCGACATCATTGTCTCCTGCCATGTCATTTTCGGTATAGGCGGGGTGCATTTGCCCAGTCATCGCGGCTGTCCCGGACGCCGACTGAGCGTATATAGCCGAAACGGATGTCCGTAGTCGTCTTCACTCTTGCCCGACTCGCCCGTCGGGATTCACCGCGGATCCTCGATGGAGACCTGTTCCAGATGCTCAGGCACCCGGGCCCGCCAGCCCAGTTCCCGTTTGATCCGGATGCGCAGGGCATCTGATGCTTCGGGTTCGCCGTGTGTGATGTAGGTCATGCGGGGCTCCTTCTCTGCCCCCTTCATCCACGCAATGAGGCCGTCGGCGTCGGCGTGGGCGGACAGGCTTTCCATCTGGATGACTTCGGCACGGATCTTGACGTCCTCGCCGTAGACGCGGAGCTCACGCTCCCCGGCGGCGAGGATCGCGCCGCGGGTGCCGCCTGCCTGGTAGCCGCTGAGGATGATGGCGTTCTTCGGGTCCGGTCCGTAGGCTGCGATGTGATGCAGGATCCTGCCGCCGGTCAGCATGCCGCTGGCCGAGATGATGATCATCGGGCCGCCACGCAGGTTCAGCAATTTGGACTCATCGGCGGTGCGGGTGAGTTTGGCCAGCTTGTACATGTTCTCGTATTCGTCCTGCTTGAGGTGGTGTTCCTCGCGGTGCCGCTGGTACATTCCGGAGGCGTCGATGGCCATGGGGCTGTTCAGGTATACCGGGATGTCCGGGATCGCGTTCTTCCTGCGGAGCCGGGACAAGTACAGCATGAGCGTCTCAGCCCGGCCGACGGCGAAGGCCGCGAACATGATGACTCCGCCGCGTTTCGCGACCCGGGTGATGATCTCCCCCAGTTGCTTCTCCGGATCCACGCTTGAGTGTTTCCGGTTCCCGTAGGTGGATTCCGTCACCAGCACGCCGGTCTCGCCAAGCGGGCGCGGCGGATACATGAAAGGATCGTCCGCTCGGCCCAGATCCCCGGTGAAATGCACGGAGTGGGAGCCGATCCGGACGTGGACCTGCGCGGCCCCCAGGATGTGACCTGCGGGCAGGAACGTCAGTTCCATGCCGCCGCCAAGCTCCAGCGGGTCGTCGAAACCATGGATGGTGAAACTGTTAAGGGACTTCACGGCGTCAGCCGCCGTGTAGAGCGGAAGCGGCGGGCTGTGCTTGGACGATTCGCGGTGGACTGCGAACCTAGCCTCTTCTTCCTGCAGATACCCACTGTCGGGGAGGAGGAGCGTGCAGAGTTCGATGGTGCCCTCGGTGGCGTACACAGGACCTCCGAAGCCGTCCCGGACCAGTGCGGGAACGTATCCCGTGTGGTCCAGGTGCGCGTGAGTCAGGACCACGGCGTCGATGGAATGCGGCGGGACGGGGAAGGGGGCACGGTTGCGTTCGCGGCTGCGTTTGTAGCCCTGGAAGAGTCCGCAGTCGACCAGCACGCGCTTGCCGCCGGATTCGATCAGGTACCTGGAACCGGTGACGGTATCGGTGGCTCCGAGGAACCGGAGGGTCGGCTGCTGGTGTTTCATGGTGCTCCCGTCCGCTGCCCATTTCTACCCCAAGCTTCCGCCCACGACGGGTCCGCACGTAGGGCCGAAAGTCACTTCCGGAACGACGGCGGCGAACGCCCGCCGTCGTCGTCGTCCGGAGCGCCCAGCAGTTCAGGCACCGGGCGCTGCTGATCCCGGTGCTGGCCTGCTCAGCCGCGGGCGGCGAGGTAATCGATGAGTCCTTTGACGGTAGCCACCGCGGGGTAGTCGCGTTCGGGAATGTCGACGCCGGTGACTGTGTCGATGGTTTCCACGAGCCGCAGGAAGTCCAGTGAATCGAGTTCGAGGTCCTGCCGCAGCCGGGAATCCTCGTCCACGTCCGCCATGTCCACATCCGGTGCGACCTTGCCGATGGCGGCATGGACCGCCTCGCGGGCGTCCTGTTCGTTCATAGCTCCTCCGGTTTTTGCAGCAGCTCTTCGATGCGGGCGAGGTAGCGGCCCCCGCGCAGGCCGTCGCTGACCCGGTGGTCAGCCGAGAGGGTGGCAATGACGGCGTGCCGCACCCCGAGCATTCCGTTCTGCGCCCAGGGCTGTTCCATCACGCGGCCGAAGCCGACCATGGCGACCTGCGGGGGATAGATCACGCCATAGACGCTCTCGACGCCCAGGTCCCCGAGGTTGGTCACGGTGATGGTCGGATCCGCCATTTCGGCACGCTGCAGCCGGCCGGCACGCGCGCGGCTAACAAGGTCGCGCAGCTGCTCCATCAGCACCTCCACGGGCAGTGTGTCGGCGTCGTGGATCGCAGGCGCCACCAGCCCGCCCTGGCGGAGGGCCACCGCGACGCCGAGGTGCACCGAGGCGCTTGGCCGGAACCCGCTGTCGCCGTAGAAACCGTTGACCTCCGGCACGTCTCTGGCCGCAAGCGCCGCAGCCTTGAGCAGAAGTGCGGAGGGGACGAGCCTGGCGGCGACGGGACGCTGGGCGTTGACGGACTGCATCCAGTCGACGGCGGCACGCAGGTCCAGGGTGGTGCTCAGGTAGTAGTGCGGAATGGTCTTCTTCGAGCGCGACATCAAGGCGCCGATGGCGCGGCGCAGGCTAGCCAAACGCTCGCGCGCCTCCGAAGTCTTCCCCGTGACAGGCTCTTCCGGCGCTCCCTTCGGGGGCGCGTGCAGGGCGGGAGAGGAAACCTCGGGGACCAGCGCCTCCGCATGACTGCCCGCGGCGCGGTGCACGTCCGCCTCGGTCACGGCGCTCTGCGGGCCGGTGCCGGAAATGGTGGCGAGCTCGACGCCGAGTTCGGCGGCGAGCCGCCGCGCCCGGGGCGAGGACCGTACCCGGCTGCCGGGGCGGGCGGCGACGGCATGCTCCACGTCCGCCCGGGTGATAACCCCGCCCTTGCCGGTGCCGTGGATCTTGGCGGTGTCCACTCCCAGCCGGTGCGCCAGGTGCCGGACCGGGGGCGCGATCGGGGCGGCTTCTTTCGGGGCTGCTGTCTCGGGGGCTTCGGGGGCGGCAGCCTTCGGCACAGCCGTTTTCGAAACAGCAGCCTTAGCCGTCGCCCGGGCCGGGGGCCCCTCATGGGCCGGCGGGCCGGTCTCGGCCGGGGTCTGCGTGATCCGGGCCAGCGGGGTGCCCACCGGCACCGTTTCGCCGATGTCGACCAGGAGATCCGCAACCACGCCCTCCTGGAAGGACTCCACGTCCATGATGGTCTTGTCGGTGTCGACGACGGCCACCAGATCCCCGCGGCGCACGTAGTCGCCGGGCTTGACCAGCCACTCGACGAGCTTGCCGTGCTCCATGTCGGCCCCGAGGGAGGGCATCAGGAACTCACCCACGGGCCCCCGCCGCCTCCTGGGCCGCGGCGACGATCCGCTCTACGGAGGGCAGGGCGGCCAGTTCCATGTGCTTGGAATAGGGGATCGGCACCTCGGCGCTGCAGACCCGGCCCACGGGCGCGTCCAGGTCAAAGAAGGCGTTCTCGGTGATCCGGGCGCTGATTTCCGCCGAAATACTCCCGCTGCGCCACCCCTCGTCCACCACCACTGCCCGGTGCGTCCGGGCGACGGATTCGAGGATGGTGGCCTCGTCGAGCGGCCGGAGCGTGCGCAGGTCCAGCACCTCGGCGTCGATGCCTTCGCCCGCGAGCTGCTCGGCGGCGTCGAGCACGGCGGGAAGAGTCCCGCCGTAGGTGATCAGCGAAATGTCACTGCCATGACGCCGGATCGCGGCGGAGTCGATGTCCACCGGGCCGGCGTTGTCGTCGAGTTCACCGGCGACGTTGTAAAGCGAGCCGTGCTCGAAGATCAGCACCGGATCCGGGTCCTCGAGCGCCGTCCAGAGCATCCCGCGGGCATCCTCAAGGGTGGCCGGGACGAGGATGCGCAGGCCGGGGACATGCGCGTACCAGCCTTCAAGGCTGTGCGAATGCTGGGCGCCCAGCTGGCGGCCGGCACCGGTGCTCATCCGGATGACCAGCGGCACGTGGAACTGCCCGCCGGACATGTGCAGCAGGGATGCGGCGTTGTTCACGATCTGGTCCAAGGCGAGGAGGCTGAAGTTGACGGTCATAATCTCCACGATGGGCCGCATCCCGCCGAGCGCCGCGCCGATCCCGGCGCCGACGAACCCGGACTCGGACAGCGGGGTGTCCCGGATACGCCCAGGGCCGAATTCCTCCAGCAGCCCCAGGCTCACCGCGAACGATCCGCCGTAGGCCCCAACGTCCTCGCCCATCAGGAACACGCGCGGGTCGCGCTGCATCGCGTCGCGGATCCCGGCCCGCAGCGCCTCCCGGTAGCTGGACTTCATGGTGCGCTCCGCTCGCTGTAGACGAAGCGCGTGAGTTCCTCCACCGGCTCCAGCGTCCCCGCTTCGGCGAAGTCGACGGCGGCGGCGACCTCCGCCTCGGCGTCCGCCTGCAGCTGCGCCCACTCTTCCCCGGCAAGCTGGCCCGCCGCCTCCATGCTGCTGCGGAGCAGGGTGATCGGGTCCCGCTCCTGCCATCTCAGGACCTCGGCCTTCTCGCGGTACCGTTCGGGATCGAACATCGAGTGGGCGCGGAAACGGTAGGTGCGTAGTTCCAGGAAATGCGGGCCGCCGCCGGACCGGACGGCGTCCACGGCGCGGCGTGCGGCCTCCTCAACGGCGAGGACATCCATTCCGTCCACGGCCCAGGCCGAGATCTCGTAGCCGGCGGCCTTGAGCGCGATGTCCGTCTGTGATTCCGAGCGGCCCAGTGCGGTTCCCATGGCGTAGAGGTTGTTTTCGCAGCAGAACAGCACGGGCAGTTGCCAGAGTGCGGCGAGGTTAAGGCTTTCGTGGAACTCGCCTTCCGCGACGGCGCCTTCGCCGAAGAAGCACACGGTGACGTTGGAGCGTCCGGCCATCTTATCCGCCAGTGCCAGCCCGACAGCGAGTGGCAGCCCGCCGGCGACGATCGCGTTTCCGCCGTAGAAGTGCGTGGCGGCGTCGAAGAGGTGCATCGATCCGCCACGTCCGCGGCAGCAGCCCTCCACGTAGCCGTACATTTCGGCCAGGATCGCACCCGCGGCGACGCCGCGGAGCAGGGCGTGGCCGTGCTCCCGGTAGGTGGCGACGAGAGCGTCGTCCGGGGACAGTGTCTCCAGGACGCCCGCCGCGACGGCTTCCTCACCGATGTAGACGTGCAGGAAACCGCGGATCTTCGCGGCGCTGTAGAGCTCGACGCACTTTTCTTCGAGCTGGCGCACACGGAGCATCTGCAGCAGCAGGTGCCGGCCGTGCTCCGGATCCAGGGGGCTGCGTGTCGGGGACATGGGGCCGGTCACTTCTGATCCTCCGGCGGGGCCTTCGGAGGGGAAGCCTCGGGGGAGGACTCGATGGTTGAGGTATCGCCCTCCGGCAGGCCAAGCTCGCGGGCCTTGAGCAGGCGCCGGAGGATCTTGCCGCTGCGGGTCTTGGGCAGCGCGGTAGTGAAGTCCAGCAGCCGCGGCGCCACCGCCGGGCCCAGCCGCTTGCGGGCGAAACCGATGATGTCCAGCTGCAGGGCCTCGGAGGGTTCCCAACCCGGACGGAGCTCCACGAAGGCCTTGACCACCTCGCCGGCCACCGGGTCCGGGACGCCGATCACCCCGGCCTCGGCCACGGCCTCGTGCTCTATCAGGGAACTTTCCACCTCGAACGGGCCGATCAGGTGCCCCGAGGACTTGATCATGTCATCGCCCCGGCCGACAAACCAGTAGTACCCGTCGGCGTCGCGTTTCGCGAGGTCCCCGGTGAGGTACCAGCCGCCCACGAAACAGCGGCGGTAGCGCTCTTCCTCGTGCAGATACCCGCGGAACATCGAAGGCCAGCCGGGCCGGAGCGCCAGTTCGCCCACCGTATCAGGCACCGTCACGAGCACCGCCTCACCGTCGCGGACAATCGGCTTGTCCTGGTCATCGCGCGCCACTAAGGCAGCCCCGACGCCGGGCAGCGGCCGGCCCATGGAACCGGGCCGGATCTCCGTGGCTGCGTAGTTGGAGATCATGATCCCACCCGTTTCGGTCTGCCACCAGTTGTCGTGTACGGGCTGGCCGAAGGCCTCCTGGCCCCAGACCACCACTTCCGGGTTGAGCGGTTCCCCCACGCTGGCGACGAAGCGCAGGGCGGATAAATCGTGGCTTTGGGCGCGTTCCGCCCCGGCCTTCATCAGCATCCGCAGGGCGGTGGGGGCGGTGTACCAGACGGTGACGCCCTGTTCGGCGAGGATCCTGTACCACCGGTCGGCGTCCATTTCCTCCTCGTCCACGATCGTCGTCACCCCGTGAGTGAGGGGCGCGATCACGCCGTACGAGGTGCCGGTGACCCAGCCGGGATCGGCCGTGCACCAGTAGACGTCCCCGGGATGCAGGTCCAGGGCGAAGCTGCCGGTCGCATGGTGGGCGGTGACGGCGTCGTGCACGTGGATGACTCCCTTCGGTGTCCCCGTCGTGCCACTCGTGAAGTGCAGCAGGGCCATGTCCTCGGCCTGCGTCGCGGCAATCTCCCCGTCCGCCGGGGCTTCCCGCATCAGTGCGGCGAGGTCCAGGGTGCCCGGTTCCGGATCGCCCTCGGCGTCTATCAGCAGCACATGCTGAAGCTCCGGGAGCGAATCGCGGAGCTGCGCGATCTTCTTGCGGTACAGCACCCGCGTCGTGACCAGCGCCCGGCCCGATCCCAGGTGCAGCCGCTGACGGACCGGTTCGGGGCCGAACGCGGAGAACAGCGGGCAAAAGACGCTGGCGTTCTTGAACGTGCCGAGCACCGCAATATACAGGGCCGGCCCGCGGCCGGTAAGCGAGAAGACGCGCTCCCCGCGCCCGATTCCCAGGCTGCGCAGCACGCCGGCGAAGCGGTTGGTCTGCCCGGCCAGCTCCGCGAAGCTGAAGGAATGGGTGCTGCCGTCGGCCCGGACGAAACGCAGCGCCTCGCGGCCGGCGTGCTCACCGGCGGCATGCCGGTCCACCGCCTCGTAGGCGATGTTGACGCCCCGGCCACCAGGCAGCCCTGACAGGGCGCGCCGGGCTTCATCCCAGGAGAACGCGGCACACGCCGCCTCGTAGTCCACCAGGTTCGGCCGGACCGGGAAACCGGAGATGTCCTTGGAAATCGTGGGCCAGCGGGTCGATGGTGCGGTTCCTGCCGTCATGGTTCCATCGGACTCCTGCCCGGCAATACTGCCTAGAGTAGAAAGTCCCGCGCACAGGGTCCTGACCGGGTTTTCGGCAACCGGCAGGGGCGCGCAGCACCCCTGCCACGGGATCGGGCATTAGTTGACAGCCGCGGCCCCCACTACATACCGGGGCCTTTCAGAACTGCCCTGATTCCTGTAGCGTCTGCTCATCGGACGCCAGCCGCAGCGCGGGAAGGGATGGGTCGAGCTGTCAATATCTCATCCGGACGGTGAAACCTGGTTGCATGAGCTGCAGCATGACCCGCTGAAGCCACTGCTCAGTACCGCTCAGGTTCGTCTCCCAGTTCAAAATGGCGACCACTAATGCGTGTCGGCGTGATCTCGACATAGGTGTATTTCCGCGTCGGAATCCACGGTT
>NZ_JBTNDK010000047.1:0-16687 GCF_054511035.1 Pseudarthrobacter sp. MDT1-22 | reverse complement strand
GCAAGACTTGATTCACTTCTAACAAGGGCTGCGCCTATTCACCTGAACGCAACGCCGGGATACGGGTTGACATCACCGTGCAGACCTTAACCGAACGGCATTGACCCTAGGCGGGTGGGCGTACAGAAGCCTTGAAACGACGTCGGGAATTTGCCAGGTGGCTCCGCATGGCAGCAGCTGCCGCGCTTTCATCGCCGTCGGCGATGGCGGCAGCGATGGACCGGTGCTCGTGCACCACCTGGTCAAAGTGGTCCCGTGCGTAATGTTCGACGCCGGTGAGCAGCCGGGTGCGCGGCATCGCGATCATCGTCTGACCCAAGGCGGCGAGGCAGTCTGAGTAGAAAGGGTTGCCGGAGGCCACCGCGATGGCCCGGTGGAACTCGAAGTCGGCCTTCATGGCGTGGCCGGGGTGGTCAGCGCTGGCGGCGAACTGTTCCAGGGCGGTATTGACGGCCCTGAGCTGGCGGTCGGAGTGGTTGCGGGCGGCAAGGGCCGCAGACTCGGTCTCCACTCCCAGCCGGAAAGCCAGCAGGTGGAGGCGGTCTTCGACGCTGGCCACGGGGCGGCTGCCCGGAACTGGCTGGGGGCCGTCGTCGGGCGGGGTCAACGCGAAGCTGCCCCGCCCGCGTTCGGTTTCCACCAGCCCTTCGGCCTGGAGGCGCGTCAGCGCCGAGCGCACCACGGTGCGGCTGACACCGAAGTCGCCCATCAGCGCATTTTCGCTGGGAAGCTTGTCGCCGGGCTGGATGACGCCGTCCACGATGCGCGTGCGAAGGTCGGCGGCGAGGTCCGCGGTCAGGTTCCGGCTCATGCGTTCAAGGTTACGCGCCGAACTCCACGGACTCGGTGGTCCAGGCGCGGGCCCGGTCACTGAGGGTCACGCCCAGGCCGGGGCGGTCCGGGACCAGCATGCGGCCGTTCTTGGTTTCGAGGCGTTCGTTGAACAGTGGGTCGAGCCAGTCGAAGTGCTCCACCCACGGTTCCCGCGGGTATGCCGCGGCGAGGTGCAGGTGGATCTCCATGGCGAAGTGCGGCGCCAGGCCCAGCCCGCGCTCGTCCGCGAGGGCCGCGAGGCGCAAAAACTGGGTGATGCCGCCGACGCGGGGTGCGTCCGGCTGGATAATATCGCAGCCGTTGGCGTTGATGAGGCCCTTGTGCTCGGCAACGGACGCCAGCATCTCACCCGTGGCGATGGGCGTGTCCAGGACGTTGGCCAGGTGCGCGTGGCCCTCAAAGTCGTAGGCATCCAGCGGCTCTTCGATCCAGATGAGGTTGAACTGCTCCAACTGGCGGCCCAAACGCAGGGCGGTGGCGCGGTCCCACTGCTGGTTGGCGTCCACCATCAGGGGAACATCCCAGCCGATGTGTTCGCGGATGCCGGCCACGCGGCGCAGGTCTTCGGCGGAATCGGGCAGGCCCACCTTGATCTTGATGCCGCCGATGCCTTCCTCCAGGAGGACGGTGGCGCGGTCCTTGACCTCTGCAAGCGAGGCGTTGAGGAAGCCGCCGGAGGTGTTGTACGTCTGGACGGAGTCCCGGTAGGCGCCAAGGAATTTGGCCAACGAGAGGCCGGCACGCTTGGCTTTGAGGTCGTACAGCGCGATGTCGATGGCGGCGAGGGCCTGCGTGGCCACACCCGAGCGGCCCACGGAGGCGCCGGCCCAGAGCAGCTTGGTGTAGATCTTGCCGATGTCGTTCGGGTCCTCGCCGATGAGTCCTTCCGCGACCTCCTTGGCATGGGCGTACTGGGCGGGACCGCCGGCGCGCTTGGAGTAGCTGAAGCCGATACCGCTGTGGCCCAGTTCCGTGGTGATCTCCGCGAACAGGAACACCACTTCGGTCATGGGCTTCTGGCGGCCGGTGAACACCTTGGCGTCACTGATGGGGACCGCCAGCGGCAGCCGCGCGGTGGAAAGCTTTACGTGCCGGATGACATCGACGGTACTCATGGTTGCTCCTCGAAAGCAGACTGTCCGGGCTGCATTGCCCTACTACTTAGATTACAAGTATTAAACTTGTATTACAAGTAGGGCGGGTTTATCCCACCAGCCAGGCGACAGCAACGAGCGCCCCTACGCTGAGCACAGTGGTACACAGGATGACGTCGCGGGCCACCGTCATGCCGCGGCCGTAGGGGGACGCGAATAGGAAGACGTTCTGCGCCGTGGGAAGTGCAGCCATAATGACGCTGGCGAGTAGATGCTGCCCTTCGAGCCCGAAGACAAAGCGGCCAAGTACCCACACAATCAGCGGCATTCCGGCGATCTTGAGGAACGTTGCCACGAGGGTTTCGGTCCGGCCGTCGTCCTTCTGCAGCGGTGCGCGGCCGGCGAGGGACAGTCCGAAGGCCAGGAGGACCATGGGCACGGCCCCGCCGGCCAGCATGTCAATCGGCTTCTGCAGCAGGTCCGGCGCAGTCCAGCCTGTCAGGGCGACGGCCACACCCAATGCCGAGGCGATGATCATGGGATTGCCCAACGGCTGCAGCAGCATCTTCTTCCATGAGATTTTCGTGCCGGAGACCAGCCCCAGGACAGTCAGGTAGAACGGCGCCATCACCAGGAGCTGGACCAGGAGCACGGGCGCCACGTGCTGCGCTGTCCCCACGGCGTACAGGGATACCGGGATGCCGATGTTGTTCGCGTTCGCGTAACTGCTGGCCATGGCGCCGACGGCGGTCTCCGCCGCAGGACGCCGGAAGAACAGGAAACTCGCCAGCCAATAAAGAAGCCCCACTATCGCTGCGGAGAGCAGCGCCAGCGGGGCATCGGTTCCCAGGGCGGCGTGGATGTCGCTGCCGGCAACCACCGTAAACAGCAGCGCCGGGTTGGTGACGTAGTAGGCGGTGCGGGTCAGCGCCCCTTGGACTTCCGGTCCCAGGATCCGCAGCCGGGCGGCGAAATAGCCCACGGCAATGACGACGGAGACGATCAGGATTCCGGAGACAACGCCGCCCACTATGCGCCCTATCTATTTAGCTGTTGGAATTCCCGCACGGCCGTCTCCTGTTGAGGAGGAGGTCCGGCCGTGCGGAAGCTGGGTGGTCGAAAAGCTTCTACCTGACCAGGCAGGGCCGCTTCGGGTCAAATGACCAGCCGTCGATGTAGTACTGCATGCCGATGCTGTCGTCGCGCGCGTCGAGGCCGTGCTGCAGGTACAGCTCGTGGGCCTTGTCCAGGGCGTCGCGGTCCAGTTCAATCCCCAGGCCTGGAGACGCCGGGACCTCAATGGCGCCATCGCGGATCTGCAGTGGGTTCTTAGTCAGCCCCTGCCCGTCCTGCCAGATCCAGTGCGTGTCAAGCGCCGTGATCTCGCCCGGAGCGGCCGCACCGGTGTGGGTGAACATGGCCAGGGAAATATCGAAGTGGTTGTTCGAGTGCGATCCCCAGGTCAGGCCGAACTCCTTGCATAGCTGCGCCACGCGGACTGAGCCGGACATGGTCCAGAAATGCGGGTCTGCCAGCGGGATGTCCACCGCGTTGCTGCGGATTGCGTGCGACATCTCCCGCCAGTCCGTGGCGATCATGTTGGTGGCCGTCTTCAGGCCGGTGGCACGGCGGAACTCAGCCATAACCTCGCGTCCGGAGAACCGTCCTTCGGCGCCGCAAGGGTCCTCGGCGTAGGCAACGATGCCCTGCATCCGCTTGCCGAGGCGGATGGCTTCCTCCAGGAGCCAGCCGCCGTTGGGGTCCAGGGTGATGCGCGCGTCCGGGAAGCGCTCGTGAAGGGCGGTGACCACATCCACTTCGACGTCCCCGGACAACACCCCGCCCTTGAGCTTGAAGTCGCTGAAGCCGTAGCGCTCCTGGGCCGCCTCGGCCAGGGCCACAACAGCCTCCGGAGTCATGGCCTCCTGCCGGCGGAGCTTCTCCCACCGGTCCGACGGCGCGTCCTCCACCAGGTAGGGAAGGTCGGTCCGGGCGTGGTCACCTATAAAGAAGAGGTATCCGAGCATCGGCACGGAGGTGCGCTGCTGCCCGTCACCGAGCAGTTCGGCAACGGGAACGCCGAGGAACTGGCCGTGCAGGTCCAGAAGGGCGGACTCGACGGCGGTGACCGCGTGCACGGTGGTGCGCAGGTCGAACGTCTGCAGGCCGCGGCCGCCGGCGTCGCGGTCCGCGAACTCTGCCGCAATTTCGCGCAGCAGGGAACGGTAGCGGGCCACGGGCTTGCCCGCGATGAGGGTTTCGGCTTCCTCGATGGTGGCCTTGATCTTCTCGCCGCCGGGCACCTCGCCGAGCCCGGTCCGCCCGTCGGAGTCGGTCACTATGACCACGTTCCGGGTGAAGAAGGGTCCGTGGGCGCCGCTGAGGTTCATCAGCATGCTGTCGTGGCCGGCCACGGGGACCACTTCCACGCGGGCGATGGTGGGCTGGGTGCTCATGCGCTGACCTCCACATCTGCAGCAACAACAGTGCCGTCGATGCGGCGGTTCAGGTGCCACGGGTTGCCGTCCTGAAGCGCGGCCGGCAGGAGTTCCTGGGGCAGGTTCTGGTAGGCGACCGGCCGCAGGAAGCGGTTGATGGCAAGGGTGCCCACCGAGGTGGTGCGGGAGTCGGAGGTGGCGGGGAAGGGGCCGCCATGAACCATGGCATGGCCTACTTCGACGCCGGTGGGCCAGCCGTTGACGATGATACGCCCCACCTTCTGCTCCAAGGCAGGGACCAGGCGCGCCGCCGTCGGGTAGTCCTCCGCAGTGAGCTGCAACGAGGCGGTGAGCTGGCCTTCAAGCCGTTCGGTCGCCCGGATGAGTTCTTCAACCGTGCTGTAACGGATGACCAGGCTCGCGGCACCGAAAATTTCGGTGTGCAGCACCTGGTTGGACACGAACTCGGACACGTTAGTGCCGAAGATCGTCGGCGCCGGTGCGTTCCTTGTCGCGCCTTCCATGCCCTGCCCAATGACGTCCACGCCGGCTGCGCTGCCCAGTGCTTGGGCACCGGCGTTCCATGATCCGGCGATGCCTTCGGTGAGCATGGTCTGCCCTGAGCGGGCAGAGACAGCACGGCCGACGGCGGCAGCGAGTTTGTCGCCCACCTCGCCTTCGGGGGCGAACAGCAGGCCGGGGGAGGTGCAGAGCTGGCCGGAGCTGCCGGTAACGGCGGTGACATACTGCTGTGCCAGGGTGTCGACGTCGCCCTTGAGGGCGCCTTCGAAAACGAAGACCGGGTTGAGGGAGGACATTTCCGCGTAAACGGGGATCGGTTCCGGGCGGGCGGCGGCGGTGCGCATCAGGGCGATACCGGCGGACTGGGAACCGGTGAAGCCCACGGCCTTGATGGCGGGATCAGCGACGAGTGCCTGGCCGATGCTGGCACCGGGGCCGTAGATCAGGGAGAAGACGCCGGGGTGCAGGCCGAAGTCCTTGACCGCCTTGATGATGGCCTGGCCCACGAGTTCACCGGTGCCCGGGTGGGCGTTGTGGGCTTTGAAGACGACCGGGCAGCCGGCGGCGAGGGCGGAGGCGGTGTCTCCTCCCGCCGTCGAGAAGGCCAGCGGGAAGTTGCTGGCACCGAAAACTGCCACCGGGCCGAGCGGGATCTGGCGCTGGCGGATGTCCACCCTGGGCAGGGGAGTACGTTCGGGCAGGGCCGGGTCGATGCGGACGCCGCGGAAGTCGCCCTGCCGGACCACCGCGGCGAAGAGCCGCAGCTGGCCGGTGGTCCGGGCACGCTCACCGGTCAGCCGGGCGGCGGGAAGCCCGGTTTCCTGGCCGGCGCGGATGGTCAGTTCCCCGCCGATGGCCTCGATGTTGTCCGCGATGGCCTCAAGGAAGCCGGCGTGCGTTTCAGGATCCAGGGTGCTGAAGGACGGGTAGGCCGCGGCGGCGGCGGAGGTCGCCGTCGTCAGCTGTTCTTCGGTGATCAGCGAGTAAGCGGGCGCCAGTTGTTCGTTGGTGGCGGGGTTGAAGCCGAAAGCGGTTTTGCCGCTCCCGGCGACGGGTTGTCCGGCGATCAGGGAATGTCCGGTGAGTGTCACTGTAGTTACTCCTAGGGAGAAGGTGATCAGGAGACGGTGGCGATGAGGGCTTTGAGGTCTGCGAAGTCCTGGGGTGCCAGGTTCTGCAGCGGCGGGCGGACCCCGCCGGCCGAGCGGCCGATGGCATCCAGGCCGCCCTTGACGATGGAGACAGAGTAGCCCTTGACGCGGTCGCGGATATCCAGGTAGGGGATCACGAAGTCATTGAGCTTCTTGTTCACGGCCACCCGGTCGTTGTTGCGGACGTCCTGGTAGAAGTCCAGGGCGAACTGCGGGAGGAAGTTGTACATGGCGCTGGAGTAGGTGCTCATGCCCAGCTGCAGCAGCGGGAGGGCGAAGGTTTCTGCCGTGGGAAGGCCGCCGAGGTAGAAGAGGCGGTCGCCGAGCTTGGCGTAGACACGGGCATCGTGTTCAAGATCGCCCACGCCGTCCTTAAAACCAATCAGGTTTTCGTGGCGGTCCGCGAGGGTGGCAACGGTGGTGTCCTTGTAGATGGCGTTGGCGCGGTTGTAGATGATGACACCCAGCGAGGTTGAACTGCAGATGGCGCTGACGTGGTCGATCAGGCCGCCCTGGTCCGCCTCAGTGAGGTATGGGGGGAGGAGCAGGAGCCCGTCAGCGCCGGCGGCCTCCGCAGCCTGGGCGTTCTCGATGGCCTGCGCAGTGGAACCGCCCGCAGAGGCGAGCACCGGGACAATGCTGCCGACTTCATCGACGGCGGCGCGGACCACTCGCTCGGATTCCGACGGCGTGAGGGAGAAGCCTTCGCCGGTGCCGCCTGCTGCGAAGAGGCCGGCAACCGGGAAGCTGGCCTGCCAGGCAAGGTGCTTTCGGTAGTTTTCCTCGTCGACCTGCAGCTGGGCATCGAATGACGTCACCGGGAACGACAGCAGGCCTTCCTTGAGGGTGTCTGCCAGTTCCTGCGGGGTGTACTTTGCCACGGTGGAGTCCTCTGTGTGGGCGCCGCGTGCTAATTTCTCGCGGTCGGGGGTGTTGGTTCCTGTTCAGATTAGGCAGAGGACGTTATGCCTGTCTAAGTGTATTTGTGTATGCATTGATGCCGAAAGGGTATTGAGCTTCCGACGGCGGTCCCTACTCAGTGCGGAACTCCAGGTCCTGCAGGAGCCGCCGTAGCGCCGGGTTGGCCACCTTGCGTTTCCAGATGGCATGGAGCTCAACAGGGTCGTCGCTGCTGGGGCCGGCCAGCGGTAGGAATTCGACCCCTTTGATCGCCAGGAGCGTGGCTGAATGCGGGACAAAAGCCACACCCCGCTTGGCCGCGACCAGGGAGACCATGGTGAGGATCTGGCTCACGGTGTGCAGGACGTTCCCGTGGTTGATGGAGTGCATGCGGATGACCAGGTCGTAGAAGTAGGCGGCTTGCGTGGGTGAATGCATGATGAGCGGTTCGTCCCGGATGTCTTCGTCCTCCACGGGGCGGGACAGGTCCGCCAAACGGTGCCCTGTTGGCACGGCCAGCACCATGGACTCTTTGTACAGCAGGTGCGAATCGAAGATTTCCCCGTCGAAGGGCGGCCGGGCCAAGCCCAGGTCGAGCTCGCCGGTCAGCAGGCCCTGGATCTGTTCCCCGGTCACAAGCTCTTGGAGGTCAATGTCCACCTCGGGAAGAATGGACGCGATCTCTTCCAAGAGCGGCCCCAGGATGCTGAACCCGCTGGCGGCGGTGAAGCCCACGCGCAGCACGCCCGAGCGGCCGGTGGCGATCCGGCGGGCTGTCACCGGTGCGCGGTTGGCCAGGGCCATCAGCCGCTTGGCTTCGTCCAGGAAAGCGCTCCCGGCCGGTGTGAGCTGCACTTTGCGGTTGTCGCGTTCCAGCAGTTCCGTGCCGATGCTCTTCTCCAGCTTCTGGATCTGGCGGCTGAGCGGCGGCTGGGTCATATTCAGCTTTTCCGCCGCCCGCCCGAAATGGAGTTCCTCCGCGACCGCGATGAATCCGGCCAGTTGGTCAAAAGTGAACATGATGCCTTTCGGGTATCACCCCATGCATTTTTGGGCTTAGACATGCATCATAGCGTCTCCCTATAGTCGTTGAGCGAGCCAGAAGTGATTCGGTTCACAGCGACGATCGGGCCTCGCCCGAATCTCTACGAGGAGTTCCAATGATGCACTTCCCCACACGCCGCACGATCCTGGGAGCGGCCTCTGCCGTTACGCTGCTGGCACTGACCGCCTGCGGCAACGTCGCAGGCAGCGCCGGAGCCGATTCATCCAAATACCCATCGGGCCCGGTCAATCTCTCGGTAGGTCAGGCTGCCGGCGGCAGCACGGACCTGATTGCCCGCGCCCTCGCCGAAGGCGCCTCCAAAACCCTTGGCCAGCCGATGCCCGTGGTCAATAAGCCGGGTGCAAACGGCGCCCTGGCAACCAAGGAAGTGGCCGGCAAGCCCGCTGATGGGCAGGAGCTCGTCCTGCTGAACGCATCCCTTATAACCATTACGCCGCTGGCAGTCTCAGCTGACGAAGCGGTCAACATTGACGACCTGGACATCATTGCCGGCCTCTCCCAGGACGACTACGTCCTGGTGGCAAGTCCCGGATCCGGGTTCAAGACCTTCAAGGATGTGACCGATGCCGGCCGGAACGTGACCTTCGGTACCACGGGTGTCGGCACCGGCAGCCAGCTTGCCCAGACAGTGCTCTTCAAGCAGGCCAACGTCAAAGGTACCGACATCCCGTTTGACAGCGGCAAGCCCGCCCTGACTGCCGCACTGGGCAACCAGGTGGAGCTCGCAACCATCCAGCTCGGTGAGGCAATGCCGCAGATCGCGGCCGGAAAGGTGGCCCCGCTCCTGGTCTTCTCCGAAAAACGCAACACGTTCCTGCCGGACACCCCGACGGCGAAGGAAGCGGGCTACGACGTTCCTGTGGCGCAGTACCGGGCCATCGCCGCTCCGAAGGGCACCCCGCAGGAGGTCAAGGACAAGCTGCAGGCCGCGTTCAAGGAGGCCTTCAAGTCGGAGGCCTACAAGGAGTTCAACAAGAAGAATATGCTGACGCCCAAGGAGATCTCCGGTGCGGAAGTGGCCACCGACTGGAAGGCTTACGCAGCGAAATACAAGGAGCTGGTGGAGAAGTACGACATCAGCCTTGGCGGAAATAAGTGACTCCTGTGAAGGAAACTTCCGCGGAATCCGCTGGCGAGCTGGATGACCTGACCCCCGAACAGCTCGCGGCCCAGTGGGAGGACGAAAAGCCTCCCGCCGCCGGAGCGTTGGCCAATGCGGCATCCTCACTGGTGGTCCTTGGCGTGGGGACCGGAGCGGCCGTCCTGGCCATCATGATGGGAGTGGGAACTCCTGACAAGCCGCAGCCCGGCCTGTGGCCGTTCACCATCAGCTGCGTCATGGTGGCGCTCGGGCTGTTCCAGCTGATGTCCGGCCGGCACAACCGGGATGCGGAGAAATTCACCCGCATGTCCAGCGCGCCGCTGACCGGACTGGTGACCTTGGCCGCAATGGTGGCCCTCATGCCACTTATGGGTTTTGAGCTGCCAGCCCTGGCGCTGTGCGTCATCTGGATGCGCTTCCTCGGCGGCGAAACCTGGCGCTCCACCCTCGTTGTCAGCGCAAGTGTGGTCATCGCCTTTTATGGCATCTTCGTCCTCGCGCTCAACACCTCCATTCCCCACCTCTTCTAGGAGACCCCCGTGGATTTTCTAAATCCCGTTATCAACGGATTTGCCGTTGTCCTGGAGCCGACAAACCTCCTTTACTGCTTGATCGGCGTCGTGATCGGCATGCTGATCGGTGTACTGCCCGGACTGGGGCCCGCGGCAACCATCGCCATTTTGCTTCCGCTCACCTACAACGTTGAGCCCGTCACGGCCATCATCATGCTCGCCGGCATTTTCTACGGCGCCCAGTACGGCGGCACCATCACGTCCGTGCTGCTGCGGCTCCCCGGCGAAGCGTCCTCTGTTGTCACCGTCTTCGACGGTTACCAGATGGCCAAGCAGGGCAAGGCCGGTACTGCGCTGGGCCTGGCGGCCATCGGCTCCTTCATTGGTGGCACTGCTTCTATCATCGGCCTGACGTTCCTGGCCCCCATTGTGGCGAGCTTCGCGCTGGACTTCGGTCCGCCGGAATACACCGCGCTGGCCATGCTCGGTATCCTCCTGGTGGCCACCATCAGCAACGGATCAAAAGCCAAGGCGCTCATCGCCGCGGCCCTCGGCCTCCTGCTGGCAACTGTCGGCAGGGACATCTTTACCGGTGAAAGCCGCTTTACCTTCGGCAGCCTGCAACTCGCAGACGGCATCGATTTTGTGCCGATCGCCATGGGTCTCTTCGGACTCGGTGAGATCCTCTACAACCTGGAGGAACGGCACCGGGCCGCGAAGGCGCCGTCGAAGGTTGCCAACGTTTGGCCCTCCAGGAAGGACCTGAAGCAGGCCTCCGGCGCGATCGGCCGCGGGTCGGTCCTCGGATTCTTCCTGGGCATCCTCCCCGGTGGCGGTGCGACCATCGCCTCGATGGCCTCCTACGCCATGGAAAAGAAGCGCGCCAAGCAGCCGGAGCGCTTCGGCAAGGGCGCTCCCGAGGGTGTGGCGGGACCAGAAACTGCCAACAACGCCGCCGCCACTTCATCCTTTATCCCGCTGCTGACGCTCGGGATCCCCGCCAACGCCACCATGGCGCTGATGTTCGGCGCGCTGCTGATCCAGGGCGTAACTCCCGGTCCGCAGTTGGTGGAACAGAACCCCGAGCTCTTCTGGGGTGTGGTGAACTCCATGTACATCGGCAACATCCTGCTGCTGATCATGAGCCTGCCGCTGGTGGGAATCTTCGTGAAGATCCTCCGCGTTCGGGCCGCCATCCTGGCGCCCGTCACGGCCCTGATCACCCTGCTGGGCGCGTACACCATCAACAACAGCATGTTCGATGTCACCCTGGTGGTCGTCTTCGGTATCGTCGGCTACCTCATGAAGAAGTTCGGCTTTGAACCAGGTCCCCTGGTACTCGCGTTTGTGCTCGGCGAACTGCTGGAAAGCTCCATGCGCCGCTCGCTGCTGGTCTTCGGCGGAGACCCGACCGGCTTCTTCGGCCGCCCCATCTCGGCCACCCTGCTGGTGGTGTTCGTCCTGGTAGCAGCGCTGCCCGTTATCCGCGGTGCCGCAGCCAAGCGCAAGGCCTCCGTCCCGGCGGGCCCGTCAACATCAGAAATCAAGGAGAAGGTATGAGCATCGTTGTCGGATTCGTTCCTACACCCGCAGGAGAAGCCGCACTTACGGCAAGCATCGCGGAAGCCAAGCTTCGCAACGAGGACCTGGTGATCGTCAATTCTGCGCGGGAAGGCGCACTGGTGGACAAGTCAGTGGCACCCGACGACATCCTCGCACAGGCAGCCCAGCGAGCCACCGAAGCTGGCGTTAAGGCCACCGTCATCCAGCCGCCGTACCTGAGCGATCTTGCTGACGAATTCCTGGAATTCGCCCGGGAGGCTGATGCGTCGCTGATCGTCATCGGCCTCCGCCACCGCACGCAGGTGGGCAAGTTCATCCTGGGCAGCCACGCGCAACGGATTCTGATGCAGGCGGACCGGCCGGTGCTGGCGGTCAAGGCCGGTACCTCAGACCTCTAGGTTCCGCAGGGCTAGTCCGGGTAGAAAAGAAGCATGCTTACCAATAGGCTGGCGGAGGGGAACTTCCCTTTCGACCAGAACGAGGTGAGAGCATGACGGACACTGAAAACATCAGCAAAGTTACGGACATCATCAACGATTCGCACATCGGTATGTTGACCACCATCAACGAAGACGGCGCCCTGGTCAGCAGGCCGCTCGCCGTCCAGGACGTGCAGGATGACGGCGACCTGTGGTTCTTCACGGGCCGGGGAACCTCCCAGGTGGCACACATCCAGGCTGATCCGAGGGTCAACGTCTCCTTCGGCAGGCGCACCGAGTGGGTGTCGGTGGCCGGCACCGCCGAGGTGGTCACGGACCGGGCCAAGATCCACGAAATGTGGAACCAGGTAGTTGAAGCGTGGTTCCCCGACGGACCGGACACTCCGGAAGTGTGCCTGCTCCGGGTGGACTCGGAATCCGCAGAATACTGGACTAGCCCGGGCGGCACGGCGGCCACCGTCCTCCAGTGGGTCAAGTCCAAAGTGACGCACAGCCGGATGAGTGTAGGCGAAAGTGGCACAGTAGAGGTTTAGGGGAAGGGTCCGGGGCCGCCCGTAGGCTACGGCACGGCTGTCAGCGCGGCGAGGACGGCGGGGAGCAGCACGTCATTGCGGCCCCAGACCGGATCCAGGATTTCCACGTACCAGGAGTCGGCGAGCAGGAGCGCCAGCGTTTCGTTGGTTTCCTCCGCCCAGTCCTGGATCTGCTCTTCCTGCACCGGAGTCTCGCTGGAGCCGAGGACGGTAACTACCTCGTCGCCGTCGAGCGTTACGGGGATGGCGGCGCTGCTGGCCTCGCCCGGGGCATGGGCCACGGTCACCAGCTCAGTCCGGGTGGAAAGGGCCAGGAGTTCCACTGCCGCCTCTGCACTGCAGAAGCCGGTCACGTACTGCCGCTGGGCGGAGTTGCCGGTCCGCAGCCCGGGCTGGGATTCCTTGGTGAACAGCCCGTTCCTGTTGAGGGCGGCAAGCTCGGTGGCGATCGGTTCTGTTTCGTCGTCGTAGCGAACCGTAAAGGTGGCGGCCTGGTATTCGCTACGGCCCTCCAGCCAGCGCGCCGTCAGTTCCCCGGCAGCTTCCAGGGTGATGGCCTCCCGCCAGGCCCCCTTATCCTCCAGGCGCCTGCCGAACTGGTCACGGACTTCCGCTTCTGTGGGTTCCATCCTCGGATGCTACGGCGCCCCGCGGCCGGACTCCAGTGGCGGCGACACGGCAGTTAATGTCCGACGGCGGTGATTCCGGCAGCACGTTCCGCCGCGGCGAGGGCAACGCCAAAGCGGACGACGGCGGGAGCGTACCCTTGGTGCGGCACCGCCCGCAGCTGCTCTGCCTCCCTCATGGCGCGGATCAGCGCAGACGTTTCGGGCAGCCGGACGTCCGTCATGGCGGGGTAGTCGATGCAGCTGGCTGGGTCCAGTTCGTAGCGGCTCCACCGGGCCAGGAGTGCGTCATGTTCAGCCTGCGCCGCGGCGTGAACGGGCCGGTCCTGTCGCAGCTGCCGGCGGCGTTCCTGCCAGGCCAGGATCTGGGGGCTGCCACGGTAGGCGGCCACGCCCGCACCTGTGCCGAGTGCGGCGAGGACCACACCAAACCAGGGTGACGCGAGTGTGGGAATGAGGATCGCCGGAATGGCGACCGCAGACCCCATAAAGACGTCCCAGAACACGGGATCCGGGGCACGGACGGCAGGATCCGGCGTCGAATGCCGGCGGACGGCCAAGGCGGTGGCAGCCACCGCGCACACCAGCACTGCGCCCCAGAAACTCAGCTGCAACGCTCCAAACAGGACGGATTCTGCGAATGCCGGCACTGCGGCACCTCCCCGCGTCAGGCCCGGCCCAGGATTCCGGGTTGCTCCTTCCATTGCATCCCCTGTGGGCGCCGGGGTCAATGGGCGGGCAGGCTATGTGGATATGGCACGATCCTGAGACTGATCAGGGAGGCCTCCAGGCATTTGACTTGGCTCCTGGTTCCGCCTGCCAAACACGAAGTTCGCCCAACGCGACGATGTCTGCGTCACGAGCGGAGCGCAGCAGTTCGGCCAATTGAGGCCTGAGGGTACAGATGCCGGAAGCCTTGTCGCTGAAAATCTAATCCAAGGCTTGGCCGCCGAGCTTGCGCTGTTCATTCTGGTCCAGCGTGGTAACCCTCGCATACCGGATTCCTTGACCTGCCGCCGTAGTCACCCCTGCCGAAGCTGTCAGGATGAAACCTATGACTTTCCAAAAGGCATGTCCGGAAACGCTATTTCAGACCCTATTCTGACACTCGTCCGAGTGGGATGGACGTCAGGTTGGGGTGTGCCCTTACCAGACGGGTGGTGCACCCTGCTGAGAACTGTCACCCAGGCCTAGGGGGTTGAGGACCAATGCTCGGAAAAGTCACGCTTAGACCGGTGTCGGGAAAGGACCATCTACCGACACCCCGACCTACCGGCGACACGCCGCGAAATCTATGTCGGAAACCCGCGCCGGAAATCAACGTCGGCAAACCCTGCCTTAACGGTATTCTCGACACATGTTGATCGGATATGCCAGAGTCTCCACCGCCGACCAGAACCCAGACCACCAAACGGACGCCCTCGCCCGCGCCGGCGTCGACCCGCCAAACATCTACCTCGACCACGCCAGCGGCGCCAAAGCCAGCAGGCCCGAGCTCGATAAAGCCCTCGCCTCGGCCAACCGGGCCGGCGACCAGCTCGTCATCACCCGCCTGGACAGACTCGGCCGCTCAGTCCTGCACCTCGTCACTCTCGGCGCAGCTCTCCGGGAACGTGGTGTGGGATTGCGTGTCCTCGAGCAAGGCATCGACACCACGACCGCGGAAGGGCGGGCGATGTTCGGGATGCTCTCTGTCCTCGCTGAACTCCAGCGAGAACTCATAATCGCCAACACCCGCGACGGCCTCGCGGCCGCCCGCGCCCGCGGCCGAACCGGAGGAAGACGACCGAAACTCACCCCCGACCAGGTCCACCACGCTCAACAGCTCTACGATGCAGGGGATCACACCGTTCAGCGCATCGCCGATCTGCTTCAGGTCCCGCGCTCCACGATCTACGGCCATCTCAACAAAACAAGCATCGGACGACGGCCCACCGCCAGCGCCGCTGACCCGGCGTAACAGCGGTGCCGACCAGAACCTCTGATACCTGGCCCCACCGGCTTAGCGTGACTTTCCCGAGCATTGGTCCTCAAGCCCCTTTAAACCCTAAATCGAGGACTCCGCTGCTACCCGACTAATGACCCACGCACCTAGCGGCGGCGGTCCAGGTGAAGCCGGTTCCCCAATTCGGGACCGGCGACGTCGATGCCTCCCGAGACCGGGGCATCATCCCCAGCCGTCGCCGGTTCCACCTTTCTGAAGCTAACTCAGCCGTAAATGGCTCCGCCCCGGCGCTCAGCCGCAGCTCAGCCGGTGCTATCGAGGATCAGGCGCGCCGCTTCCGTTGGTTGGTCCCAGTGCGGGAAGTGACCGCAGTTTTCGAACCAGTGCAGCGTTGCATCCGGGAACAGCTCCGTGGCCCGCGCCGCCTCACTGGGAGCGGTGACCTTGTCCTTCCGCCCCCATCCAATGACCACTTTGCCCTTGAGCGAACCGGCCGGTGCGCCTTCCTGGCGGGGTCCGTGAATCAGCGCGTTGAGGGCCGGGTCCAGACTGGTCGATGTCTTGAACCCGCGAAGCTCGTGCAGGACCAGATCCTGCGGCAGCTTCCAAGGGTGGGCGGAGAACTGTGCCAACAGGGCCGTGCGGCCCACGGGGTTGCCCGTGAGGAAGGGGAGCGCCGGTTGGATGCGGCGCACCAGTGCGACGGATGCCTTGATGCTTGCACCAAAGATCGCTGCCTGGCGGTCATTCCAGAATCCACCAGGGTCCAGTGCGATCGTGGTGCCAGCGTGCCCTCGCCGTGCCATTTCCATCACCATCCGGGCGCCCATGGAGCTGCCTACCAGATCAAGGTCGCCCAGTTCCCCGTCGCGGATAAAGGCTTCGACGGCATCGGTCAGCGTGGCAATGGTGGTTTCGCCGGTCAGCGGCGCGGATTCGCCGCAACCGGGGAGGTCGACGGCGATGACATCGCGTTCAGCGGCCAGCGCCGGGATTACCGGGTTCCAGTTGCCAATACTCGAACCGAGCCCATGGATCAGGAGGAGTGGCTTACCGGAGCCTTGCCGGGTTGAGTGCAGCATGACTTCACTGTAGGGGCGGTGCAACATATCTGGCCAGAGGTCATCTGACGAAAGGCCCGACGGCACAGCGATACGCGGTTAGGCAGCGCATCCAACATGACTTGGATCGAACACATCTCAGGTGAAACACGCCTCAGGTCGAACACATCTCAGGCAGGGGCGAAGAGTTCAAGCGCCACGTTGTCGGGGTCCCTGAATTCCAGGATGTAACCGGCGCCGATGTCCTTGACTTCCCCATGCGCAATGCCGAGCTCGTCAAGGACCGTTACGGCGGTGTCGAGGTCGGTGCGGGCGGATACGGCAAAGCTCAGGTGATCCAGACCTACCCTGTCCGGGGGTTGAGGACCATTCCGCGGAAAAGTAGCGCTAAGGATTAAGCCGATCGCAACGATTGCTAGCGTCGATCGTTGAGAGAGCATGGCTGGTGAATATTTAACGGCTGCCGAAGAGGCGGCAGCGCGCTTCGGGCCGGCTCCCAAGACGGCGCGGGCCTGCCGGGTCACAGCTTCGATGCTCTCCACGTCGACCAGCATCGGATACTCCTGCCCGCCGGCAACTTCGTTCACCCCTGCCATGGCCGCGCGGGCATCAACGGCATCCAGAACGATTCCGGGTGTCCACACAAGGTGGATCACCCCGTCTGCACCAAGTTCTACAGTGCCCTTGAGACCCGCCCATGTGCCGGTCCCCGCTTCGGTGAGTTGCCGCGTTGAAGGCAACCGGGCCAGGGAAACCTCGATCCGGGAACACGAGCGCAGACCCTTCGGGACGCACGCCCGGTAACGAAGAAACGAATATCTCCGTTCCAGACCCCACTTCGTTCCCGGTGTACTGCGTCCTTCTGCCGGGGTGTTATTTCACGGTGAGGGTGCCTTTCAT
>NZ_JBTNDK010000046.1:0-17912 GCF_054511035.1 Pseudarthrobacter sp. MDT1-22 | reverse complement strand
GCCACCGCAATGGCGGCCTTCACGCCAACCGCGCAACCGCTTCCCGCGGCTGCCTGACCAAAAAGAAACTACGCGACTGTCTCACATCCTTGACACACCTCAGATCAACCTCGGCCGAAACCTGGTCCTGCCCGCGCTCGTTAGGGACTTCCGGGCACACCCGCACGGCGCACTGAGTCTCCAGGCTTTGCATAACGATTTCACCTCCTCTTCACCCCTTCATGGTCCGATCGGCCGAAAGCCGCATGATCCCGGCTGCGTTCCTCAGATGCCTGGGACGCCCGAGAAACGAACCCACGACTACGTCAGGCACGGGACCACGACCTTGTTTGCCGCACTGAACACCGCGGATGGTTCCGTGATCTCCAGTCTTCACCGGAAGCACCGCGCCACCGAGTTCCGGAGCTTCCTGGTCAAGATAGACGCCCAGGTCCCCGAGGACCTGGACGTGCACCTGATCTGCGACAACTACCAAACCCACAAAACCCCGACTATCAGGAACTGGCTCCAGGCCCACCCGCGGTTCCACATCCATTTCACCCCCACCTACTCCTCCTGGCTGAACCAAGTCGAGCGCGGATTCGTCACCGAAGACCTCCTTCGCCGCAGCGACCACCGCAGCGTCCAGGCCCTCGAAGCCGACATTCGCAACTGGGTCAAAACATGGAACGAAAACCCCACACCATACATCTGGACCAAGACCGCTGAACAAATTCTCGAATCAATCGGCAGACTTCTGAAACGAACTTCAGGCGCAGGGAACTAGGTCAGCTTCGCAGCGGAGCAGTGTGGGGTTCCAGAAGGCCATGCCGAAGTGGCCTCGGCACGTGGCCAGTTGGGCAACGATGGCGGGGCAGCTTCCGCGCCGGAGAAGTGCTGTGCCTCCGCCACGTAAAGCCGCTCCAATGCCTCGTCTCCCAGTGAGTGGGCCCGCCACACCCGGAAGATGTGCCGCATTCTGTGGGCCGTTGCATGGATGCGCACTATTCCGGGCACAGCGTGAACGTAAATTTCACAGCTGACCATTTTGTGAAATGTTTTTTCTTCGTTTACCTCCGGTGTTCTCGCCCGTTGACTCAGCCACCTAACTTGAAGTTGTGAGCACGCAACAAATCAAAGTCCCCGCCAAGCACCAGACCCAGTTCCTTGAGTCCATCCGGGAAAACCTGGCCTCGTTTTCCGCCGTGGAGCTGCGTATCGCCCGTGCCATTCTGGGAGATCCGCAGAACATCATCAATCAGTCGATCGGCCAGTTCGCGGCTGAGGCAGGAGTTTCGTCCGCGTCCGCAGTACGGTTCTGCCAAAGCATGGGCCTGGCCGGTTTCCAGGCCCTCAAGCTGGTTCTGACCCGCGAGTCGCCGTCCGAAACTGTGCAGCTTGCCGATATCGAGGCCGATGACGATGAACGGACCGTTAGCCGCAAGGTGGTTCTCGGTTCGGCCGAGGCGTTACAGTCTGCCGCGGGGAACATTGACCACGGCAGCGTGGCAGAAGTTGCGGCCCGTATCGGCAGAGCACGCAGAACCCTGGTTTTGGGCATCGGCACGTCAGCTCCGTTGGCCGCGGATGTGGCGTATCGGCTTGCCTTGGTGGGAGTCGATGCTGTGTTTGTCGCCGATGCACATATCCAGAACATCATGGCCAGCCGCCTCACCCGGGAGGATGCCTGCCTGATCGTCAGCCATACGGGTTCCACCACGGAAACACTGGCAGCATCCCGTGCGGCGAAGGCAGCGGGGGCAGCGACGGTGGCGGTTACCAGCTTTACCGGAACACCGCTGACTGACCTCGTGGATCTGTCAGTGGTGGCGGGCAGTCAGGAAACGGCCTACCGGGTGGATGCCATGACCAGCCGTGTGGTGCACCTGGCTGTACTGGACGCCATCGTGGTTCTGCTGACCCATGGATCCCATCAGCGCATGGCCGCATTGTCCGCCAGCAACGACATCCTCTCCCAACTTCATCGCAGTTAGCGCAATTCCCAGAATATTCCGCTCAATCCTGGAGACCTCATGCCCACAATCATCACCGGCCGTGTCATCGCGGCAGAAGGAATGCCGCTTCCCGGCGTCGCCGTCACAAACGGTCGGGACGTCGTGGCCACCGGAGCGGACGGCACTTTCACTGTCGAAACCTTCGGCTCATTCATCACCCTGACCCGTCCCACCGGGTGGCATACGGACCACTGGTTCAGGCGGGTTCCCGCCAATGCCGGCAACAGCACGGAGCTCGTCTTCGAACTGCACGCCACGGAGCAATCCCTCCCGTACCAGTTCATGCACATCACCGATACGCATATCGACATGGCTCAGCCCGACCAGTGGGCTTTCGACAAAGGACGCCTGACAACGCCTGACCAGCTGAAGGAATTCATTCAGGACCTCCCTCAGCTTTCGCCGGCGAGCCGCTCCGTGATCGTCACCGGCGATCTGGTGGACCACGGATCTCCGGAGGAGTTTGCCGGTTTGCTGGATGCTGTGGCTGATGCCCAGGTTCCCGTCAACCTGGTTCCCGGGAACCACGACCACATGCACGCCGGACGGGCAGGGCGCATTTCCCGCAACAACTACATCGTCAACGATGGCGACCCGGGACTGTACGAGTCGTTGGTGGGCCCGCGGTGGTTCTCCTACGGTGTTGCCGGCCTGCACGTGGTGGTGATGGACTGGCACACGCACGAGCTCGGACTAGACCACACGGTCCAGGAGGAATGGCTCAGCAATGATCTCGCGGCCGCCGGGGACGATACCCCCTACATCCTGTGCATGCATGACCAGCCGGGGCATCCGGTCATGGACCGGCTCCCGCGGAAGCCGCTGGCCACCTTCTCCGGCCATTGGCACACGTCCCGGGTCGTGGACATCGACGGCGTCCTGCACGTCAACAGCCCCACCCCGTTTTTTGCCGGCCTGGACTATTCCCCGCCGATGTTCCGCGAAGTGGTGTGGGACGGCACGAGCCTGGAGCTGAACACCCGCACCATGCCGGCCCACTACCTGCACAACCCGGAACACGCGTTCGACGTCGACAAGGCCACCGTCGCAGGATATGACGCCAAATCCGGCAGTTCGCTGGTCCGCTGGCGCCATCAGCTGGCCGGTGCCGGCCACCGCGCCGGGCTCGCCCTGGCGGGGGACCAGATCTTTGCCGGCTCCCAGATTGAGGACCGCCCTGCCGGGACGGTAGAGGCGCTCGACGCTGAAAGCGGCCGGCTTCTGTGGTCGGCGCCCACCGGGTCCGCCGTCAAGACGCGTCCGGTCCTGGTTGGCGACGTCGTGGTGGTTGCCGAGGTCAACGGTGCGGTAGCGGGCCTGGCTGCCGGAACCGGTGAGCGGCTGTGGACGACGCCCTCCACGGACCCGTACCGGCGCTTCGCCTGGCAGTCACCAGTGGAATCGGCGGGCATCGTGGTGCTCGGCGACCAGAGCGACCTCCGCGCCCTGGACGCTGCCACCGGAGAGGTCCTGTGGCGGCGCACCGATCTGTCCCCCCACCACAACATCGTCACGCATTCCAGCCCCGCGATCGTGGGCACCATGGTGATGGTGGGGTTCTGGCCGACGCCGAACTCGCCGATCGCCGTCGACCTCCACACCGGGGAGTCTATCTGGCCCATGCCCCTACTGCAGGACGACCCGTGGGACGCCGCCCGGAACCTCCGGGTCACCGGGACCGCGGCCTACGACGCTGCGCAGGACAGCTTCCTGGTACCGGCGATCTCCAGCACGGCCAAGCTGGACCGGAAGACCGGCTCCGCGCAGTGGACCGTGCAGCATGAAGGCGGCTACAGCCCCTCCACCCCGGTCATCACCCCCGCCGGATACGTGGTCACCGTGACCGGCCGTGGTCTCCGCATGCTGGCCAAGGAGACCGGCGGGCAGCTGTGGGATGCAGCAGTGGATGGGCTGGCTCCGTTCCCCATGACGGCTTACCGCATGAAGGCAAACCCCGTCATGGCCGCCCCTGCCTACGAAGAGTCCAGCGAAACGCTGCTGCTGCCAGGGCTCGACGGCGTCATCCGCCGTTACGGACTGGACGGCACCCCGGCCGGGACGTACGACGTCGGGGTCCCCCTCGCAGCCCCGCTGGTCGCCGCCGGGGGCGGTAGCTACCTCACGGTGGGAGTCGACGGCGGGCTGCTCGCGCTTAATCTGGGAGCCGGATCATGAGCCTGCTGACGCGTTCGGCGGCGAAGGTCGCAGCCGCAACGCCGGCTCCCGGAGGCCGTACAGGCAAGCAGGCCCCCACTTCTGGATACTCCAGGCCGTCCCTGACGCCGTATCTGTTGCTGCTCCCCGCTCTGGCGGCCCTGTTGCTGTTCGTCTACGGGCCGGCCCTGTTGTCCCTGATCGGGAGCTTCTTCGTTATCCCGCTGTCCGGGGGTTCATGGAAGTACGCGGGCATCAATAATTACCTCAAGGTTTTTGCAGATCCGCTGATCCATCAGGCGGCGTGGAACACGCTGGTGTATTCGCTGGCCACGATCATCCCGTCCATTGTGCTGGGGCTGTTGCTGGCGTTGCTCATGGAAAAGATGGGCCGCGGGAGCTGGCTCGCCAAGACCGCCCTCATTCTGCCCATGACGGCGAACATGGTGGCCATGGCCGTGGTGTTCAAATGGATCTTCGCGTTCCAGGGCGGTTTCGCCAACCAGCTCCTCGGGATCGTCGGCCTCGCCCCGGTGAACTGGCTGGATGAAGCCGATACGTCATTGTTCACCGTTATTCTGCTGGGGCTGTGGCGGGCTACGTCCCTGTGCATGTTGCTGTTCATGGCAGGGCTGACCACCATCCCGTCCTCCATCCACGAAGCGACGGCCGTCGAAGGAATCCGGGGTTTCACCAAGCTGCGGACGGTCATCCTGCCGATGCTTCGGCCCACCGTGGTGTTCGTCACGGTCCTGTCCATCACCGCCGCCGTCCAGGTCTTTGAAATCGTCAACGTCATGACCAAGGGCGGCCCACTGGGAAGCTCGGAAACCGCCATGACCGCGGCCCACAAGGTGGGCTTCGAGTACTTCCGGATCGGCGAAGCATCCGCCATCTCCTTCATCCTGATCGCCCTGCTGCTTGCCGTCGGCATCATCGGACGTCCGCGGCGTACCAAGGAAACCCCATGACCAAACTGAACAAAGTCCACACAGCTTTGGCTACGACCCTCGGCATCCTCGCGGCGGCACTGGCACTGTTTCCCTTCTACTGGATGGTGCGGACGGCAGTGGCCCCCGCGGAGGGCCTGACAACCACGGGACTGAGCCTCATCCCCGTCGAATTCGACTTTTCAAACTTCACCCGGGCCTGGGACAAGGCGAACCTGGGCCAGGCCATGCTCAACGGCATCGCGGTGACGCTCGGCATCCTAGTCCTGCAGCTGTTGACCTGCATTCCGGCCGCCTACGCGCTGTCCAAGTTCCGGTTCCGCGGCGCCGGCCTCATCCTCGGCCTGGTGCTGGCCTGCCTCCTCATCCCGCACCAGGCCACCATGATCCCAACCTTCGTGGGGCTGAACCTGCTCGGCCTGGGCGATACACGGCTGGGCCTGGTGTTGCCGTTCGTCACGAGCGCCATCGGCATCTTCATGCTGCGCCAGCAGATGATGGCGGTGCCGGAGGCCATTATGGAGGCGGCAGAGACCGACGGGCTGGGCCCACTGCGGACCCTTGTCTCAGTGGTCGTGCCGATCTCGGCTCCGTCAATAGCCGCCTTCTCCATGCTGTCGATCTTCACCCACTGGAACGACTACCTTTGGCCGCTCCTGGTGGCACGTAGCCCGGCCATCATGACCCCGCCGCTCAGCCTCGCGATCTTCCAGAATGCCGACACCGGCTTCGACTATCCCGCACTCGCGGCCGCCGCCGCTATCGTGACCGCACCTGTGGTCATCCTCTTCCTCCTCGCCCAGCGTCACTTTGTCCGCGGTATGGCCGGCACCGAAGTCGCCGGCTGACTCCGTAACCCCTCCCCACCCCCATCTACAGACCTCCCAAATCACACGAAGGAATCCCCATGCGCCACAAAATCCTTGCCACCGCCGCGCTCGCCACCGTGACGGTCCTAAGCCTCTCGGCCTGCGGAGGTGCTGAGTCCGGCTCCGGCGGCTCTGTCGCCGCTGCAGCCGCCATCGACCAGTGCAAGCCGGAGGAAACCACCATCAAACTGGCGTTCGCCCCCCAGGGCACGCCCGCCGTCGACCACGCAAAGAAGGTCATGGAACAGAAGTTCCCCGGCCTCAAGATCGATGCCGTCGCCGCCCAGAGCGGTAACTATTCCGACCTCACCAAGCAGATCGTCGCGGATTCAGCAGTGGGTAAGCGGCCGGACCTGATCATGACGGGCCTGGGCCAGCTCCGGTTCTGGACCGACAGCTACAACCCCGCGCCGCTGGACCCTGCAACACTTCCTGAGGGTTACCAGAAGCAGTTCCTGACGGCCGGGGAAGTCAACGGCACCACCTACCTTGCACCGTTTCAGATCTCCACGCCCACCATGCTGGTCAACAAGAAGCTGCTGGCTGAAGCCGGCATTACCGATCCGGCGTCCATCAAGGATTTCGCAGCACTGGAGGAAGCCGCCAGGAAGGTCACCGAGAAGACCGGCAAGCCCAGCATCAACATCTCTTCGGATGATCTTCCGGACTGGTTCTCGCAGGCACTGGTGCAGTCCTCCGGCGAAAAGTACGTGGCCGAGGATGGGTCGTTCGGTTTTGACACCCCGAAGGGCCGCGAGGCCATCGGGCTGCTCTCGCGTCTGGCGGAGGACAAAGTGTCCCTGAATGTGCGCATGGATGACGGCCAGGCACAGTTTGTCGCCGGGAACCTCGCCTTCCATATGGCCACGACGTCCCGCATTGTGAAGGTTGCCAAGGAAGCTCCGAAGGACCTGGACTGGACGCCCATCGACCTTCCCGGACTCAACGGACCCGAGGGCGACCTGCCTGCGGGCGGCAATGGCTGGGTGGTCATCTCCGAGGACTCCTGCAAGGCAGCATTCTCCCAGGCAATGATCACTGAGATGCTCACCAAGGAGGCCTCGCTCCTGAGCAGCGGCAAGGACTACAGCTACATTCCGGTCAACAAGCTTGCCACCGAAGAGCTCCTCAAGGGAGAAAACATCGCTCCCCAGATGCGGTACGCGTGGACCTACGACAAGCCGCTGACGGTGTGGGGCGGTTTCGAAGGAGCCCAGACGGCCCAGATCATCAACACCGTGCGCACCATGATGGAGCAGCTTGCCACCGGAAAGCCGGCCGACGAGGTTGTGCCCGCCACAGCGAAGTCCATCAACTCCATGCTGGGTAAGTAACCATGACAGCGATTGAACTGACCAACATCACCAAGCGCTTCGGCGACGTGACGGCGCTCGACGGCGTCACTCTGTCCATCCGGGACAGGGAGAACCTCTCCATTTTGGGACCCTCGGGATCCGGCAAGTCCTCCCTGCTGCGGATCATCGCCGGGCTCGAACACCCTGACGAGGGCACCGTGGAACTGGACGGCAAGAACCAGGCGGGCGTGCCCGCCCACCAGCGCGACGTGTCGATCGTTTTCCAAAACTTCGCCCTGTATCCGCACCTGTCATCCCTGGGCAACATCACCCTGGGGCTGCGCCACGGCCTGGGCCTGTCCAAGCAGGAGGCGGAGAAGCGGGCACGCGAGGTTGCCTCCCGGATGCGAGTCGAGGAACTGCTTCACCGGCGCCCGAAGGCGATGTCGGGCGGCCAGCGCCAGCGTATTGCCCTGGCGCGCGCACTGGCCCGGCATGCCGGCGTCGTACTCCTCGACGAGCCCATGTCCGGACTCGATGCCCAGCTCCATATCTCGTTGCGCGCCGAAATCCACCAGCTCATCAGCCAGGAGGGCGCCACGGGCGTGACCGTCACCCATGACCAGCAGGACGCCATGTCCATGGCCGACCGCATTGCCGTGATGGACAACGGGCGCATCGTGCAGCTGGGCACTCCGGACGAGCTTTACGATTCTCCCGTCTCGGCCTTCGTTGCCGGGTTCATCGGAGCGCCGCCGATGAACCTCCTCTCCTCGGTCCGCTCGGAATCCGGGGCGCTGGAGACGGCCTACGGACGCGTGTCCACGGACGCCAGCAACGCAGGCCTGACGGGCAACGTTGTCTTGGGCGTCCGGCCTGAGGACGTCCGCCTTGGACGACCTGAGCGCGGCAACGCCTGGACTACGGAAGGCGAAGTGATCCTGATCGAGCCCAACGGCCCGCTCAGGACCGTTCATGTGGACCTGGGCGGCTCGGTGCTCCTCCTGTCCTGCCGCTCCGCTGAGCGCCCGCAGCTGCATTCCCGTGTTGGGGTGTGGTCTGATCCGGAGAAGATCCACGTTTTCCACGGCCCTGGCGGGCTCCAGGCGGGCATGGCCTCCGAACTGGGACTGACAGCCGCTGCATTGTCGGCCGCTGTATGAAATACCTTTTCGACTGGAACGGCACCATTGCCGACGACGCAGGCCGTGCCTGTGGTGCAACCAATGCGGCGTTGCGGCTGGTGGGAGGACAGGAGATCAGCCCGGATCAGTTTGATCGCAAGTTCATGCTGCCGATGGACGAGATGTTCCTGAAGCTTGGCGTTCGCGCCGGAGACGTGCCGGCCGCCATTGCGGAATGGAACGCGGCCATGGCTTCGCAGCCAGCGCCCCTTCGCGCCGGTACGGCGGGCTTTCTGGCCGAGCTCAATGCGGCCGGCGAGATGTGTGCGGTCATATCGGCGGCAGGGCCCGGGTACCTGCTGGCCGAACTGAGGACTTTTGACCTCGAGGACCGGTTCGGCGTCGTCGTTACTGAAGCCGCGGACAAAGCCCGGGTGCTGGCAGATCTCCGGGACGGCGGCGAAGCCCTGTACTTCGGCGACACAGAGTATGACATGCGCTGCGCCGCGGAAGCAGGCTGTGTCCCCGTGGGGGTGCTCAGCGGTTACTGCCCGGAAGAACGGCTTGTCGAGGCGGGAGCCGAACTGGTGGTGCGCGACTTCGGCGAGTTCAGGGCCACCGACCTGGGCTGCCGGTTGCTGGCTGTCTAAAAGCTGCGAAGCGGCGGGCCGTTCCTTTTGGGTGGCCCGTCGCTTGTGCTTCGCTTGTGCCCGGGGGAGGTAGCCGACGGGCGACCTCGAAAGCAGGGCTCGCACCCATGCTGTGGCCTTAGAGGGCAAGCTGGGCGGCGGTGACGCTTCCATCCATCCGGCAGGGACATCCGCGGCTTCAGCGACGGATCCGAAGTCTCGCCCCTGGTAGCCGAGCTTTGCGACGTCGACGCCGCAGAAGCGCCAAGCCGCGGAACTCGCGGCTGTTCCGCCCGCGTGATGGAGGAAAACAGATGCATGCCGAGCCCAGGGGCGCAATTTGATCAATTCCTATTGGATTCATTGGTCGTAGGCGATCAGCGAACGTTTTCGGGCTTGCCGGTCAGCCAGCTGTGCGACTCGTGGCGCTTGCCGCCGCGACCACGGTGCCCAGGGGGTTGCCATTGCCGTCGACCAGCAGGGAGCGTTTGGTGCCGGACTTGCCGCGGTCCACCGGGGACCGGGCCGCGGCCTCGCCGCCGCAGGGGGCTTTGACGATGCATCCGTTCACGGCCAGGTCCACGAATTCCATGCCGACGATGCGGTCATAGGCTTCCAGGCATAGCTGCTCGAGCTTTTCGAAGATTCCGGCGGCGATGTGCCCGTTCCCCGGTGCCGGACGGTGGTGGCCGAGCAGGTGCTTTCGGCGATCTTCTCGTAGGCGGCGCCGGGCACGAGGACCTGGACGAGCTTGACGAACACGATCGGTCCGGGACCTACGGCCGGTGGCAGCCGAGAGGGTGCCCGTCGATGACGGGCGAGACCAGGGCACGGGCGAAGACAACAACGTTGTGCTGGAGACGGAGGGAAACTTGCGTGAAATCAATGCAGAGCCTGAACGTCGAGGGTGTCAGGGACCGGGCCCGGACGCTTTGGACGGAAATGCTGGCCGGAAAATCCTTTCCGACCGACGAGCAAATCATCAGCCTGATCGCGAGCCTCCAGTTCCCCACCATTCGGGATCAACTCATGGCGGACATCCCCGGAATCGACGAACCCATGAACCGTGTCCTCCTGGCCCAGACGAACAGCAACCCGCACTGGTCCCGGGTCAAGTGGGCAGAGCAGGTGCTGCTGCACGCATACACACGCAGCAGCACCAGACACTCCGCCCCAATCCTCACCGCCATCGCCTTCATCAACTGGTGGGAAGGCAGAGGCAGCAAGGCCCACCAGTTCCTGCAACTCGCCCTCGAAGCCGACCCCGGCTACCACCTGGGCAGGCTCAGCGAGCTCATGATCTGCTCCGGATCAGTTGCCATGTCATGCCGTTCCCCCCGCATTCCTGCATGAACAGGTATCAGAGCGGAAAATCCAGACCGGCCGCAACCCTGGGTCGATCTAAAAAATAATCAGCAGGTCATGTTGTAGGCGGTTCTAGCCACCATGAAGTGGTGAACGCGAAAACCCAACGGAAGGACGAAGGAGGATGAGCTCCCAGAAGAGGCCCCACGGGGCGGCACCCGGTCCGCCGTAGTCAGCCGCTCCCCCACACAACCGAATACGCCTTCCGGGACCCCACACACCCGGAACATCAGATCAGAGGCAAGAGTGTGGACACTGTCCACACGAAGAAACACCAAAAAAGCCCCTGACCTGCGGAAACACTGTGCCCGAGGTGGGACTCGAACTGCATTCCGGCCCCTGCAAACACTGGACAACCGCGGAAACATACGGAATCCGGCCCGATCCGACCCCTGTACGACCCGATCCGACGCCCAAAGTGTGCACAATGTGCACACGCCCAGATTCGCCTTTCTGCGCACGCCAAATGCGAACCACTTTCCCCACTGAGGAACTCCGTTTTTCTTTGCGCTGGGACTACGGACGGGTTCGCCCCGTCCTACGTTGTGGGTGACGCCGTCTGCAAGGGACGGAGCATACACTCGCCGGTAAGCCCACCAAAACTGAGTAGAACTTCATCGCGGCGACACCTCCTTCATCCATTTCATGAGCCGTTCGGCAAACACGCACATGACCAAGCCAAGAAGCGACTACCCGGCCATCCGGTTCACACCAGAACCAGTCGCTCCTGGAGCCGAGGCGCGGCAGGCCGGTACAAGATCCCACGTACGGAGGCGCCCTCCTGATTAGATGTGTTGGCCAACGACAACGTGGCGACACGCTTGGCCGATGACCGAACTCCCAGGCCGCCCCTGGCCCACATCGACCGGACGAAAGATCCATTATCGGCATTCAAAGTACGGGAGTAGCAGTGGATGCGAGAACTCCCGTGTCCGTTCTCATACAAGATGTCAGTTTTCGCAATCAACGTGTCAGTCTACGGATCCCGGGCCATTCTCAATCAAATTGACAGCCTGGGTACCGCGCTGCGAAGACTCACCCTTTGCGGCGTCGTCTGGCTTCCTCGGGCCTTCGGCAGTAACGCCGCGACTCCTTTTAGCGCGTTCCAAGCGCTTGTGAAAATACGGAACTGACAACTTGAATGAGACGGAACTGCCCAGATTCTGTCTCATTCAACCTGCCAGCCCCCAGGTCAGCACTGACATCTGGGATGAGAACGGACATCCCGTTTCGCGCAGAACCTGACGTTTTCCGCAGGTCAGAAGCGCTAACTAAATTAATTGCGGTCTCGGCGCGTCACGTGGACTTGGCCCGCAGGGACTGAAATTTAGAGTCTTCCTGCATTACTGCATGTTTCCACGCATTGGGGGTTGCATGAATGGTGGTGTTCCGGGATTCCTGCTCAGGGATCCGGGCGTCGGCCTGTTCTGGGCCGTCGAACGGACGTTCGCGGCCATCTGGATCGCTGGCGCGTGCAAATGCTTGCCCCGCCGGACTCACACTGCGGCGAGAGCGGTGTAGCCGCGGTTTGCCCTTGCGGGATTTATCTTGCGGCCGTGGGCTCGGCCAATAAACACACAGATTTTCAATGGCCTCTGTGATGCGTCGGGCCCGCGAGCTCGCCGAGCTCGCGGGCGTCACCTTCCCCTATGGCTTACCCAGCCGGATCCTCACCTGAGGACATCCAAGCCCACCTTGAAAGCACGCTCGGGAGTCATCGCTCTCCTGTCCCTCCACATCAGGCGAACGTCTATCCGACTGCAGGCCAGCCTGTGTATGACTCCGCCAGGTAGGCCTTGCCGTGCCGGGAGGAGACCACGGAGTGCAACTCGCCGAGTTGGCGGGCGCGGTCGAAGTCGTCGGCGCCGGGGACGGTGTGCAGCATTGACGTCATCCAGTAGGAAAAGTATTGGGCCTTCCATACCCGGTCCAGAGCGCGGTCGCTGTAGGAGTCGAGCAGCGCGGTGGAACCGTTGGAGTAGAAGGAGTCGAGGCCTTCGAAGAGCACTTTGACGTCGTGAATGGCGAGGTTGAGGCCCTTGGCGCCAGTGGGTGGGACGGTGTGGGCGGCGTCGCCGGCCAGGAAGAGGTTGCCGTGACGCATGGGCGTGTGCACGAAGCTGCGGAACGGCAGGACCATCTTTTCCAGGACCGGGCCTTCCTTGAGCTCGAAGCCGTTGCCGTTGACGCGCTTGCGGAACTCGGACCAGATGCGCTCGTCATCCCACTCGGCCACGTTTTCCTTGGGATCGCACTGGAAGTACATGCGCTGGACGGTCTCTGTGCGCTGGCTGATCAGGGCGAAGCCATGCTCGGAGTTGGCGTAGATCAGTTCGTCGGCGCTGCGCGGAGCTTCGGCCAGGATGCCGAACCAGGCGAACGGGTACTCGTGGAAATACTGGGTCCGCGAAGCCTCCGGCACCTGGCGGCGGCAGTGGCTGCGGGAACCGTCGGCGCCCACGAGGAAGTCGGCCTGGATCTCGTATTCCCGGCCGTCGCCGTCGGTGAACCAGACCTTCGGCTTGCCTTCGAGGTCGTGAACGGTGGTGTCCGTGACGCTGTAGCGGACGTCGCCGCCGTCGGCCTCCCGCCGTGCGGCGAGGTCTGCGAACACGTCGGTCTGGGGGTAGAGCCAGACGGACTCGCCCACGAGGTCCTTGAAGTCGATGCGGTGGCTTTCGCCGTTGAAACGCAGCTCGATGCCGTCGTGGCGGTCGCCTTCGCGGCGCACACGGTCCGAGACGCCGGAGTCCACCAGCATGTTCACGGTGCCGTGCTCCAGGATGCCTGCCCGGACGGTTTCCTGGATTTCCTTGCGGGTGCGGATTTCCACCACGACCGATTCGATGCCCTGCTTGGCCAGCAGGTGGGAGAGCATGAGGCCGGCAGGGCCTGCGCCCATGATGGCCACCTGGGTGGTGATGGTTGTGCGTGCCATGGTATTCCTCGCTTCGTTGCGGATCCCGGCGTTTCGGACCGGGATGAGTCTGGAATCAGTGTGGCGTGCGCTGCGTGATTGGCGTTACCTGTCTTCTGTTGAACGGAAGTAAGATTAATCGCCGAGTTGGCGGCCTATCCCCCGAGCCGCTGTCTGCAGCGCCGGAACCAGGGCCTGGAAACGCATTTCCGCCAGCGGAACTACGACGCCGAGCGCCGCCACCGTCCGCCGCTTGCCGTCCACGACCGGAACGGCAATGCCCCAGGTATCCGGGTCGACGATGCCAGCGAGCTGCGCGTAGCCCTGCTGGGCGGCTTCGGCCAGCAAATGGCGGACGCCGTCGGTAGTCAACCTACCGGCCGGGTCCGCGAATTGCTCGAGGTATTCCGCCTGCAACTCACGGCTCTGGTGCGACATTAACGCCAGTCCGGCAGAGGAAATATGTACGGGCATTCGCCCTGCAATCCGTGCCCGGTTAGCGACGGATCCACGCCGCGAAAGCCCCCTCGAAGATGCAACTGCCACAGCACACAGGCCACTCTCGGGGAACAAATTTGCCCGTCACCTCACCGGGCGGCGGCGGACCTACCTTGGTACGTCGGAAGACCTGCCCAGCTTTCCCTTGTTGAGCCCGGCGGCAGCTCAACGTCGAGCCGTGCCTCGTACGGACCTTGCCGCAGACGATCACACAGGCTCAGGATCTCTCTGTCAGATCTTCTTGCCATGAGTAGGGCGCCTCCGCATGCGCATCGAGGCGCGGATGCTGTTTTGAGCGGCAGCGGAGGTGGTGGCGGCGTTGAGTTCATCGTGTAAGCGCGCCCAGGCGTAAATCGATCAGGGCCTCGGCATCCTGGACAATCCTGGCCACCAACTCTTCGCAGCCGGGCACGTCGTGGATCAGTCCTTGGACCATTCCCACGGTCCAGACACCATGCTCGGGATCACCCTCCGAGTAGACCCGTCTGCCTCGAGCCCCGGCCACCAGTTCTCTGACGTCCTCGAATACACCGCCCTTGGCCAAGACCTCCACTGCCTGGCGGCTGACCGAGTTGCTCGCAACACGCGAGGTATTGCGCAAGGGGCGGAATATGAGCTCTGTGTCCAACTCAGTAGCCGCAACAATCGCATCCTTGATCCTTGAGTGGATCGGGGATTCCTGGGTGCACATGAACCTCGTCCCCATGCTGATCCCGTCAGCTCCGAGTGCTAGCGCCGCGACCAAGCCTCGACCGTCGGCAATGCCTCCGGAGGCCAACACCGGGATTCGGAGCAGGGCTGTAGCAGCAGGAATCAGGACAAGCCCTGGAACATCGTCCTCGCCAGGATGACCAGCGCATTCGAACCCATCAATGCTGACGATGTCCACCCCTAGCGACTCGGCTTTAAGTGCATGCCGCACGCTGGTGCATTTGTGAATGGTGGTGATCCCGTTCGCCTTAAATATCTCCACGAATGAACGCGGGTTGTTCCCGGCTGTTTCCACGACGGGGACGCCTGAGCTCACAATTACATCGCGGTACTCCTCGTAGGGAGGCGGAATAATGGATGGCAGGATGGTGAGATTCACTCCGAACGGGCGGTCAGTCAGGTCTTGGCAGCGGCGAATCTCCCGTGCCAGATTTTCCGGTGAGCCGGTTGTGAGCGCACTGATGACGCCGAGCGCGCCGGCGTTGGAGACAGCAGCCGCGAGTTCGGCAGTAGCCACCCACTGCATGCCCCCCTGAACTATGGGATGTTCGATGCCAAGAATGGTCGTTGCCCGTGTTTTCATGATTGATTTCCTTCCGGGGCCACGAATCGGAGATGTCCCGCAACGCAGGCGGGCCGCTCTGATCCCTCAAGTTGCATATGTGTTCCGGACGAAGATCTATGCTGCACGGTTGGACGGCGTCACGGCCATCTTCTCCATCCCGCTTCGGATCCCCGACTCTACCGACAGCCGAGAGGGAACCTTCCCTCCGGCCCGCTGGACACATGCCCAATTCCCCTTGTGCGCCTTTTACTAGCGTCGACCGCACGGTGAAGCTCTGATTGCATCGTCCTCACAGTCCGTACCGGCGGATTCTCTCGTAAAGCGTTCCGCGCGAGATTCGTAGTCGCTCTGCGGCGTCCGATTTGTTCCCAAGGCACTCACGCAGCACAGACGCAATAACCTCCCGCTCTGCCCGTTCAAGCTGTCCTAGCGCCGGCGGAATTACTACCCTCGGAGCGGCTGAACCCCTTGCGACCGAACCTGCAAGGCCTGCGAGATCAAGTCTGCTCAGTACTAACGAGCAACCCTCCGTAGTCCGCGGCGGCATCACAGGGACAATTTGCGCTCGAATGCCCATCGGTAGGACGAATTCCCTAGTAAACGGTCCGGCCTCCTCGACAAAGCTCCACAACTGCTCTCGGTCAAGTGATAATCCGCCAAGACCGTCTTCGGCGATCATCGTGCGGCGGTCCAGGGTAATGACGGCCGCTCCTGTACCCGCCTTGACCCGCAAGTGGGCATCGAGGAGCCGCTGGTGGCGGGCGCACGAGAGACGCGTCAGGGAGTCCTCTATCCCACTCAGCATCATATTGAGTGCAACCTTTAGATGCGGGCTAGGTTCGCCAGCAAGTGACGTGACATTTACGGCGCCAAGCAACTTTCGAGTGATGGGATGCAGGACTGGACTCGCCGCACAAACAAGCTTGTGCATGCGCTCATCCAGGTGGTCAGTTCCATGGACGACTGTGGGGGCACGTGTCGCAAGCGCGACGCCCACTCCATTCTTGCCCGCAGAACGCTGGGTCAAGTCGGCACCCTCGCTGACATCTGCCCGCGCGAGATGCCGGCGGAGGCTCGGTGCCGCCGCCCAGTCGTAAGTCACCTTTCCATTGGCGTCCGTGATGGCGAGCCAAGTCGTTGTCCCTTCGAGGGCCGCCTCCGTTGAGGTGAGCGCTCTTCGCGCGACGCTGAAGAGAGTCGCTTGCTCCTCAATGGAATTCGACATCTTGGTGTTCCTTCGCGTCATTGCGTTGATGGATCGTCCCGCTCGGCGGGCTGTTGCAGGTGCACAGAATCGATCTGTTCCGGTCGCTTTAGTTCGAATCGGAGTCCTGTTAGTCGGGCTTTCCAGCGGAACCATGGCCGTAAGTTGAAGTCCTCTGAACTGAGAAGCAGGGTAAGGCCGCGACTGGCGAGTCCTGCGCCTTTGGCGAACCCATAAGGACTCATCGGAATTCCGGGGACAGCCGAAGGCTGGACTTGCATATGCAAAGCCAGCCTTCGGCGCAGTCAGCCACGCTACAAGCGATCTGGGGAGACTACGTTGTGGGGTCCACCAGCAGCTTCATTTTTTGGCCGGCACGGAGCTGTTCGAATCCCTTTTCGACCACGCCGCTGAGGGGAACGTCCTCCACCCATCCGGTGGTATTGTAGTGGCCTTTTGCCATGAGGTCGATGACTGCGGAGTAGTCGGCTGCGGTGTAGCAGATGGTGCCTTGGATGCGCCGTTCGCGGAGCACGAGGTTGATGAGGGGTGTGGGGAGGGGTTTTTCGTAGATTGCGACGCTGATCAGGGGGCGGCGTTCGCCGAGGCATTCGAGGGCTGATTGGACTGCGGGGGCTACGCCGGCGGCGTCGAATGCGGCGTCGACTCCGTTGCCGTTGGTCCGGTCGGCGATGAGGGCGGTCACGTCCTGTTTGGTCGGGTCCAGGGTGCGTGCGCCGAGTGCCTCGATGGACCTGCGGCGGGTCTCGGATGGTTCAACGACATCGATTTCGGTCAGGCCCATCCCGCGCAGTGCGAACCAGAGGCCGATGCCGATGGGTCCTGCGCCGTAGATCAAGGCCCTGCTTTGATCGTTGACTTCACCGAGCGTGGCCGCGTGGTAAGCGACGGACATCGGTTCGACCAATGCTCCCTGCTCCAGCGAGACGCTGTCGGGGAGTTTATGGACCTGGTTGCTGGGCACGACCGTGTATTCCGCCATCCCGCCGTCGGCCATCAGCCCGTGGAAGCCGATCACATTGCATAGATTGTAGTGGCCGGTCCTGCACGGTCGGCACTCACCACAGCGATATATGGGCTCGATGGTGACGCGGTCGCCCTCGCGAATATCCGTGACGTTTGGGCCGATCTCGGTGACTACACCAGAGAATTCATGGCCCAGCGTCAGGGGCAGGCATTGTCCTGTGAGCGGGTGAGGGTCCGTGGGCGGTATGAAGATCGGCCCGTCGTAGTATTCGTGGAGGTCGGTGCCGCAGATTCCGTTGCGGCTGACTTTGATCTTCACCTGGCCTTCGCCTGGGGTTGGTTCCGGTACGTCTTCGATTTCAAGTTTGTTTTTGCCGTAATAGACTGCTGCGCGCATGGAGTCTCCTGGTGCTGTGTCGGGTCTCAGATGATGCGGATGAGTTTCTTGTTCGCGAACTCGTTTAGTCCGAATTTGGCGAGTTCGCGGCCTATTCGCCCTACGGGCTCGGCAGCGCGGTCTTCACCGACGACGAGCAGCCGGCCGCCTGCGGCCCGGGAAGGATGGCTTGGCGGGCTGTCCTTCCCGGGCCGGCGGTGGTGGTGCTGATCAGGCCGGGGTCAGGATGTCGGCGTCGGTTGCGAAGTTCGGG
>NZ_JBTNDK010000045.1:0-18401 GCF_054511035.1 Pseudarthrobacter sp. MDT1-22 | reverse complement strand
TGGCGCTCACCCACACCGACACTGGCGCTCACCCACGCCAATCGGGATTCCGACCACGGCGCTCACCCGCACCACCTCTGGACCCCCTGAAGGCCAATATTCAGTGATGAACGTGGTTCCTCGATTCGTGCCCGAAAGTCGTGATCCTGCCGAATCCGGATTGGTGACTCGGGTCGTGTCGCTTCTGCGGTCGGTATCGTCCGCCGCTGATAAGGCCAGCGAGTCGGAGTTGCCGCCGAAAGGCAAAAAATGGGGTGTGCACAATGTGCACACTTTGGGCCTCGGACTGAGGCGTACATCGGTCGGATCGGGCCGGATTCCGCATGTTTCCGGGGGAGTCCAGTGGTTTCGGGGGCTGGATTCCGGTTCGAGTCCCGCCTCGGGCACAGTGTTTCCTCAGGTCAGGGGCTTTTGAGTGTTATTTCGTGTGCACATTGTGCACACTCTGGACTCTGATCTGATGTTCCGGGTGTGTGGGGTCTCGGAAACGGCCTATTCGGTTGTGTGGGGAAGCGGCTGCCTACGGCGGGCCGGGTACCGCCCTGCGGGGTCTCTGCTGGGAGTTCATCCTCGTTCGTCCTTCCGTCGGGTTTTCGCGTTCACTTCTTCATGGTGGCTAGAGCCGCGTACAACATGACTTGCTGGTTATTCTTTGGATGGACCTGGGTTTGCGGCCGGTCCGGAATTTTCCGCTCTGATACCTGTTCATGCAGGACAGCGGGGGGAACGGCATGACATAGCCACTGATTCGGAGCTGATCATGAGCTTGCTGAGCCTGGCCAGTCGGCAGGCGGGGCCGGCCTCGAGGGCGAGTTGTAGGAACTGGTGGGCCCTGCTGCCATGGCCTTCCCACCATTTAGCTCGCCGCCGCAGCCATCATTTTCCCGTCATCGCCGCATCCGGCTTCTGGGTAACCGGCGTCTCTGTCCTCGCTGTATTGGCGGTGGGAGCTGGCCACGTTGCCCTCAATCAGATCCGGACGATCTCTGCCTCCGCCGGCGTCAACGCGGCGAGGGCCTCGATCCAGAAGGCCGAAGCGAAGGCGCTGCGGGCCAAGAATCGGGAAGAAGAACAGAAGGCCGTCGCCTCGCAGGTGCCCGAACACAACGAGAGACCGGCCCGCCGCATAGGCTGACCGGTCTCTTCCAGGAGCTCTAGAGCGGCTGGATGTTTTCCGCCTGGGGCCCCTTGGGACCCTGGGTGATGTCGAACTGGACCTTCTGGTTCTCGTCCAGGGACTTGTAACCGCTGGAGGCGATTGCCGAATAGTGTGCGAACACGTCAGCGCTTCCGTCGTCGGGGGCGATGAATCCGAAGCCCTTTTCGGCGTTGAACCACTTGACAGTACCTGTAGCCATGCTGATGTCCTTCACGGGTCGCTGGTCGGTTCCGCTTCTCGGATTGCCGTCCCGGCCACTCACACGGCTGAGCTTATGTGGGTGGTCCGGCCACTGGCAAGAAATTCCGTCAGCGGCGGACAGAGAGCATCCTTGGGCTTGTGCTGAGCGCGTGCTCACCGCGCGACCGGGCCGAAGGCCCCTTATGCGGGACGCCGGGACCGGTTAATGCGTTCAGGGATCTGGTCGTGGACGCCACATTGCGGCGCACGGCCCTTTCGAGCCCGGGCCACCGGAAAACTGCCCGCTGAATAGCCACCATTCCGTGTACGCGGAAAGGCTTAGCCAAGAAGGTCATTTTCCTGCTTCATGTTGTAGTCCACACCGCTGTAGCCGCCGTCAGTGACGATGAACGCTGCTTCCGGGCTTAGTAGAAAAGCGACGACCGAGGCTATGTCTCCAGGTGCTCCGTTTCGACCCAGCGGAGTCAGGCTTGCTGCTTCGTATGATTCGCTGATGATGCCGCTGTCGACCCAGCCCGGGGTCACAGCGTTGACCCGGATTCCTCTGGGCCCAAGAATGTTGGCGAGGCTCCGCGTGACGGAAAGAAGTGCCGCCTTGCTAGCTGAGTAGCCGATGCTTCTGAAGGACCCGATGTGAGCGTCCGTGCCGGCTATGGCGACGGAGGTGGATTTACCATCGGTTCCCGTCCTCGGCCGGTTTTTGTCCCGGCAGTGATCCGCACTGGGGCGGACCATTGTGCCGTCCGTGGGGATTTGGAATTGGACGTTGTCGGCGGGGCTGCGCGGGGATCATCACGGGCCTCATTGCGGCTTGGTCTCCGCGATGCACGCGGGCGACGGTCCCCACTTAAACTGCCAGAATCAGCCCTTGGCCAGCTGCAGAAGAGTCCAGTCGATACCGTGCGTCGGAACCGCCCACGAAAGCAGCACGCGGATCATGATGGGCGGAATCATCAAAACAGCCAATTCGGCTTCTTCTGCCCAGCGACGCCGGGGGGCTTCCGCATACCATTCGGCGACGGGAACAGTCCGGTTACGAATCGAATTTGGTGTCGAGAATCTCAAAGTCGTTGGATCTCCGCAAGCGACTAATTGCTGAGCAGTATTTGCATGAAGATGCCAAGCAGGATTGAGGAGGCCTAAGACGTGCCGCTAGCAATCCCGGCGTTGAGACTTGGCGTGATCCGCGCGTTCAAGCAGCCGGGACACCATGTAGCCGATGACGAGCCCCCAGAACGCCGGATGGATGTTGAAAAGGCTCAAACCGGAGATGGTCACGACGAAGGTCACCAGGGACCCCAATGTGAAGGCTGTGGCGAAGGCGGTCAAAAAGGCTTGCTGGAGGGCCCTCAGCATCGCAAGGCCGCCCAGGGCCAGGATGAATTCCGTGGGCGCGGCGAGCATGAGACGGGTGAGGGTGGGAGCCAGGAGGGCGCAGATTATGGCCAGAACGCCGTACACCACTGCAGCTGTGTACTGGCGCTGCCTGCTTCCCGAGGAGGTCATGAGGGCGTTCGTGGGGCCGGTCACGCAGGCTGAAACAGCGCCGCAGCAAGCGTTGAGCAAGGAAAACGCGCCTGAAACGATGGCGAAGACATTGATCGGCGGATTGTGGCCGGCGGCACCGAGAACGGCGACGCCCTGGCCATTCTGAACGAACAGCACGGTGAGGGCCAGGGGAACAACCAGTTCGAGCTGGGCAGCCCAGGTGAACTCAGGAAGGGTGAAGACCGGGGTGGCAAGAATCGGTCCGCTTTCCCGGAGGGCAAACTGACCACTTGCCGCCACGGCCAGGCAACCGACCACAAGGGTGCCGAGCACCGGGGGAATGAACCTGCCCAGGGCAGGCACGGCCGAGAGGACCAGGAAGACGGCCACCATCGGGACAGTCACCACGGGGTTCGCCTGGGCTGAGGCAACGACGTCGGTGCCGAATTTCAGGAACACAGCGGCCACCATGGCCATGACGATCGGCATCGGGACGGCTGCCATGATCCGGCGAACCATTCCGGTGGCACCCAGCCCGAGGATGAGAATGCCGGACGTGAAGAACGCCCCGACCACCTCCGGAAAGGACAAGTGCTGCAGGGACGGGCCCAAGAGCACTGTGCCGGGAATGGACCAGGCGAAGCCGAGGGGCTGGCGATAGAGGAGCGACATGAACAGGGTCGCCGCCCCGCCCGAGAAGAGGATGGCAAACACCCAGGACGCGAGCTGGCCTTGGGTAAGTCCGCCCGCCGTTCCAACGGCCAGCGTGACCGCTATCGGGCCGGAGCCGGCAAAGATGAGGCCGATCACCCCGTTGGATACGTAGGGCGTGCTCAGGTCACGGAGGAATTGGCGCACCCCCGCGGGGCGAACCCCCGGGCGTTCGAGCAGCGGCTGGGACTCCGGGGCCACAGCGGCTTCCGCGTGGGGCATGGCGGGCTGGATCTCGCGGGATCGCGGCATTCTGGCTCCTGGGAACGGCGGAAAAAAACACTGGCGCCCCGGAGTTGGCACTCCGGGGCGCCGTCCGTGCAAGAGCCGAGGCGCCGGCACCGATTTCGGGCGGTGGTTCCTACTTGTGCTGGCCTTCCTTGGCGAGGACGTAGTCATAGACCACTTCTTCGCCGGACTGGCCGTCCGTGCGCGGCCGCGGGTCCAGCATCAGCTCGGGCTTGACCGCCGATGCGATGTCATCGTCGTTGTGAGGATCGCCGGGGAAGTACAGCTGCTGGGTTACAGGCTGGAAGCCGGGCGCGGAGACCTTGATGTGGATGTGCGCCGGGCGCCAGGCGTGCCACCCGGCCGCGTTGATCAGCTGCCCGCAAGCTCCGTCCGTGGGAATCTGGTACGGCGCCGGGCGCATCGTGTTGATTTCGAAGCGGCCGCCGTCCTTCGCCTTGACCGTGGCGCGGAAGAGCCACTCGGGGAGGCCCGGGGCGTACTGGGAGTAGAACCCGGCGCTGTCCGCATGCCAAATTTCCACCTGGGCACCTTGGATTGCATTGCCTTCGGTATCAGTGAAGCGGCCCGTGAAGTGCAGTGGGGTGCCCTCCTCGTCCTCGCGCATCTCCACGGTGCCAGGGCTCTGGAGCACGGGGGAGCCGGGGACGTAGTAGGGTCCCTCAATGGTCCCCACGGTGCCCGGACGGTCCTGGGAGTTGACGTCCTCGACAGTGTGTTCCAGCCACACGTCCAGGAACAGCGGCCATTCCCCGTCTGTCCCTACCTTGATCAGCCAGGCCTTGAGTGCGTTGTATTCCTCGTAGGTGACCTCGTGTTCGACGACGATGTCGTTGGCGGCCTTGATGAGTGCCCCTGCCAGCAGGCTCACCCTTTCCTTCGGCACGTCCAGCTGCGCGAGCTTTCCTGAGGCGGTAAAGCGCTCGGTGGCCTTTGAACCGGCTTCGACGGCAGTGCCCTCGTCCTCTTTACGGGCGTCCGTTTGGGTGTCAGTCATGGTGTTCTCCATACTCTTCGTTGAACAGGGGAGGAAGGGTTCCTGCACCCGGTGCGAGCCGGGGTGTAATTCCGCGGTGACGTGGCTTCGCGTGATGTCTGTCTCATGATAGGCCTCGCGATAAGGACGCCACAAATATCAATTTGGCCGCTTTTTAGTCATGAAGCCTACATAATTTCACCCTTGGTCGAACCTAGGTGTTTGCCTGATGTGAGGGTGGTCACGATAGGGCAGGATTGCCTGACAACGTCCCCCGCCGGCGCCCCCGGCTGGCCCGGACCTTCCGCCAAATTTGTATAGCACCCTCCAATGAAGGAGCAGCCATGACCGAGAACCTGACCCATGTCCGTGAGGTCCTTTCCGACGCCGTGATCGACGACCGTGAGAACGGCGTCATCCGGGCCAAGCGCGAAATTTTCACCGATGAGGATATTTTCGAACTGGAGATGAAGCACATCTTCGAGGGCAACTGGGTTTATCTCGCCCATGAGTCCCAGATCCCCAATGTGGGGGACTACTTCACCACGAACATCGGCCGCACTCCCGTAGTAATCACCCGCGACAAGGACGAGAACCTGAACTGCATCGTCAACGCCTGCTCCCACCGCGGCGCGATGCTGTGCCGCCGCAAGACGGACAACCGCACCACTTTCACCTGCCCGTTCCATGGCTGGACCTTCAAGAACTCCGGTGAGTTGCTGAAGGTCAAGGACTCCCGCAACGCCGGCTACCCGGAGACTTTCAACAAAGAGGGCTCCCACGACCTCACCAAGGTTGCCCGCTTCGACTCCTACCGCGGTTTCCTCTTTGGTTCCTTGAAGGCGGACGTGCTCCCGCTCGAAGAGCACCTGGGTGACGCCACCAAGGTGATCGACTCCATCGTGGACCAGTCCCCGGAGGGACTCGAAGTGCTGCGCGGCTCATCCACCTACACATATGACGGCAACTGGAAGGTGCAGGCGGAGAACGGCGCCGACGGCTACCACGTCACCGCCGTGCACTGGAACTACGCTGCCACCACCGCCCGCCGCAGCGCAGGCGACTCCGCCAACAAGACCAAGGCCATGGACGCCGGCAAGTGGGGCAAGGTCAAGGGCGGCTTCTACTCCTACGACCACGGCCACCTGCTGCTATGGCAGGAGTGGACCAACCCCGAGGACCGCCCGCTGTGGGACCGCCGCGAGGAGCTCGTGGCGAAGTACGGCGAGGAAATGGCCAACTTCATGATCAACATCTCGCGGAACCTGTGCCTGTACCCGAATGTCTACATCATGGACCAGTTCTCCTCCCAGATCCGCCACTTCCGCCCCATCTCCGCGGACCAGACCGAGGTCACCATTTACTGCATCGCACCCAAGGGCGAATCCCAGGAGAACCGCTCCAAGCGCATCCGCCAGTACGAGGACTTCTTCAACGCGACGGGCATGGCCACCCCCGACGACCTCGAAGAGTTCCGATCCTGCAACAAGACTTACTGGGCCACCTCGGCGCCGTGGAACGACATGACGCGCGGGTCCACCCACGAGATCGCCGGCCCCGACGAGCAGGCCCGGGCGCTGGGTATGACCAAGGTCATAGCCTCCGGGGTGCGCACGGAGGACGAGGGGCTCTACCCGATCCAGCACGGGTACTGGAAGGAAGTCATGGACCGGGGCTTGGCGGAGGCGGAGCGCTCCGCTTTGGATAGCCTCCCCGTCACTGCCTGACCGCGTCCACGTCGAACCAGAGAGAGTGCATAACCCATGATCAACCTGACAAAACCTGCTCCGGCGCTCAAGACCGCCGAAGAGATCGCCACGCTCGAAACCGTCCGTGCCTTCCTGTACCGGGAGGCCCGGCTGCTGGATGAGCGCCAATTTGATGACTGGCTCCAGTGCTACCACCCGGACTCCGAGTTCTGGATGCCCGCATGGGACGTCGACGACCGGCTGACCGAGGACCCGCAAAACGAGATCTCGCTCATTTACTACGATAACCGCGGCGGCATTGAGGACCGGGTCTTCCGGATCAAGACGGACCGGTCCTCGGCCACCTCCCTCCCGGAGCCCCGCACCGGGCACAACATCACAAACATCGAGATCGTGGAGCACGACGGCGACCAGGTAAAGGTGCGCTTCAACTGGTTCACCCTGTACTTCCGCTACAACACAACGGACACGTACTTCGGGACCAGCTTCTACACGATCGATCTTGCCGGCAGGGAGCCGGTGATCATGAAGAAGAAGGTCGTCCTCAAGAATGACTACATCCACCACGTGGTTGACGTCTACATGATCTGACGGCAGCGTGCCGGTGCCGGCCCCGGCCCCGGCCTTGACCGTTTCAAAACCGTGCCCGGCGGGCACATCCACACTTTCCCGGGTCGCTACGACGCGATCCCCAGCCAGGAGGAAATCATGGGCCACAAAGTAGCCCTCAGCTTCGAGGATGGCGTCACCAAAGTCATCAAGGTCGGCGACTACGAGACCGTGATGGACGCCGCGTACAAGGCACGCATCAACATTCCGTCGGACTGTCGTGATGGTGCGTGCGGCACCTGCAAGGCGTTTTGCGATTCCGGTTCCTTCGATCCGGGTGATTACATTGACGACGCCATGACGGAGGAGGAGCTCGAAAAGGGCTACATGCTCACCTGCCAGGCAGTGCCGGAGTCCGATCTGGCCATTCAGATCCCTGCCACGTCGGAGTCGGCGAAGACCTCGGCCACCACCTTCACTTCCACCGTGAAGGAACTCAACAAGCACACGGAAACAACGGTGTCCTTCACCTTGGACGTGGAAAACCGGGATGCTCTGGCCTTCCTTCCGGGCCAGTACGTCAACGTCAAGGTCCCCGGAACCGACGCGGAGCGTTCCTATTCCTTCAGCAGCGGCCCCGAGGTGCACGATGCGTCGTTCATGGTGCGGGTGACGCCCCAAGGTGCGATGTCCGAATACCTGCGCGACAGGGCAGCGGTGGGCGACTCCATAGAATTCACGGGTCCCTACGGCTCGTTCTTCCTGCGCGAGCCCAAGCGACCCCTGCTGCTCCTGGCAGGCGGTACCGGCCTGGCCCCGCTCTTGTCCATCCTTGAGAAGCTCTCCGAGAATCCGCAGTCGGTGCCCGTCCACCTAATTTATGGTTTGACCCGCGAGGCGGACATCGTTGGCTTGGACTGGCTGCGGGAATATGAGGCGAAGCTGCCCGGATTCACGTGGGACTACATTGCTTCCGAACCGGGCACGTCTGCTCCAAACACGGGTTATGTCACCCAGATCATTGCGCCCGCGCACCTGTTCGACGGCGATGTTGACATCTATCTTTGCGGGCCGCCTCCCATGGTCAATGCCGTGTCGAAGTGGCTGGACTCCGAGGGCATCAAGCCCGCCAACTTCTATTTCGAGCGGTTTGCCCCGAAGGAGACCACCGGCGGCGACGCGGAGACAGGTGCACCGGCAGCCGTGGCGAAGATCGAGGCGGAAGGCGACACCATGAGCCGTAGCGAGGCCGTCTCGTCCCTCGAGACCGGCCGGCTGGATTTCCGCAAGGAGGACAGCTTTGCCCAGCTCGACGCGCGCATGGGCCTGGAGCTCGCAGTGAGCGAGCTGATGCTGGGCCGGCTCAGCCAGGAGCAGCTGCACCAGTTCCGCCGGCTTGCCGAGGCCACCACGCGCTTTGTCACCGGTGGCACCATCCAGGACCCGGATGAGTTCGCGCGGACCAACGAGGAGTTCCACGAATACCTCTTTATGGTCTGCGACAACCCCATGCTGCTCGAGTCCTACCGCCGGCTCGACGTCCATGCTCAGATGGCGGCGGCCTTCGAGGCGGGAACCAGCATCTTCATGCGGGTCACGCAGGACCATCTGGATATCGTTGACGCCTTCGAACGTCAGGACAAGGCGCGGGCGCGCGAGGTCATCATGGCCCATGCACACGACGCCAAGGACACCATGGCGAACGCGATCGATGCCAAGGCCGCCCACTGATGACGCAGCCATATGCTGGACAGTTCATTACTCCTGGCCGTTATGCCGGCAAGGTGGCTCTTGTGACCGGCTCCGCCCAGGGCATTGGCCAGAAGGTAGCGGAGCGGATCGGGGCCGAAGGCGGCGCCGTTGTCCTCGTGGACCGGTCCGACCTGGTCCATGAGGTGGCGCAAGGGATCGAGGAGGCGGCCCAGGGTTCCGGTTCAGGAGGCTCGGCTACCTCGGTGACCGCAGATCTTGAGACCTTCGCAGGTGCGCAGCAGGCCGTGGAGGCTGCGCTGGCCGCCCACGGCCGGGTGGACGTACTGGTCAACAATGTCGGCGGCACGATTTGGGCCCGCCCGTACGAAGAGTACGACGAGGAGAAGATCGAGAAGGAAATCCGCCGCTCACTCTTTCCCACCCTCTGGACCTGCCGGGCGGTGCTGCCGGCCATGCTGAAACAGGGCTCCGGTACCATCGTCAACGTTTCCTCGGTGGCCACCCGCGGGCTGCACCGGGTGCCCTATGCAGCGGCGAAGGGCGGAGTCAATGCCTTAACGCAGTCGTTGGCAATGGAGGTGGGCGGACGAGGCATCCGCGTGGTCGCAACCGCACCGGGGGGTACCGAGGCGCCGCCCCGCAAGGTCAAGCGGGGGCCGGAGGCCGAATCCTCCACGGAAAAGGCCTGGTACCAGGTGATCGTTGACCAAACCGTGGATTCTTCCTTTTTCAAGCGCTACGGGACCTTGGACGAACAGGCCGCGCCGATCGTATTCCTTGGATCAGATGAAGCGTCTTACCTCACCGGAACCATCCTTCCAGTTGCTGGCGGGGACCTGGGCTAAGGCCGCCATGATGAATTCCCGCCGCCAGGGCCGTACGGTCCGCTCCAGTAGGATTGCGGTCATGACGACGGGCTCCATAAGCGGTGAAATGGCGGAGGACCTTCCGCTCGTTGGCCGGCGGGAGGTCTTCGAGGAGCTGTTGGAGATTCTCCGCACTGTCCGCAAGGGACATGTGGGCGCAGTGGTGATCTCCGGGCCATCGGGCTCCGGGAAGACCGCAGTGCTCGATTTATTCCTTGAGCACTGCCGCACCGGGGTCCGTGGTGTCCGCGTACTGTCCGCCATGGGCGACGAATGGGAGGCGCAGTTTGCCCTCGCCGGTTACTCCCAGCTTATGCTCGGCGCGCCGCTTCGCTCGGCAAAGGATTACGACGGCGGCCCGCCGGTTCCCGCTGGCCCCGTCGCGGCTCTCATGCCGGCCCAGGTGGTCAATTACGCTTCGACGCTCAGCGCCCACCTTGAAGGACTGCAGTCGCACGGCACCGTAGTTGTCGCCGTCGACGACGTTCACAAACTCGACGCCGAGAGCCTGCGCATCCTCACCTTCGTCATGCGCCGGCTGCACGGAAAAAGGATTCTGTTCCTGCTCACGATCAACCCCGATGACGCAACACGTGTCCCCGTCGGTGCCCTGGACTTCCTTTCAGGTCATCAGGTCACCCGGATCCCGCTGGATCCGCTCACGCCCAAGCAGGTCCAGCATCTTGCCCGGACGAGGCTCGGCATCGACCTTAGTGCCACGGCGGCCCACGGTCTGGTCCAGCACACCGGCGGAATTGCGCAACCGGTCGTCGAGCTGCTCCAGGAGTTACCAGCGGAGACGTGGCAGACGTGGTTTCCTACCCTGCCTCCGACCTCCCGGGTGCGCGCCCGGATGCGCAGCGTCCTGGCGGCCGCGTCTCCCGGGCTGGTCTCTGTGGCAGAGGCTGCGTCCGTGCTCGGACGCAGCGCGGGTCTGGCGGAGGTTTCCCAGGTCAGCGGGCTGGAGTCGGTCATGGAGGTACTCGACGAGGGACACCGGGCAGGGCTGCTGGGGTTGACTGTTGATCAGGCCCGTTCTTCCGTTGTGTTCTTTGAACCAGGCACAGCTCAGGCCATCTACGAACAGATCGTCCCCAGCCGGCGCATCGCGCTGCACCGGCTGGCAGCTGAGGCCGTGCAGCCCGAGGGTGAACGTCTGGGCCACCGCGTCTCAGCGACTCCCGGAGCAGACGAGGGCCTTGCTGAGGAGTTGGAGGAGCACGCCCGGGGCCAGGCCCTGCTGGGGGTGTGGCAGGATGCCTCGACGGCGCTGTTCTCCGCGTCCCGGCTTTCCCAGGACATCCGTTCCCGGAACGACAGGCTGTTGAGAGCCGTGGACGCCCTGGTGGGTTCCGGCAATATAGCCCAGGCCCAAATGTGGAGCGCGGCAGTGGACGCCCTGCCGTCCTCACCGCTCCGCTCCTCAGTCCTGGGATACCTCTCTACTGTGTCGGGACAAAATGACAGCGCGCAGACGCAGCTGGAGATGGCGTGGCGCACCTGCAACCCGCAGCGTGATCCCGCGGCCGCCGCGCAGGTGGCGCAGCGCTTCGTCCTGCACGGGGTAGCGTCCTGGGACGGCCCGCTGATTACCGGCTGGGCCGAACGGGCGATGGAACTTACGCAGCCGGGAACCCCTGCGCACATTGAGTCAGAGGCAATCTACGGCTTGGGCCTGTATGCACAGGGCCGGCTTTCGGAGGCGGAGGCCTCCTATCACCGGGCCTTCGAACATGCTGCCGAGAACGCCCAGAAGCAGCGGGTCCAGATGGGTGCCGGCTGGCTGGCATTGCGCCTTGACAACGTTGAGTCAGCGTTGATTAACTTCGAGGCGGCTGCTCCCACTGAGTACCGTGGCGGCTCGATGCGGATTTCCCTGTGGGCCGAGGCCTGGCTGGCGCGTACCCACCTGGTGCTTGGCAACTGGGATGCGGCTGCTGCCACCGTGGCGCGCGCATCTGTCCGCCTCGAAACCTCGCGAATGCCGCTGATCCGGCCCCTGCTGTACTGGACAGCGGCGGAGCTTTGGTCCATGCGCGGGGACTGGGACCGGGCCCGATACTACGTTTCACAGGCAGCGGTGCAGCCGGGGACCTACCGGGCCATGCAGGTGCCGGCAAGCCTTGCCCGTGCCCGCTTCCACGAGGCTCGGGCCGACTATGAAAGCGCTTTGGCTGTGCTGCAGCCGCTGACGGAGCTGGACCCCTGGACTGAGAACCGGGTGTCCTTCTGGCCCTGGCAGGACACCTACGTCAACGCCCTTGTCATGACTGATCAGCTCGACGCCGCCGACTCGTTCCTTACCGCGTTTGAACGGGTTCCGCGAGAGCGGGAAGTGCCTTCGGATCTGGCGCGGATGGCGTGGGCGAGGGGCCGACTCGTGGCCGCGCAGGGGGACCCCGACACTGCCAGGGAGCACTTCGAGACGTCCCTGGGCCACCTCCGCGGGCTTAACCGGCCGTATTTGCGGGCGCGGGTCAGCTTTGCCTACGGCCAAAGCATGCGCCGGGCGGGCAAACGGCGCTTGGCGTCCTCGGTCCTGCGCGTGGCCCGCGACCTGTACGACTCCCTTGGGGCGGCCACGTACGTGGAACGGTGCGACCGTGAGCTCAAAGCAACAGGTCTTGACGTCGGTAACCTGCCCGATCCGGCCGATCCCGTGCTCATGGCGGCCAGCGACCACCACCTTCAGTTAACAGCACAGGAACGGGCGGTGGTCGAACTGGTAGCGGCCGGGGCTACCAACAAGGAGGCGGCGCGGGCTCTGTTCCTGGCGGAGAAGACGGTTCAGTACCACCTGACGCGGGTCTACCGGAAGATGGGAATCCGTTCCCGCAGCGAACTTGCGGCTGTGTTCCGGGCCAAGGACTGACCCGGAACACAGCTTGTTCTGAAGTAAGCAGGTGTGACTTGACCCGGCGTTTACTTGACGTCGGACGGGTGCTTGGCGAGCGGCACCACCGAGATGTCCATGAAAGGGAACAACGGCAGGTTCTGCAGGATCTCATGAAGTTCGTCGTTCGAATCGACGTCGAAGATTGAGTAGTTGGCGTACTCCCCAACCACTCGCCAGATTTCCGGCCACTTTCCCGAGTGCTGTAGCTCATGCGAGTAGGCCTTCTCCTTGGCCTTGATCTCCGCGGCTTCCGCGGCGGGGAGGTCGGCGGGCAGGTTTACGTCCATGTGGACAAGAAATTTCACGGATCTACTTTCGGAGGTTGGGATGTCATCGGTCTGAGCGGTACAGGGAGAGCTTGTCTTCATCAACGGCTGTGCCCACGCCTGGTCCCTCGGGAACACGGATGCGACCGCCGGTGATGGCCAGGGGCTCGGCCAGGAGGTCGTCGGCCATGTCCAGGTAATTCGACAGCTCCGCCGCACGCTTGGCCGTATGGGCGAAGGCAGCGCCGAAGACCACCGAGGCGGCGGTGCCGACCTGAGTGTCGATTTGGTTGCCAATATAAACGTCGATGCCCATACCCTCGGCCATCCCCACGATTTTGGCGGCCTCGGTAAAACCGGACCGTGCCGTCTTTACAGCCAGGAGGTTCGCGCCCCCGGTGAGGATTTCCCGTGCGGCCTCACCTAGATTGGCAGCAGACTCGTCCGCAGCGATGGGGATGGGGGAGTTCGCCACGAGGCGACGGCGCCCGAGGACTTCGCGGGCGTCGTCGGGTTCCTCCAGGAACTGCAGGCCCAACTCCGCCGTGCGTCGCAGCACTTCGGCGGCCTCGTTGGCGGACCACCCGCGGTTGGCGTCCATGTAAAGCTCAGCGTCCTCGCCAAGGCCATCGCGCAGTACCCGGGCGGCCTCGATGTCGAGGTGAAGGGGACGGCGCCCGGTCTTGAGCTTGAAGGTGTTGATGCCATAGGTCTCGCGGAACTCCAGCGCCAATGCCAGCAACTCCTGGGCAGGCTTAAAGCCGAGCATATGGGAGACCCGGAGCGAGTCGGAGTACCCGCCCAGCAGCTTTGTCACCGGCTGCCCGAGAGTCTTGCCAATGACGTCCCACAGGGCGATATCCACGGCCCCCTTGGCCGTCTGGTTGTGGACAGTCCGGTACAGGATTTCCTGGACCTTCTCCCGGTCAAAGATGTCGACCCCGATCAGCTGCGGGGCAAAAATATCTTCTACCACCGCGACGATGGACTTCTGCGTCTCACCATAGGTGTAGGGGCGCGGCGGTGTGTCGGCAGTGCCCACCAGCCCGTCGTCTGTGCGGAGCCTGATGATCACATGGTCTGCCTCGTGCACGGACCCGGAGGCGAAGTGCAGGGGGTGGAGATAGGGGATCGAGTAGGGGATCGCCTCAATGGCTGCGATCTTCATCAGCGGGTCAGCCTTTCATCAGTGGGAAACGGCACGGGGCCGGGGTGAGGGGGCAGGCGCCCGGGCTCTGCAGTCGCGGTATCAACGACTTCCAGGAAATTTTGCAGCAGGGTGGAGGGATGCCCGCGCATCCAGGCGACTGCGAGTTCGACCGCGGGGACGTTTTCAATCTCCCGGTAGGCCACGCCTTCGAGTTGGATGGCCCGCACGCTGGACGGCATGACGGCCACCCCGCCCCCAGCGGCCACGAAGGCCAGCATCGTGGAGGTCTCTCCCACCACCTGGGCGATGCGTGGCCGGAAGCCGGCCTGGCGGCACAGGTCCGACGTGGTGCGGTAGAGCACAGATTCGGGTGCATAGGCGATGAAATCCTGGTCCTGCAATTCGTGCATGGCCACGGTCCGGTCTACGGCCAGGGCGCTGAACGAGGGGAGCGCGACGACAAGCGGTTCCTTGGCCACAATCCGGTAGTCGATGTCCGGTGAAGCAACGGGGGGGCGCAGCAACGCGGCGTCTAGTCTACCCTCCCGCAGCCCTGCTTCCATGGAAGGAGTGAGCATTTCGCCGTGCAGCGCAAGGGACAGGCCGGGCAGGACCTGCTTGGCAAGGCGGGCGATCTGCGGCATGACGCCGTAGGTTGCCGACCCTGAGAAGCCCACCCTCAGGACGCCGGTGGCGCCCTTGCCCACTTGAGAGACATCGGCCTGAAGTGTCGCTAACTCGTTGACAATCTGCCGACCGCGATCCAGCAGGAGTTGGCCCGCCGCTGTGAGGTCCACCCTGCGGGTGGTTCGGTTGAGCAACTTCACGCCAAGCTGGTCCTCCAACTGACGAATCTGCTGCGAGAGAGGTGGCTGCGCCATGTGGAGGCGCTTGGCGGCGCGGCCAAAGTGCCGTTCCTCGGCAACCGCGATGAAATAGTTCAATTGGCGGATGTCCAAGGTGCTGCCGTCCTTCTGCCGGGACCGGCCTCAAGGATGCTGCCCTGTGCGCGGTAATTAGTTCAAATAATAACTATAATAAGCCCTACTAGGTAATCTGGCACGCGTAATACTGTCAGGGCAGCATCACGCGGGCTACCTGAGTTGCTCCGAAGGGATACTGTCCCTTGTCCGCCCTTCGACGATCTCCTCCACTTTGTGCTCGGCTTCCTCCAGCTTTCGCTGGCGGGGGACCAAAACGGTCACGACTGCGCCGACGAGGGCTACGGCCCCATAGATATAAAACGCAGTGGCCCCGCCAATGCCTGCGGCAGCCAGCCAGCCACCGATGATGGGTCCCAGTATCCCGCCGAAGCGTCCCACACTTGCGCACCATGCCACGCCAGCGGCCCGGGCATTGGTGGTGTAGTAATTCGACTGGAACCCATAAATCAGGACCTGGGTGCCCAGTGTGCCTACCCCGGCGAAGGCGATGAAGGTGAACAGCAATGGCAGCGGGAAGCTGAAGGTCATCAGCACCAGGCTGATGGTCGCCAGAACAAAGGTGGAGGCGATGACCCGCTGGGGGCCGCCCTTGTCAGCGAGGCGCGAAAGCAGCAGACCGCCCGCGACGGCACCCAGGTTCAGCGCCAGGGGGAAGAACAGGGAGTATGTGCGCCCGTAGCCGTAGCCTTCCATGATTTTCGGCAACCATGTGTTCAGGCCGTAAGTCAGGAGCAGGCCACAGAACGACATCAGGCCAAGCAAAATGGATGGCACAGCGAACTGCCGGGAGAACACTGCGGCGAAACCTGTTTTTTGCGGTGCGGCGCCCACCTGTTGAATGACCCGTTCCTCGATAAGCGGAACGCCGGTGCGATGCGAAGCGGCCTGGGCTTCCTGCTCACGGCCGCGGGCCAGCAGCCAGCGCGGAGACTCAGGGAGCTTGAACCACGCGATGGGCACGAGGAGGACGAGGGGTAGGGCGCCGATCATGAACAGCCCGCGCCAGCCGATGTCATTGAGCAGCAGGATGCCCAGGATTGATGCCAGGACGCCGCCTGCAGGGACTCCGGAATACACAATTGCGTTGTAGAACTGACGCCTTCCGGCGGGTGCGAATTCAGCCATGGTGGCGCCGGCAGTAGCGATAACCACTCCCAGGCCAAGCCCGGTAACAAACCGCAAGGCTCCAAAAGCAGTGACGCTGGTGGCAAAGGCCGTGACGAACATGCCCACCGAGAACCAGGCGATGCCCAGGAGCATCAGCCGGCGCCGGCCGAAGAAGTCGCCGACTGCGCCGCAGATCAGGGAGCCCACGAGGACTCCGATGAGTGCCCAGGATCCCAGGAGGCCGGCGGCGACTGTATCAAAAGCGCCGATCTGGCTAGGGTCCGCAAGCAGCCCCGGAAGGACAGTGCCGTAAATAACGAGGTCGTATCCGTCAAACACGAGGGCTGTGCAGATGATGAAGGCCACCCAATTGGCGGTGCGCGCCTCCTTTTTTGGATTTTCGGCTATAACGGCATGCGGTTGTGTCATGATGCCAGGTCCTCTCTGGGGGAAGTGAAGGCGGAGCAGCGCAGCGAAGGATCTTCGGGGCCGTCTTCCGATTGCTTTCAGCCTGACAGAGCTGTGATGCAAGTCATATGAGGGAAATACCCGGCTTTTCGCCCGGGGGATATTTATATGCTGCACATATCAAATGGGTGTTTTTGGGAGCAAGACCCGGGGCAGTCCCGCCCGTCTCAATCCATACGATCTGGATATGGAACAGCAGGGCAGGAACGCTGGTCGGAATACTGACGCGTGGATAGGCTGGCAAAATGATCAAGCCCGCACGCCTTCACTCAGACCTGTCCCGCCTCGGCCGGGAGTCGGACATGTTCCTGGCCACCGTTGAGTCCCTTGTCGACGACGAGATGACCGCTCCCTCGCTGTGTGAGGGGTGGACGCGAGCCGATGTCATCGCCCACGTCGCCTCCAGCGGCCGCGCTTTGGTGAAGCTCATCGACTGGGCCACGTCAGGTGAGGAGCGTCCCTTGTATGCCTCACGGGACGCCCGCTCCCAGGAGATCGCCGCCTTGGCCGCTCTCCCGAGGGAAGAGCTCGTCGGGGAATTGCGGGAGTCGGCCCGGAACTTCGCCGAGCAGGCACAGCGGCTGGGCGGGGGGCTTGCGGCCCCTGAGGTGCAGCTTAACGGCGGTGCGCTCCCTGCCACCTCCATCGTTGCGCTCCGGATTGCCGAGGTGGTGGTGCATCACCATGACCTCGACACTGCCTGGACCATCGAGGAGGCCGATCCGGATTCGCTGCTGAACGCCCTCGAAGCCGTGGTGCGTTCACTCCGGGCCAAGGGGTCGCCGGGAATGACGTTGGTGACCGAGGAACGTGACGAGTGGGTGATCGGCGACGGCGGTCTGCGGGTTGTGTCCGACCGCGAAGGCCTGCTCCAGTGGCTGGCCCGCGGGGACGCCGAACATATTGACGTGGACGGCCCGGTGCCGGTGCTGCCATCCTGGTGAGCGGACGTGCGGTGGCACAAGGCATGACTGCAGCGGTCCAGGACATGGATGCGGAAGGAAGTCGGGCGACGGCCCGGGTGTCCTTGCCCGATTCAACGTTGCCTGCGGCAGGCTGAAAGGGGTGTGCACATTGTGCACACCCTGGGCTTCGGATCGGGTCGTACTGGTGCCGGACTGGGCCGGATTCGGGATGTTTGCGGGGGAGTCCAGTGGTTTCGGGGGCTGGATTCCGGTTCGAGTCCCACCTTGGGCACGTATTCCCCCCTCGTCAGAGGGGGTTTTGCTTTTAATGTGTGTACATTAACCCTCCGCGGGTCCCTCTGATTGTGGCCGCGGTCTGTGGCTGGTGCCGCGGTGGCCTGTAAAGTTGTGTGGGTGGCGGGCTAGGGTCCTGGCTGGTGGGCCCTCCGCCTGCTGGCGTCCTGGGTTGTCGGTCCTCTTTGTGGCTTGTTCTGATGGCCCTTGTTGGCCATCACTCATTCATGGCTACGGGTTGTGTTGACGACATGACCTAGGGAAATTTCCTTCTAGCTTTTCCTCCAATAGCTGCTTCCTGTGGGCCAAGCAGAGCGCGCGCATCGCGGGTTTGTCCGGCCAAAGGGGGTGTGTAGATTGTGCACACGCCCCTGGACGGGCATCCGCTCGGCGTGCATTGCGGTCCTTTCCTGCAACTTTTCGGCTGGTATCAGTTCATGCGTCCTGGCGTTCTGGGTGACATGTCCTGAGGGAAAATCGGTGTCTGTCGCGTTGTTAGGATGGCTGGCCGCCCAGTTGGCCATCACGTGAGTCCTCCCGTTCTTTCTTTTGCTTCAACGACGTGTTCCACTTTCTGGGCGTCGTTTCCGACGTGGGCAGGCGGAGCCCTCGTTTACGCTGACCCGCTTTACGATGTCAGCTTTGGGTACATCCCGCTTCAAATGCAACTTCCTGGCGGGGCGGATACGAGGGCGCTGCATCTTTCGCAGACCGTGCGAACTGCCATACGCCAAAGCTAATGGCACGGGT
>NZ_JBTNDK010000044.1:0-18706 GCF_054511035.1 Pseudarthrobacter sp. MDT1-22 | reverse complement strand
GGCGGACCACATCCTCGCCTGGGACAAGGGCGGAACCACCGGCGTATCGAATTTGGGTCAACCCTGCCCTAAACATCACCGCATGAGACACACCAGCGCCTGGGAACCCACACCAGCCACAAAGAACGAACCACCCGGCTGGATATCGCCCACTGGCCGGCACTACAAGAGTGAACACCAGGACTGGGAACCACCACACTGGCCAAAAGGACTGAAACCGGAGCTGACATCAAACGGGCGCGCGCCCTACTCCGCCCCGTGTGATGCCCCCGGCTGCCAGCCGGACATTGTGCACCTCGGGATATCCCTCGGTGAGGGCCGATTGGAACGGTTCCTCCACGCCCGCGCCTGAGCGCCTGACTGGCTGCCCGACACACAGACAAGACGGACAGACAGACAGCACCACGCAGAATCCACCCGGCGGTCGACTCTGCGGCGGCATCGTCAGGTCTGCGGCGGCACTGCCAGGCGCGGAGGAGCCGTTGCTAGGCCTCTTCGACCAGCAGGCCCTTGGCCTTGAGTACCTCGGTGAGGTTGCACAGCTCGATGGTGGTGCCGCCGGCCTTGTACAGGCCGATAAGTTCGCGCTCGGCGTCGTCCCGTTCCTGGGAGAGCCGGATGACATCTTCCACTTCGTCCTTGCGCACCACAACCACGCCGTCGGCGTCGCCGCGCAGGATGTCACCGGGGTAGATGATCTCGTCGCCAAAAACCACAGGGTGGTTGATGGGGCCGATGGTTTCCTTGACCGTTCCCTTGATGCTGACGCTGCCGGAGAACACCGGCAGACCCAGTTCGATCAGGTCCTGGGTGTCCCGGACCCCTGAGTCGGTCACCATGGCGGCAAGACCCTTGGCCTTCATGGCGTTGCCCAGGACGTCGCCAAACGTCCCGGCCTCTTCGAACTCGCCCGCGGCAACCAGGACAACGTCGCCCGGCTCCGCATAATGGATGGCAACCTGCAGCATCAGGTTGTCGCGGGGTGCGCAGCGGACCGTTGTGGCGGGTCCACAGAAGGACATGCTGCGGTCAATCGGCTTGATCTTCGAACTGAGCGCACCCTTCCTGCCCTGGGCTTCGTGGATGGTCGCAGAGGAGAACTTGGACAGCCTGAGGACGGCGTCCGCCGTCGGCCTGTCAACGTTTGTCTTGACGTGGATCATGTTGTGTCCTTCGGTTTGGGGATTGATCAGCTGAGGGCCTGGACTGCTTTGTCGATGGCGGCGGCAGCCTCTTCGATGACGGCCAGGCTGGTTGCATACGAGATCCGGAAGTAGGGCCCGAGCCCATAGGCGGAGCCCGGAATGGCAGCGACGGATGCGTGGTCGAGGAGGTAGAGCACAAAGTCCTGATCATCTCGGATGACGCTGCCGTCCGGCGTCGTCTTCCCAAGTACCCCGCCGCAGTTCACGTACGCGTAGAAGGCCCCCTCCGGCGTCGAGCATGACAGCCCGGAGATCGCGTTCAAGCCTGCGACGGCGGCGTCCCGGCGGCTGCGGTACACCTCGCCGCTGGTGCGGATGAAGGACTGGTCTCCCGTGAGGGCGGCCGCGGCCGCCGCCTGGCTGACCGACGACGGGCACGAGGAAATCTGTGACTGCAGCTTGTTGATGGCCCCGATCAGGCCGGCCGGACCCGCGCCGTAGCCGAGCCTCCAGCCCGTCATCGCGTACGCCTTGGAGACGCCGTTGATTACCAGGACGCGGTCCTTCAGTTCGGGAGCCGCTTCCACGAGGCCTGTCAGCTTGCCTGCACCGAAGTAGATCTGGTCATAAATTTCGTCGGTCAGGACAAAGACGTGGGGAAAGCCGGCCAGGACGTCCGTGAGCGCGCGCAGTTCGGTGCGTGAGTAGACGGCCCCTGTGGGGTTGGAGGGTGTGTTCAGGATCAGCCACTTGGTCCGGTCGGTGATGGCAGCGCGCAGGGCGTCGGGGGTGAGCTTGAACCCCGAGTCCTCGCCGCAGGGGACGATCACGGGCCGGCCGTCGTTGGCCAGGACCATGTCCGGATAGGAGACCCAGTAGGGGGCGGGAATGATGACCTCGTCGCCGTCGTCCAGGGAGGCCATAAACGCGGTGAAGATGACCTGCTTGGCCCCGCCGCCGATGGTTATTTCGTTGGCGGAGTAGTGCAGGCCGGTGTTCAGCTCCAGGGTCTGCAGGATGGCCTTCTGCAGTGCGGGCGTCCCGGTCACGGAGGTGTATTTGGTTTCGCCGTCGGCGATTGCCTGCACGGCGGCGGCCTTGATGTGTTCCGGCGTATCGAAGTCCGGCTCCCCCACGGTGAGGTCAAGAATGCTGCGGCCCTCTGCTTTGAGCTCCCGGACGCGGGCGGCAGCGGCCACGCTTGGAGACGATTTGATGCGTGAAACACGCGATGCAGGCACGAATTCAGACATGGTCTCTTCCAATGGTTCATCAGTGAGGGGACTTGTGTCATTCGAGCCTATGGACTGCAGGCGGCTGTGGATAAGACGTATTCTGCGTGGACAGATAAGGAAGCCTTATGGCCCCGACCCCACACGATTCACTTATTGCCGCACCGGATTTAGGTATTTCCCGGGAGCCCCGGACACGCCTAGCGTTGTGCGTACTGTTCAAGGGAGAGGAACCGATGGCCCGCCATCAACCAGCAACGGCAAGGGACGGCGGGGCACTCCGGAGCCCCGTGCGATCCCCAGCCCGGGGAGGCTACCGCTATCGAGGCGAGCAACGCCGGCAAGCGGCGGATCAGCAACGGGCAGAGCTCAGCCGGCTGCTCACGGACAAGCAGGGCGCCATCCGCTTCCGGTCGAGCCGGATCCGGGCTCTCGGGGCAAGCCTCAACCAATTTGTGGCGCAGGCCATCCGGGACGGTACTCCCGTCGCGGACCTGGCCCGGATCACCCACCTGTCCGCCCTGGCGGTGCGGCGGACCGGCCGCGCCTTCGACGACCTGCAGCCGATAGGACTCGCGGCGGCCGAGCACCTCAGTGCGATCACACGATTGCTGCGGGAACTGACCGCCTTGGAGGACTCGAAGGCAGCAGTCGAAATGGAGCGCCTGCACCTGCTTGCCGAGGCCAGCAGGCAGCAGATTCTGGACGAATTCGAGCTGGCATCCCTGACGGGGCTCAGGCCTGAACAGATCAAGAAAATGACCCGCGGTGTCGCGGCGCAGCCCCGAAGGAATTTCGCGGACCACCTCGCAACCGGCTAACCGGCTGACCGGCTAGCTGGCGGTGATCACAAGGGCAACGCTGTGTCCGCCGAAGCCAAAAGCGTTCACCAGGCCGGCAGGGGCCGAGCCGGGCGCCAGCGTGTGGGCATTTTCAGTGACGATGTTCAGGTTCACTTCGGGGTCCAGCGCTTCGACGTTCGCGGTTCCGGGGAGCTGTCCGGTCTGCAGGGCCTGGACCACCACAACCGCCGCGAGCGCACCGGCGCCGCCCAGGAGGTGGCCGGTGTGGCCTTTGGTGGAGGTCACGGGCACGTCGGCACCGAAAATGGCGTTGATGGCCTGGGCTTCAAGCCGGTCCCCTACCGGGGTGGAGGTGGCGTGCGCATGGACGAAGCCGATCTCCGAAGCCTGCATTCCGGCCGACTCCAGGGCCTTCTGCATGACCCGCCGCTGCATGGCCGGGTCCGCGGCCACGATGTCGTTGGCGTCGGAGGTTACCGCCCCGCCGGCCACTGCGCCGAGGATGGCGGCGCCGCGCGCCAGGGCGTGGGCTTCACTCTCAAGCACCACAATGCCGGCGCCTTCCGCGAGGACAAAGCCGTCGCGGCCGCCGTCGAACGGGCGCGACGCGAGATGGGGTTCGCCGTTGCGCGTGGAGAGTGCCCGGATCTGGGAGAAACCGGTGATCACCAGGTCGTTGACGGAGGCGTCCACGCCGCCGGCAATCACGACGTCGGCCGCGCCGGAGCGGATCATTTCGGCGCCTTGGACAATTGCTTCCGCGCCGGACGCGCAGGCGCTGACCGGGGTCCGGGCTCCGCCGCGGGCGCCGAGGTCAATGGAGACCCAGGCCGCGGGGCCGTTGACCATAAGCCGGGTGAGGGTGTGCGGCGAGACCCGGCGCGGGCCGCCGCTGGCGAGCGCACGGTCCTGTTCTAGGGTGGAGCCCAGGCCGCCATAGGCGGAGCCGATCACCACGGCGAACCGTTCGGGGTCGACGTCGGGCGCCCCGGCCTGCTGCCAGGCTTCCCGGGCAGCTACCAGCGCCAGTTGCCCGCACCGGTCCATGCGCTTCAGCTCGCGCGTGGTGAGGTGCTCCGAGAGATCCGCGGTGACCTGTCCGGCGATGCGCACGGGCAGTTGTTCCGCCCAGTCCTCGTCCAGTGCGGCGATGCCGGACTGTCCCGCCAGCAGGCCGGTCCAGGTTTCCGCCACGGAGGAGCCGAGCGGGTTGATGGTGCCGGCGCCGGTGATCAGCGCGCGGGGTTGGTCTGCAGGCATTGGTCGCTACTTTGCGGGGTTGTGGGTGCCGATGGGCACGAGGGTCAGATCGGGGTGGTTCTTCTCGATCCGGCGCAGGGCCCAGACGTCGTTGAACAAGGCGAGGTATTCGCCGTCGGACCTCAACAGCACCTCGGCGCCGGGCACGTTGGCCAGCGCGGGCATGGCGTCCGCCGTCGAAATCCTGGCGATGGAGTACGGCAGGCGTTCGAGCCGCATGGGGGCGCTGAAGTCATGCGCCATGCGGTCCTCCACCACCTCGAACTGCATGGGGCCGACGGCGGCAAGCACCGGCGCCTGGTCGCCGCGGACGTCGGAGCGGAGCACCTGGATGACGCCCTCGTGCTCGAGCTGCTCGATGCCGCGGCGGAACTGCTTGAACTTGCTGGGGTCCTTGGACCGGGCCACCTGGAAGTGTTCCGGGGCGAACAGCGGGATGGCCGGGTACTCCACGGCGCCTTCGAGGAAGAGGCTGTCGCCCACGCGAAGTGTGGAGGCGTTGACCAGGCCCACGACGTCGCCGGGGTAGGCCTCGTCGATGACCTCGCGTTCGCGGCCGAACACCTGCTGGGCGTACTTGGTGGCGAAGGACTTTCCGGTGCGGGTCTGCGTGACCACCATGCCGCGCTCAAAGATGCCGGAACAGACACGGATGAAGGCGACGTGGTCGCGGTGGGCCTTGTTCATGCCGGCTTGGACCTTGAAGACAAAGCCGGAGAAGGATGATTCAACCGGGCGCGGGCTGCCCTCAACGTCGGGCCGGGGTGCGGCGTGCGGCGCGAAATCGACCAGGGCGTCGAGCAGTTCCTTCACGCCGAAGTTCAGGGCGGCGGAGCTGAACAGGATGGGGGTGGCGGTGCCCGCATGGAAGGCTTCGACGTCGAATTCGAGGTTGGACTCGATGACCAGGCCGGCCTCGTCCACGGCGTCGGTCCAGTTGCTGCCCTGCGTCTCGGCGGCCTCTTCGGGCGTGAAGTACTCGGTCAGCGCGATGTTGGCGCCGGAATTGTTGCGCTGGAAGCGGGCGAAGCGGTCCTGGCGGAGGTCCCAGACACCGCGGAAGTCACCGGAGATGCCCACGGCCCAGGTCAGCGGCATGGGCTGCAGGCCGGTGCGCTCGGTGAGCTCGTCCATCAGCGCCAGCGCGTCCAGGCCGGGCCGGTCCCACTTGTTGATCACGGTGATGATGGGCAGGTTGCGCTGCTTGCAGACCTCAAACAGCTTCATGGTCTGCGTTTCCAGGCCCTTGGCGGCGTCCACGAGCATCACTGCGCAGTCGACGGCGGCCAGGACGCGGTAGGTGTCCTCGGAGAAGTCCGCGTGGCCGGGGGTGTCCAGCAGGTTGATGACGGTGTCCCGGTAGGAGAACTGCAGGGCGGCGGAGCTGATGGAGATGCCGCGGTCCTTCTCCATCTGCATCCAGTCCGAGACCGTTTCCTTGCGGTTGGCCTTCCCGCTGGAGGCCCCGGCGGTGCCGATCACCTTCGCGTGCAGCGCCAGTGCCTCGGTGAGGGTGGACTTGCCGGCGTCGGGGTGCGAAATGACAGCAAAGGTCCGACGCCGGGCCGCCTGTTTGTGAATCTCGTTGACCCGGGCGGGGCTAAGGACATCTTGGGACACGGTGCTACTTTCGCTGCGGTGGGGTTACCCCAAGGCGCTCGGCAGGCCTCAAGGGGAAGCATGGCTCTGTGACAGCCAAGTTCCAAGTTTATCGCAGCGGCGGGCCCGCACCGAAGGTGGCAGCCTATCGCCCCGGAAACCAGCACTTCAGACTGCGGACAAGCGCAGAAAACGAGAAGCCATAACAATGGATAAGTGAATAAGCATTGGTAAACTCGATCCATGTCCACGTTTGAGGAGAGGTCGCCCTGGCCACCGCTTGGCTATGAGGAACGGCCCTGGCACAGCGTCCAGGACGAGTATGGCTCACGAACGCAGAAGCGTCTGGCCGCGGGTCCGTACTTGGCGGCGGTGCCCGCATTCATCGCCGACCAGTCGATCTCGCTCGATAGCGAGCTGCACGCGCTGACTGAAGAGGCCGCGAGCGAGCTGGCCCGCTTCGATGCGGAAGTAGGTCAAATCGCGGCACCATTCGCGTCCATTCTCCTGCGCACCGAGAGCGCCTCCAGCTCGGAAATCGAGAACCTCACGAGCGGCGCACGGCAGATCGCCTTGGCGGAGCTCGGTGAGCACGCCTCGAAGAATGCGCAGCTCATCGTCGGCAACGTCCGAGCCATGCAAGCAGCTCTTTCGCTGTCCGAGTCCATCGACGGCCACGCCATCCTGGAAATGCATCGCGCACTGCTCGAGCAAAGCAATCCCGAAATCGTCGGCCATTGGCGTGACCAGCAGGTCTGGATCGGTGGCGGGGGCCTCGGACCGCACACCGCACAGTTTGTCCCTCCCCATCAGGATCGGGTCCCCGCGCTCATGGACGACCTCTGCACCTTCGCCAATCGCGCCGACCTTCCCGTGCTCGTTCACACCGCGATCGCTCACGCCCAATTCGAGACAATCCACCCGTTCCCCGATGGCAACGGAAGGGTCGGTCGCGCTCTCATCCAGTCGATGCTGCGCGGCGGACAGCTCACTCGAAACGTTGCCGTTCCTGTCTCCGCAGGTTTGCTCCACAACACCAGCCATTACTTTGATTCCCTGAGTGCGTACCGGTCCGGAGACATCGCCCCGATTGTTCGTTCACTCGCCGAGGCATCCTTCGCGGCGGTGCACAACGGCCGTATCCTCATCAACGACCTGGAAATCGTGCAAGTCGAATGGCGAGGGCGCATCAGCGCAAGACGAGACTCGGCAGCCCACCGGCTCGTAGACGTTCTCCTTCGCCAACCCGTGATTGGCGCAGCCGCAGCCGCAGCTCAGCTTGGCATATCGGCTGTCAACGCTCAGGTCGCCATCGACCGCCTCGTTGACGCCAACATTCTGACCCAAATCACAGACGGAAGACGAAACCGAATTTGGCTTGCGAAGGACGTCGTTCAGATCCTTGACGATTTCGCCGCCCGAGCAAAGCGGCGCCGATAGTCTGACGGTGAACGGACACACTCAGAGCGGACCGAGCGCTGCCCGATTTGGCGTCCAGCTCCTGCCCGCAACGGAACCCTCTACGGGACATCGATGAAGATATGGCTAGCGAGTGGTCCTATTGAGTGGCCACGAGCTCTATTTCGAAGCCGTCTGAATTCTCGAGGTAGGCGGCGTAATGCCCGCTGCCTCCTGCATGTGGATACTTCTCCCGGAACAACTGCGTCCAGCCGTACTCAGCACCGTCGTTAGCCAGCGTGTCCACACGTAGCCGGCTAGCCACTATGAATGCCAGATGATTCAAACCAGGCGCTGTTCGTTGATGATGCAGGCCACTCAAGTCCGGCGATTCTTCTAGAACTATGTAAGTAGGGCCTTTCAGCCAACTGATTCCCTGGGGCCAAGTCTGGTAGGTCGCGTACCCCAAGGCAGACAAGATCCAGCCCCACTCAATCGTGGCCCTAGTAAGATCCGGCACCCACAGTTCGATATGGTGCAAGGCACCTTCTGACTCGTCATTCACTGCGCGAGTCTTTCACGCTGATTTGTCTGAGGCTCTCAGTTTATGGGGCGCACCATTCAATCGCGGGCGCCCATGTCGGAGTCCCGCTTGGGGAGCCTTCGCCGGGACAGGATGTAGCGGCGTTCCAGCCGGCCCGCCGAGTTGCGGACCTTGGTCTCGGACGTCGGAATCCAACCGGCACTTTCGTAGGAGGAGATTGCTCTCTTGTTGTCGGCGATAACCCAGAGCTCCATAGGAGTCTGCGCCTCAACCGAGTGGTGTCGGAGGTGGTCAAGGAGTTGCCGCGCATGACCCTTGCCCCAAGCTTCCGGGTCAACTGCGAGGTAGAGCACTTCCAAGACATCCACATGAGGGACGACGATCGAGAACGCCATCGCGCGATCGCCTATGCGCATCATCAGTAGTAACGCCCCGTCCAAGGCAAGCGCCGATTTAATACCTGGCAGCTTGTCGTCGAGCGGTGGAATGACGGGGAGCTGATCCCGCAGAGCGGTAGCACGAGCCCAGATTCCGGCCGCGTCCCGGGTGGGGCACTTCCCTGCTCCGCACGAACGTCTGGAAGTCGTGATGAGTTCATCCGTCGATCGTGCGGCCCAGGGCGAACTCGCGTCGTTCCGGATCCTCCAACGCCAGCCGTCACAGCGAGAGCGGCCGATAACGGCGCAGTTACGCCGGTTCTTCGGGGGACGCAGCGGCAACAAGGTCCGATACGCGCGTCTGCTCGTCGACGCATTGCCGGCCGGACATGCGCCTCCGCCGCTCGACCGCCTCGTTTCATCATTCTGATGTGACCACCCCGTCCGGCGGGCTGTTTCGGTGAAACGCCACAAAATGCTTATCAGACAGCCGCCGTCGTACGCGTTCCCGAGGCACTTCGCGGCACCCACTAAAGGGGCACTTTGGGGCTTGTCCGTGCGGTTGTTGCCGCTTCTTACCTCTATCATTGAGCTTGCGGGAAACTGAGTACTTTTGATCCTGCCGGCTGAGTGTAAAAAACCGGCGTACCTGCGGGCGGTAGTCTGCACCTTTGAAGGGAACACCTATGGCTCGGAGCCCCGAAGAATCGCTCAAGGCGACTCTGGGCAGAGTGGCTCCAGGCACGCCGTTGCGCGATGGGCTGGAACGCATCCTCCGGGGGCGGACCGGTGCGCTGATTGTGCTGGGCTCGGACCGGACCATCGATTCCATCTGCTCCGGCGGTTTCGACATCGGCATCGACTTCTCCCCCACAAGGCTCCGTGAACTGGCCAAGATGGACGGCGCCATCATCTGCGACAAGGACGCCGGCAACATTCTGCGCGCCGCGGTCCAGCTGGTCCCGGACTCAAGCATCGAAACCCAGGAATCCGGCACCCGGCACCGCACGGCGGAGCGTGTGGCCATCCAGACCGGCGTTCCCGTGATTTCCGTCAGCCAGTCCATGCAGATCATCGCCCTGTACGTGAACGGGCTCCGGCACGTGCTGGAGGGATCCGAAAAAGTCCTGGCCCGCGCCAACCAGGCCCTCGCCACGCTGGAACGGTACCGTTCGCGGCTGGACCAGGTGACCAGTTCCCTGTCCGCCCTGGAGATCGAGGCCATGGTGACCGTCCGCGACGTCGCGGTCACCCTGCAGCGCCAGGAAATGGTCCGCCGGATCTCCGAGGAAATCTCGCAGTACGTCCTGGAACTTGGCGAGGACGGGCGCCTGCTTTCCCTCCAGCTCGATGAGCTGACAGTGGGCCGCGGTCCCGGCAGCGACGTCATCATCCGCGACTACGCCGGACCGGACGCGTCCGCGGAGGACATCGAACGGGCCGTCAGCGCGCTGGTGAACCTCGGCCCCACGGAGCTGATCGACCTGGGCAAGATCTCCGGGATCGTGGGTTTTGCCGGCGGCGAGGCCAACCTCGACGCCGTGGTTCAGCCCCGCGGTTACCGGCTGCTGTCCGGCCTCAAGGCAGTCCCCAAGGCTGTTGCCGACCGCCTGGTGGACCACTTCGGCGGCCTGCAGTTCCTGATGGCGGCCACCATCGACGACCTCATGACCGTTGACGGCATCGGCGACCAGCGCGCCCGGACCGTCCGCGAAGGCCTGAGCCGCATGGCCGAAGCCAGCCTGCTGGACCGCTTCCTCTAGATTCCCCGCCGGCGTGGGCCCAAGGTAGGGCGGATCAGCTGAGCTGGAACACGGCCTTGGGGCTGGCCCTCGAGCCGAGCTTGGCCGTGAAGATGTAGTACGCCCCGCCGGCCCCTGGCCTGGCCTCGATGGGGCTGCAGCCTTCCAGCGTGCGGTTCCGGCTCCACGGGAAGTTCGCCGTATCGCTGGCGCCCGGGGCAATCGTCTTTACGAGGTCTTGGCTTTTGGCCTGGCAGTCCTTGGACGAGAAGATCCTGTCCGCGCCGCTGGTCACCAGGAACTCCATCTGGGACGTTCCGATGTTCACCTCGCACGGCATGGTTCCGCCGTTGGTCACCTTCAGGGTAAGCAGCGGGTTCTCCTCGGGGCCATAGGCGGCTTTGTCGGTCGAAGCGGAAACCGTCACCAGGTTTTGGTTGCAGGAAGGCGTGGGTGTGGGAGTGGGTTCGCTGCCCGCAGTTTCCGACGGCGATGCGCCGGGGGCGGGGGCCGTTTCAGTGGCGCCGTCGGTCGAGGATGCCTGCTCGGTGCCGCTGAAGGCGCCGGCCACCGCAAAGCCACCGAACGTGAGCGCCACCGCCATCAGCAGGGCGGTTCCCACAAAAAGCCGACGACGGCGGTAGACAGCTGCGCTCGGCTGCCGGGTAGCTCCGGACCCGCCCCGGGAACCGGATGCGGATGCCGTCTTGCGCGGTGATGAATTGCCTTGCCTGCCCATCCTTCTAGGCTAGAGAACCCACCGGATTCTGCCGTCCCACCACGCCGGTCCCCCGGCCAACGCTAGGTCACAGTTTGTCCGCGGCATCTTCGCGCGGGCGCCCGGGAATCCACTACAGTGTTGGGATCGACGCTACAACCCTTTCCCCATCCATGCCCGCGGACGGCGCCCCCGCTACGGCCCCGTTCGGCACCGATGACCTCCGCCCCGGCCAGCTCGCGGCGCTGCACGGCAGGATCACCGGCTGGTTCGCTGAGACGGCGAGGGACTTGCCCTGGCGCGAACGCCACTGCTCACCGTGGGGAGTCCTGGTCAGCGAGATCATGCTGCAGCAGACCCCAGTGGTGCGGGTGCTTCCTGTCTGGCGGGAATGGCTCAAGCGCTGGCCCACCCCCGCCGCCCTCGCCGGCGAGCCTGCAGGGGAAGCCGTCCGCTCCTGGGGCAGGCTCGGCTACCCCCGCCGGGCACTCCGCCTGCACGCAGCCGCCGCTGCCATCGTCCGCGACCACGGCGGCAAGGTCCCCGGCAACTACACGGAGCTGCTGGCCCTGCCCGGGGTGGGCAGCTACACGGCCGCGGCCGTTGCCGCCTTTGCCTTCGGACTCCGGGAGACTGTGGTGGACACGAACATCCGGCGTGTGCACGCGCGCCTGGTATCCGGCGTCGCGCTCCCCTCGCCATCGCTGAACGCTGCGGAGATGCGGCTCGCGGCGGAACTGCTGCCGGACGACGTCGGGACCTCCGTGCACTGGAATGCTGCGGTAATGGAACTGGGGGCGCTGGTCTGCACGGCGCGGGCGCCCAAGTGCGCGGACTGCCCGGTGCGGGACTCCTGTGCGTGGCTGGCAGCCGGCGAGCCGCCGCCGTCGTACGTTCCCAAAGGTCAGGCGTGGCACGGAACTGACCGGCAGGTCCGGGGTGCCGTGATGGCTGTGCTCCGGCGTGCGGACGCACCCGTGCCGGCGGAAATGTTCCAGCGGGAGCCTGCTGACCTGGGCTTCGCCGCGGACGGAATCGGCGTGCCCCTGTCCGCACTGCACCGCCTGAACTCCGCGCCGGAACAGCTCGAACGTGCCATTGCCGGCCTCCTTGGCGACGGGCTGGCCGAGCTGCACCAGGGCGGTTACCGGCTGCCAGCCTGAGGCCCCTTTAAGGTGGCCCGCGCCCGGATGGCATACTTTCTGGTGACTCAAACCGGGGGAAATTCATGAGAATCGTGTTGTACGTCATCTGGGCACTGTTTGTTGCGGGCGTTATTTTTGCGCTGGTCCGTTCGCTGCGGAAGACCACGCGGCAGGAAAAACTGATCGCCGGCTGGCCAAAGGTCCAGGCGACCGTCACCGGCAACGTCGCGGGCTGGACACATGGCGGAGGCGGCTCAACGCGGAGCCGGCGCTTCTACCCCACGTACCAGTTCGCCGACCCCAACGGGACCCTGTATGCCGGCGAATCCGAGGTCTCGTACGCCAACCGGCAGGCACCGGGATCGCCCCTGGCAGTGGCCTACAACCCGGCGAATCCCAACCAGTCGTTCCAGGTGGCGTCCGAATCGAAAATGGTGATCGGGTGCCTGATGCCGGTCTTCGCATTTTTCGCCCTGCTGCTTTTCTGGGTCGCCGGCGCTTTCCCGGTGGGCTGAACCGTGGAGTCCCTGAAACTGCTGTTCATCGTGCTGCCCGGGCTTTTCCTTGCCGCAGGCCTGATCCTGATGGGGCTGTCCCTGGCCGCGTCCTTCCGCCGGAAACGTTCCATGGCGGGGTGGCAGGAGGCTTCGGCCACCGTCACGGGAAACCTGCACGGCACGGACGGACCCGCGAGCAACGGCCGGAACCGGTTTGCGCCGTCGTACGAATTCGCGGACGCCGGGGGCAAACGCTGGCTGGGGCAGGCCGATATCTACAGCCAGGACCAGGCGATCATCGGCACCCACATACCCGTGGTCTACAACCCGGCAAATCCCGCCGAATCCACCCTGCCGGTCTTCGCTGTTGCCAAAGGCCGGCTGGCCACAGGTCTCATTATGGTGATCTTTGGGGCCACAGCCATAACAATGTTTGCATCACTTTCCTGGTAGCAATGCGGGCTTCCGGCTCCGGATTTACGCTGAAGTATGGGCAAGCCCGGGGTACTTCTGGCACTGATGACGACGGCGGTTCTCACCTCCGGCTGCCACTACTACTACCCCGTGCCGGAGCCGTGCCCTGCCATCGCCCAGGCCACTGCCGTCTCCGTTACCGTGGCGCGGGAGTACGTGGCGCACGTGGGATCGTTGCGCCTGAAGGCCTGCCAGGACGGCGTCTGCAAGGAAGCCCCCGTCGAGCTGTTTCACGGAACGGCATCCATCGACCAAGGCTGCACACCGGACGGCGTCTGCTCTGCCACGGCTTCCCCGGACGGGACCATGATCGGGATGCTGATGCTGGAGTCCCTCACGGAGGCACCGATGGCGCTGACTGCCACGGGTACTTCTCCGGGCGGATCGGCCCTCCCTGTGCGCACCCTGGATTTCCGGCCCCGCGGGGCCTATCCCTACGGTGAGCATTGCGGGAGGTTCGTCACGGCTTCGGTGATTCTCGACGCCGAGGGACTGCGACAAGCCGTTTGACGGCCCTCGCTGGCGACAAATAAGCCCCGCCAAACCCTGCCCTTGACTTCCACTCAGGACACTTCTACGGTCTGTATTACCAGCATCGGCAACGTTGGATTTAGCACAGGTTCCCCGCCGGGAAGGGGTAAGGATGCCACTTTCAGATAGGGAGCGGAAACAGCTCGAGGAGCTGGAATCTGGCCTGGCCGCAGAGGATCCGAGGCTCGCCGAGGAACTCTCGACCGGCTCCGTGGGCCTCAGGTTTGGGCGCCGTATCTACCTCGGTGCCATCGCATGCCTGTTCGGGCTGGTGTTGCTTATTGTCGGGGTCAGCACGCAGATCATCGCGGTCGGCGTCGGCGGCTTCCTGCTGATGGGAGCCGGCACGTACCTGCTCGTGGACAAGCGGTCCTTTAGTCTGGGCCGAAGCAGCCAGGTCAAATAGACAACTCAGGCCATGGCCTACGGCTCGCCGAAGCCTGCCTGCACCAAGCCGCCGACGTAGTTCAGGGCACGCTCGGCATCGGGGCCCCAAGCCTCGATATGGAGCAAGGATCCCTTGGCTGCCGCCAGGGTCATCAGGGATGTCATTGACGCGCCATCCACCCCGTTGACCGTGACTTCGGCGTTGAGGGACGCCAGACCGCCCGCGATCTTGGCGGCCGGACGGGCGTGCATGCCGGCCTCATTCACCAGTTCGAAGTCGCCGGTGAAGTCCGGCCCTGAACCGGTGACGGACCCTTCAGCCACGGTGCTTTCGGCGAGCACCCGCGAAGCAGCCGCCACCTCCGGTCCCAATCCGTACACGGCTTCGGCGGCACGTTTGACTGCCTTCACGTCGGCGCCGCCCTGTGCGGCCACGGCGGCAGCCACGAGGCCTTCCACCAGGGGCGCGTCCGCCAGGAGCACGCCGGCCGGCTCCTCCACGAGCTCCAGCGCCGATTCCGCCGTCATCACTGCAGATCCGAGGTCCGTCAGGACCACCACACCATCGCCGCCGGCCGCCTTGTCCAGGGCAGACATGACTTTCTCCAGGCTCGTTCCGATCCTGCCGTCGGCGGTGCCCCCGGCGGCGAGGATGACGACGTCGGGCGCCATCTGGGCGGCGAGCTCCACGGCGCCGTCGGCAATTTTCTCGCTATGGGACACCACCACCAGGCGCACCGTCACGCTGCGGCCCCAACGGCGGCCCGCAGAATGAGGGCGCTGGAGGCGGCGCCCGGATCGCGGTGCCCCGCGCTCCGCTCCCCCAGATAACTGGCGCGGCCCTTGCGGGCGACCAGGGGCTCGGTGGCCACGGCGCCAGCCTCAGCCGCCTCAGCGGCTGCGACCAGCACTCCAAGGACGGTGCCTGCGCCGTCCGCCGCAGCGGCCTGCGCTGCCTCCGCGGCGGGGGTCCAGGCATCCACCATGGTCTTGTCGCCGGACTCAGCCTTGCCCCTGGCCACGATCCCATCGCGGGCAGCCACAAGCGCGTCGGCGAGCCGCCCCGGATCAATCTCGGCGGCATCGCCCAAAGCAGTGGAAGCGCGCAGGAACGCGGTTCCGTACAAGGGACCTGCGGCGCCGCCCACCTTGGACATAAGGGTCATGGCAGTCAGCTTCAGGGCCGCGCCGGGCGTCTCAGGCTGCGCTTCAGCCAGTTTCTCCAGCACCGCCTGGAACCCGCGGTCCATGTTCTCGCCGTGGTCCGAGTCCCCGATCGCACGGTCAAGTTCGATGAGCCACACCCGGTTTTCCGCCATGGCCTGGGCGCAGAGAGTCAGCCATCTGACGGCCCATTTCACGTCCAGCACCACGGTTACACGCCCCAACGCAGGGCTGCGGTGTGCACCGGAGCGTCCCACAGGTGCGTCAGTTCATCGTCGAGCCGGAGCACCGAGATGGAGCAGCCCTGCATTTCCAGGGACGTGATGTAGTTCCCTACCAGCGAGCGTTCGACGGCGGCTCCACGTTCTGCGATCACCTGGGCAGCGCGGCGGTAAACAATGTACAGCTCGCTCAGCGGGGTCCCGCCCATGCCATTGACAAACAGCAGGACTTTCTCTCCCCCGGTGATGCCCAGGTCGCTGAGGACCGGGTCCAGCAGGCGGTCCGTGATGCCGTCAGCGTTCTCCATCGGGATTTTGTGCCGGCCGGGCTCGCCATGGATGCCGATGCCGATCTCGATCTCATCATCCGCCAGGTCGAAACTGGGCGTTCCCGCATGCGGTACTGTGCACGCGGACAGCGCAACCCCCATGGTGCGGACGTTGCTGTTGACGCGGTCACCGATCGCGGCCACGGCATCGAGGCTGTCACCACGTTCAGCCGCGGCGCCGGCGATTTTCTCGACCAGAACGGTGCCGCCCACTCCGCGGCGGCCTGCCGTATACAGGGAGTCCTCCACCGCGACGTCGTCATTGACCAGGACCGTGCGGATGTCCACGCCTTCGGCCTGCGCCAGCTCCGCTGCGGTCTCAAAGTTCAGGACGTCGCCGGTGTAGTTCTTCACGATATGGACGACGCCGGCACCCGAGTTAACGGCGAGCGTCGCCGGAAGAATCTGGTCCGGCGTCGGCGAGGTGAACACCGCCCCCGGCACGGCGGCGTCGAGCATTCCCAGCCCGACAAACCCGGCGTGGAGCGGCTCGTGGCCGCTTCCCCCGCCGGAAACTAGTCCGACCTTCCCTGCCACCGGCGCGTCTTTGCGCGTGACGTACTTCGGATCGGCAGTGACGGTGACCAGTCCAGCGTGGGCCAGACCGAATCCCTCGACGGATTCGTCAACCACGGAACGGGGATCATTGATGAGCTTTTTCATGGCAGAACTCCTGGGGTGTGGGTGCGTCCTGGAGGATGCACTTTGACCCTACTACCGGCGCCTGAAGTCCGGTAGCCTGCGACGATGCGGCGGAAGCGGTAAGGGACAGCCCCCCAATGGCTGTCCCTTACGGCAGGCCCCACACTGCAACCCTGTCAGTTTATCCATCAATTCGACATAAAGCTATTTATGTCACAGGGTGACTTCTTGCCGCTATCGTCGGCGGCAGGGTGATTGGGGGTGTCTAGAGGGTCTTGATCATGCGGGTGTTGCCCAGGGTGTTGGGCTTGACCCGCGCCAGGTCCAGGAACTCGGCAACGCCTTCGTCATGGGAACGCAGCAGCTCGGAGTAGACCACCGGGTCCACGGCCGTCTGGTCGGCCATGACCTCGAAGCCATGGCGTTTGAAAAAATCCACCTCGAACGTGAGGCAGAAGACTCGGGCCACGCCCAGTTCACGGGCCTCGGCCAGCAGGCTTTCCACCAGCACGTGACCTACACCCTTGCCGCGCCACGCGTCCGATGCGGCCAGCGTGCGGACTTCGGCGAGATCCTCCCACATAACGTGCAGGGCGCCGCAGCCGATGACTTCGCCGTCGTCGGCTTCTGCGATCCGGAACTCCTGGAGGCTTTCGTAATAGGCAACGGTCTCTTTCGCCATGAGAATCCGCTGCTCAGCCAACGGCGCCACAAGGCGCTTGATGGCGGCCACGTCACTGGTACGTGCAGAACGGATATGGAAGGAGTCAGTCACAGGGTCCATCCTACGATGGCAGCCCGGCGTCCTCGGCGCTCCCGGAGGACGCAGTCAGCCTTGTTTGGCGGCCCAGTCGGCGACGCGCTGGGTGCTTTCCTCTTCGGAGAGGTCCTCCACGCGAGTCATGACGGACCAGCGCACACCGTAGGGGTCCCGGATGCTGGCGAATCTGTCTCCCGAGACAAATGTGGACAGCGGATCCCGAACGGTAGCCCCCATCCGCTCGGCCCGCGCAATAAGAGCGTCCGCGTCGGCGCAGTAGAAGCCGATCGAGTAGCAATCATCGTCGCCGTTCGGCGCCGGAACGAGGTGGTAGTCCGGGTTGGGCTCTCCGATCTGGAGTCGCCCCTGACCGAAGTCAAGTTCGGCGTGGACGACGATTCCGCCGATCTCGGTGACATTTACTGTGCGCGCGCCGAAGACGTCCTGGTAGAAGGTGATCGCCTCCTTGGCAGAAGGGATCGCAAGGAACGGCGTGAGGCTCGTGAAGCCGTGCGGGATGCCGGATTTCGTGTGCTTGCCATCGGCGGCGTTGGTCAGTTCGGGGCTTGTAGTATCAGTCATAGATCTCACGGTACGCACAGGCCGGCTCAGCGGCTTGGAGAATTGCGACAGCCTGGATAAGGAGTGTCCCCCCATGGTGGGTTCGTACAAGGGAATCCTCTACCCGGCCCGGCTCCCCACATTTCACCGTGTGCCGGCGTCTGAGTCCGTCACGAACCTGGTGCAGTGGTTTTGGATCCCCGAGTGGGACATTGAGCCAGGGCACACGTCCCGCCAGCACGTGATCGCGTTCCCGACGTCCAATCTTGTGGTCCAAAAGGATCTCGTTGAGTTCGCAGGCCCAACAACCCGTCGATCGCATCGCGATCTCACGGGCCGGGGCTGGGCGGTTGGGGCCCTCCTGCGTCCCGCGCTGGTTCCACGTTTCACGGATGACCCGGGGAGCCTGCGGGATTCCCAGCTGCCACTACCGCTCGCGGATCTGCATGCCTCGGTGTCGGAGGCGATGAGGGGAACCGATCCAGGGGAACGTCGACAACGCGCGGTGGAGGCTTTCACCGGCTGGCTAGTAGCGCAGAGTCCAGAGGTGTCCGAGGAAGGCATCCTTGCCAACGCGATGATGGACATGATCGGAACATGCGCCGACGTGACCCGCATTGAAGACGTTGCCGCGCGTCTATTTGTTTCGCCGAGAACCCTGCAACGGGCAGCGCGGAAGTACATCGGCCTGAGCCCGTCCGCGCTTATCCGAAGGCGCCGCCTGCAAGAGGCCGCTGACCGGTCACGGACCGACCCGGCGACAGACCTCGCGGCGATAGCTGCCGAACTCGGCTACACCGACCATGCCCATCTGACGAACGACTTTCAAAAGTTCCTAGGATTCACGCCAAGCACGTATCGACGATCAGTCCTCCAGGACCAGGCCGAGAATCATGACGGCGGTGGATAGCTGAGGGCCCGGTGTCTTGCGCAGACCGCGTCGGGGTCATGGCATGGACGAGGACCCGGACAACGCAAAGGCCCCGCCTGCTCCTCTGGGGCGCGGGCGGGGCCTTGGCTGTCTTGCCTTAGACGCTGGGGGCGATCTCCGGGATGCGCGGCTTGGCGTTGCCGGCGAACGTGAACTTGGCGTCGTCGCCTTCGCCGTCCACGTCCACTACAACGATGTCGCCGGCGTGGAGCTCGCCGAACAGGATCTTCTCGGAGAGCTGGTCCT
>NZ_JBTNDK010000043.1:0-19578 GCF_054511035.1 Pseudarthrobacter sp. MDT1-22 | reverse complement strand
CAAAAAACACCAACCCGCCGCCAGTACGGCACAATAGAACCACAACCCCGTGGCCCCGTTTTCAATTGGCGCTATTGGCCCCATTTTCGGTTGGCGTTAACAGATGACGACGCGGAGGGACGGCAGGCCCGAATTAGCTTTTTAGCTGACAAGCTCGCACTGTGATCAACTGAGTTCAGGCGATTCTGGTTCCAAGTCATCCATCCAGCCCAACACGGTCTGCTGGCGGTGGCCGACAGCGAAACTTAGGACCTGATCCCTGGTTTTCGACATCTGGCTGTTGTTTGGTGACCCTTCGAAGCGGGTAGCATTACCCCAACCCGTCGGGTTTTACGCATAGGTCGTCCTTACATAACTGTTGGCTCATCGGAGTCCGAGTTTGACCTCGTCAAGCGATCCGGCCAAAACGAGAGGTATCGAAGTTGGATCTGAGCGACTACGTGCGAATTATGCGGCGAAATTGGATGCTGATAGTCGCCTGTGGCCTGTTGGGAATCTTTGGCTCGGGCGGGGCTTCACTATTAATCGAGCCCACTTACACCGCGCAAACTAGATTGTTTGTAGCAATCCAAAGCTCGGGGTCGGCGTCCGACCTCCAGCAAGGCAATACGTTTAGCCAGGCTCGGATGCAGTCGTATGTCGAGACAGTCGGAACACCAGCTGTACTCCAGCCGGCAATCTCAAGTCTTGGGCTAGACGTGTCAGCTGCTGACTTGGCGGCGAAAGTAAAAGCAAGTGCCGACCTCAAGACCGTAATCATCACAATTGCAGCATCAGATTCATCGCCTGTTCAGGCAGCCGCCATTGCTCAGGCTGTGGGCAACAGTTTAGTGAAAACTGTGAGTGATCTAGAAAGCCCGGCACAGGGAGGTTCTTCACCGGTGAAGCTATCGGTTGTTACCCCTGCCGTTGCCCCGGATGAACCCTCGGCGCCAAACACACGGCTAAACGTAGCCCTTGGCGGGTTGATCGGTTTCTCCTTGGGCCTAGGCCTCGCTGCGCTTCGCACTGTCCTGGACACCAAGGTGCGCGGCGAAACAGATCTACGGAGGCTCACGTCCGCACCACTCCTTGGCGGCATTTCATTTGACATCGACGCCACGAAAAAGCCATTGATAACACAAGCCCCGGCTCAGAGTCCGAGGGCTGAATCCTTCAGGCAGGTTCGAACGAATCTACAGTTTGCACATGTCAGCCAAAATTCGAAGACGGTCTTGATAACATCTTCATTGCCTGGCGAAGGTAAGAGCACGACCGCCACAAATCTGGCGATTGCCATGGCACAGGCAGGCCAAACGGTTGCTTTGATCGAGGCCGATCTCCGTCGACCTCGAGTGAGTGAGTACCTAGGCCTGGAGCGAAATGCGGGACTAACGACTGCGTTGATCGGCCAAGCAGATGTGGACGAACTTCTGCAGCCTTGGGGGGAGCACCAGCTCTACGTCCTCACGTCCGGGCAGATACCGCCCAATCCGAGTGAGCTACTGGGCTCTGAAGCGATGAAGAATCTTTTGAGTCGCCTCGAGCAGACATTCGACGCTGTCGTTATCGATGCTCCACCGCTCCTCCCTGTCACGGACGCAGCTGTTCTGGCACAGCAGGTTGGCGGAGTCGTTCTCGTCGTGGGCTCCTCAAAAGTCAAGGCACCCGACTTACAAAAGTCACTGGCTGCTTTGGAGATGGTTAATGCCAATCTGTTGGGCGTCGTCCTGAACCTCCTTCCGACGAAGGGTTCCGATGCCTATTCGTACAGCTACTACAGCCACGAGTCGACAGAATTAAAAGAAGGCAATGTCATGTCTGACGCTCCCGCGACCGATTCAACCTCCACTTCGCTAGATTTTGACTCCATCGTGTACAGGGAACCAACTGTCAGAAGCGAACGAACATTTGGCCAGCATTGATGGCTAGTTTCGTTACAATCGTTTGGCCATGAGGCAAGGCATCTGAACATCAATTTCCTGCCAATTTGGTTCTGGGTTAGCTATCGAATCTGATGGCGTTGATCCGATCTGGGCTCGGTTCAATCCCTGCAATGCATACAGTCAAATGGAAGCCATTTACTACAATTGGATGGCCCGTCGCATGGCATGACAGCGAATCGGTAGCAGACACCCATCGTTATCGACAAATAATAATTTCAGGGCTCATCAGGTTTTACCGAAGCTCGTTAACGGGAAAGGGGCGACCGCGTTGGGGGCATCCGAGGATTGGCGTGTTCGAACTTCCCGCTTATTGCAGGCCTGTGATGCTTTTGTGATTTCTTGGGCGGTGCTGGGTGCGTACATTACACGCTTTGGAATAGAAGCAGATTTCTCGGACGTCAACGAGCAGGCCGCATATTTCGTGCTGTCACTCTTCCTGATCGTCGTTTGGTGGCTCATGCTTGGTGCTTGGAACAGTCGCCATAGTCGTATTCTCGGAGCAGGTGCCGATGAGTATAAGCGCGTTGCGGCTGCTTCACTTTGGCTTTTTGGTTTGATAGCTATCTTTTCGTACGTCCTACGCATGGACACTGCTCGCGGTTTTGTAGGTTTCGCCTTGCCCGTCGGCTTGATCGGGCTACTGACTGCACGATGGCTTCTCAGACAACATCTGAATGTGGAGCGACTTGGCGGCAAGAGCATGTCCCGTCTTCTTCTTATTGGAGGCCCCAGCGCAGTCGCTCATCTGGCGTTTTCGCTGCAGAGGTCCAGAGAGTCGGGCTATCTGCCCGTCGCCGCATACACGCCTGGAGTCGTCGACACGGTCGAGATAGAGCCGGAATCTGGCCTGCCGATACTAGGACGAGCTGCTGACACGCCCTCAATTTTGGACGCCATCGGGCGATGCACAGCCGACGCTGTGGCAATTTCGGCTGGGGTTCAGTTGCATCCCCAAACTCTTCGTCATCTCGGATGGGAATTGGCTGCGCGAAACGTAGGTTTGATCATGGCTCCCGCGTTAACCGACATCGCGGGTCCTCGAATTCACACTCAACAGGTGTCGGGGCTACCGCTAATTCATGTAACGACACCGACACTGGAGGGCGGGCAACGGGTTGCAAAGCGACTCTTCGATGTCGTGGTTTCCGGTCTCCTGATCGCATTCGCATCGCCCTTGATGCTGGCAGTCGCTGTGATGGTGAAGTTGGACAGCGGGGGTGCTGTTCTCTTCAAACAAGAACGCGTCGGCATCGAAGGCAAAGTATTCCGGATGCTTAAATTCCGATCGATGGTGTCTGATGCCGAAGATTTGTTGGCCGCCCTGTCGAACCGTAATGAAGGCTCCGGCGTACTTTTCAAACTCCGGGACGATCCACGCGTTACAAGGGTGGGCGCGTTTTTGCGCAAGTACAGCCTGGACGAATTACCACAGCTCTTCAACATTTTTTCAGGTTCAATGAGCCTTGTCGGCCCTCGGCCTCCTCTTCCCCGTGAGGTTGAAGCTTACGAGCATGACGTTAGAAGGCGCTTGTTGGTGAAACCGGGGCTCACTGGACTCTGGCAGGTGAGCGGACGGTCGAATCTTTCGTGGCAAGACTCGGTGCGCCTCGATCTGTATTACGTGGAAAACTGGTCCTTGGCCGGTGACCTGATTATCATCCTTCGCACAGTGCGTGCTGTTTTGCACAGCACGGGTGCGTACTAACAGCTCATGTCAAAGACACACACCCTGGAGAAGGACCCAAAATAATGCGAATTTCCGTTATCGGCTGCGGCTATCTCGGGGCCGTTCACGCCGCATGCATGGCGAAGCTCGGGCACGAAGTCGTGGCTGTAGATGTGGATGAACGGAGAATCAACGAACTGTCTGCCTCGCGTGCCCCCTTCTACGAACCCGGCCTTGAAGATCTGCTGAGAGACGTTCAAGAAACCGGGCGCCTAAACTTTACAACGGATCTATCTGCCGTCGAGACATGCGATGCCCACTTCATTTGTGTCGGGACGCCGCAAAAAATGGGCGAAGGAGGCGCAGACCTCTCCTACGTCGACGCTGCGACGACAGCATTGCTGCCATATGTTTCGCCAGGAAACATTATCGTAGGAAAATCAACAGTGCCTGTCGGTACCGCGTCGCGCTTGTCCGATCTGTTGGAGACGCAAGAACCCGCAGCCCATTTAGTATGGAATCCCGAATTTCTTCGTGAGGGGCATGCAATCTCGGACACACTTCATCCGGACAGAATTGTATACGGCGTACCGGGCGGTTCAGAGGATCACGCCGCCGTGGCCATGCTAGACGAGATATACGCAACCCAGTTGGCTACTGGTACCCCGCGATTGGTTATGGACCATGCGACCGCAGAACTTGTAAAGACGGCGGCGAATTCTTTTCTTGCCACAAAAATTTCCTTCATAAACGCGATGGCGGACCTCTGCGAGGCTGCGGGGGCCGACGTGACACGTTTGGCTGATGCCATAGGCTTGGACGACCGCATTGGACGGAAGTTTCTGAATGCGGGGATCGGTTTCGGCGGTGGATGCTTGCCGAAGGATATCCGCGCATTCATGGCACGGGCAGGTGAGCTCGGTGCCGATCAAGCCCTAACATTTCTCCGAGAAGTAGATGCTATCAATATGCGACGGCGTTCGCGGGTTGTCGAAATAACTCGCGAACTATGTGGCGGAGCACTTCTAGGCATGCGGATCACCGTCCTCGGCGCGGCTTTCAAACCTGAAAGCGATGATGTGCGCGACTCCCCCGCCCTTAGTATCGCAGCGCAGCTCCAACTTCAAGGAGCAATCGTGACGGTGACCGACCCCAAGGCTCTCGCTAACGCAGCAGGTCGCTTCCCAGAACTCCACTACGAAGTTGACGCCGTGACGGCGGTCCTCGATGCCGATGCGTTGCTCCTGCTAACAGAGTGGCAGGAGTATCGCGACTTAGATCCATATGAGTTGGCGGGATCGATGTCACAGCCCCGGGTCCTCGATGGCCGGAATGTCCTCAACGCCGAAAAATGGCGTGCGGCCGGGTGGACTTACCGCGGCTTGGGGCGACCCTGACGATGACTAAGAATCACGGTTCAAGCACTCGGAGTCCTTCAAGCTCTCGCCGGAAAGGCAGTCGCCGGCCACTTCTAATCTCTTTGGCTTCCTTGTGCGCCTTGGCGATCATCACCGTAATGGGAGCGGCCTGGCTGGCAAACAAGGGATCGGCAATTGAGTCCGAGCTCAACGCGGCGACACTCTTGATCCCGCCTTTGAAAGAAGCAATCTCCGCTGACAACCCCAGCGACGCGGCTGCCACAGTCGAAAAACTTCGAGCCCACACCGCCGCAGCGGAAGAGGCTGCGAACGCCCCTCTCTGGAAGTTAGCTTCAAGCTTGCCCGGCGTCGGCGCAAACTTCATTGCGGTGGCCGAGGTAGCGCGTTCAGCCGACGATGTGGCCTCGCTCGGACTGGAACCGCTCGTGAGTGTTTATAGTTCCCTTGATTGGGAAGCGCTGCTCCCCAGCAGCTCAGGTACCGATCTCGCACCGTTGGAGGAAGCCTCGCCAAGCATCTCGGCAGCTGCGCATGCTGTTCGGCTGTCAGCGGATAGGCTCAATCAGATTGATGCCAGCAACCTGTATCCTCAAGTGGCGGACCCATTGACTCGCGCAAGAGACCAGTTGAACGAAGTAACTGGAGCCCTCGATGCGGCCGCTAACGCGTCGAACATTGCGCCGGGCATGCTCGGTGCAGTGGGTCCACGCAATTACCTCCTCATCATCCAAAACAATGCCGAGTCTCGGGCTTCCGGCGGCATACCCGGTGCACTCGCTGTCCTGAGTCTCGACAAGGGAAAGCTGACGCTCGGGGCTCAGAGCAGCGCCGGCGCAGTGGGGGTGATGTCGCCGATCGTGCCGATTGACCTGGAGCAGCAACACATCTACTCCACGCGCGTCGGCAAGTTCATGCAGGACGTGAACCTCACACCCGACTTTCCAACGGCAGCCAGCACGGCTCAGACTATGTGGGAGCGGAAGACCGGTCAGCGTGTTGACGGCGTAATTTCCATCGATCCCGTCGCACTGAGCTACATTCTGGATGCCACAGGCCCCGTGAACGTCAGGCAGCCGGAGCTGGTGGCCCTGGCGGCCGTGGGCTTGCCTACTGAGTTGACCGGTAAAAATGTCGTCCAAACTTTGCTGTCTGACGTTTACGCCAAAATCGAACAGCCTAGCCTCCAAGATGCATACTTCGCCGGCGTGGCACAAGAGATTTTTACAGCGTTGGCCGACGGCAAAGGAAACTCAAGGGGCCTAATCGACGGGCTAACGCGCGGGACGGCCGAGGGCCGTGTATTGGTCTGGTCCGGGTCGTCCGCCGAACAATCCGTCATAGCAAAGTACGCCCTGAGCGGTTCCATTTCTGGACCCAGCGTTTCCCCCGCCCAGTTCGGTGTTTACTTCAACGACGGCACTGGCGCGAAGATGGACTACTACGTCAAGCGGACAGTCCAACTAATAAAGGAATGTTCCAAGGACGGTTACGAGCAAACAACCGTGCGCATCACGAGTACCAACTCCGTCCCGGCCATTTCGGTCACCTCACTCCCGCGCTACGTAACCGGTGACGGCATCTTCGGAGTACCCCCGGGTTCTGTCCAAACGAATATTGCGGCCTATGGGCCCGTTCAAGCCAACGCAGAGACGGCGAAATTGGACGGAGAGCGGACCGACTTTGCTCCGTTCGTCCACAGCGGCAGGCCTGTGGGTCTCATGGCTATCAGACTAGCGCCGGGCGAAAGCAAAACAGTGGAGTTCACTTTCGGGAAGATTGTGCAACATACGGAACCTAACGTCGTTGTCACTCCGACTGTCCAGGCGGTCAATGATGTGATCTTGCCCACAGAAATTCCTACATGTGAGTAACAGTTATAGACAACGCGTTAACACTATGTAAACCGACTGGATTGAGATTGCTCCTTGCTCAAGGTGGATGGTAACGTCGTTGTGGGATATCTATCCGGGATTTCTGCACCGGTCTCGTGCGGAGAGGAAACCTCCTCAATTCGGGTACATCAAAACTTAAACGTCTCCGGGGGGACAAAAATGAAAAAAACGCTCGCAGCACTCGCACTTGCAGGATCTCTGGCGCTCGTCGGCACTGCGCCGGCCACCGCCGCCAACTACCCGCCCATCCCGCCGCAGGCAGCAGTTTCTGACGGCACCGTTGGCCCGGGCGAGCAGTTCGTCTTCCGTGGCCGTGGTCCCTTCGCTGGGGAATCACTCACCATCCGCGTAACTCCGGGCAACCCGCCCGCAGCTTCCGGCGCCACCTTCGGTGGCACGTCAGTTGTAGGAAAGATCAGCGTTTTCACTGAAGCGCAGACTCTGGCCGCTCAGGCGGACGCTCAGGGCAACTTCTCGGTTCCGATCACCATCCGCGAGGCTGGCACCTACCTCGTCACCGCCACGGGCAACACCAGCGGTAACACAGTTGGCCCCGTCACGGTTGTTGTGGACCCAAGCTTCGCCAGCAACGGCGCCCCGCTCTCCAACACCGGTGGCGGCGCTGCACTCGCGAACACCGGAGCTGGCCTTGCCAACACCGGTGCTGACTCGGGTCTCATCCTCTGGACTCTGGTGGGCGCAGGCGCACTGGCCGCCGGCGCAGCCTCCGTGGTTGTTGTACGCCGCCGCGCCAAGAACGAGGTTGCTGCCTAACAGCTGCACCTTCCAAAACACCAAAGAGGGTGGGTGGTTCTCCGGTTTCCCGGAGAACCACCCACCCTTTGGCATTTAATGCTCGACGGACTCAACCATCGAGTAGGCAGACGCAGGCACCGGCCCTGTGGTATCTATTTGACCTATGGGGAGACATTGGCGCAAGACACCGTGGCAGTGGGATCTGTCCGCCCCACTCCCCCGCCCGCAGGCAATGCCCTATGTACTGCTCATGCTGCTGGCCCTGGCCGCGCTGGGAATGGCTGCCCTGGCCCTGCTGAGAACCACCTGAGGGTCCATTGAGGCTCCCACCCACTCCGAGGCTTTGGCGCGCTGTCCTCGTGGCCATGTTCCTGCCGCTGGCTCTCGTTGCTTTCTGGCCCAGCCCAGTCGATCAACCCGTGCAGAGCCAGCTCGCCAGCGTCCTGAGATTCCTCCACACAAACGGAATTCCCGCCTGGTTCAATTACCAATTCGTCGAAGCAGCCGCCAATGTAGCGCTTTTCATTCCGTTCGGCGCAGTTGCGGCCCTGGCATATCCGAAAAAACGCCTGTGGCAGCTCGGAATTCTTGGATTGATTATCTCGGGCTGCATTGAACTGGGCCAGCTGCTGTTTCTTCACAATCGGTTTGCAAGTGCGCTGGATATTGTCACAAACACTGGAGGGGCCGTAATTGGCGCTCTCCTGGTCGCTGCGGCCCTTAAACGCCTGCAGGCCCGCCGCTGGTCAGCGGCAGGCCTGTAGAGCGTCACAGAAGCGTCAATAGCTAGCCAACAAAGGCCTTAAGCCAAGTCTTCAGGTCATCTCCGAATTCCACGCGCTCGGAAGCCAGCGTGATGACTGCCTTCAGGTAGCTCAGCTTGTCGCCGGTATCGTAACGGCGGCCTTTGAAGACCACGCCGTACACGCCCGAGCCTTCGCCCTCACCGGCCGCCAGTGTCTGGAGGGCATCCGTCAGCTGGATCTCGCCGCCGCGGCCGGGCTCGGTGTTCTCCAGAACGCCGAAGACCGACGGGTGAAGCACGTAACGGCCGATGACGGCCAGGTTTGAAGGCGCTTCGTCTGCAGCCGGTTTCTCCACCAGGCTGTTCACCCGGACGAAGTCCTCGCCCTCAATGGCGGCGATGTCCGCGCAGCCGTAGGCGCTTATCTCTGAGGGATCCACCTCGATCAGGGCGATGACGGAACCGCCCGTCTTCTGCTGCACCTCCATCATGGTGGACAGCAGGGTCTCGGCCTCGTCGATGAGGTCGTCGCCCAGGAGGACGGCGAACGGTTCGTTGCCTACATGCTGGCTGGCGCACAGCACCGCGTGGCCCAGACCCTTGGCTTCGCCTTGGCGGACGTAGTGGATAGGACCAAGGTCGGATGCCTCGTGGACCAAGTCCAGGCGACCCTGATCGCCCTTCAGCTCCAGCGCGCGCTCCAAGCCGGGTTCACGGTCGAAGTGGTCCTCAAGGGCGCGCTTACTACGCCCCGTGATCATCAAAATGTCGTCGAGGCCGGCCTTGACGGCTTCCTCCACGACGTACTGGATGGCCGGGCGGTCAACCACCGGCAACATTTCCTTCGGCATCGCCTTAGTGGCGGGCAGGAAACGAGTCCCCAGGCCGGCAGCAGGAATGACGGCTTTAGTAATAGATTTCCCCATTGTCATAGGTGAACCTTACAAAATCGTTGGCAAAAAAGTGCAATTGATTTCGACAGGCTCAATCACCGGGCCTTTGGCCTCGACAAGCTCGACCACCGGCTCCTCGCTCAATCACCGGCCGTCGAAGACAGGCGCCCGCTTCTCCTGGAATGCACGGAAGCCCTCGGCGTAGTCTGCACTCTTGCAGAGGCGGGCCTGCTCGGCGTTTTCCTCGGCCATGGCGTCCCACAGGCCCAGCCGCTGGTCGCGGATGTGCGCCACCAGCTCTTTGCTCGCCGTGAAGGCACCCGTAGCCCCGGCGGCAACCTTCGTCACAATTTCCCGGGCATTAGCCAAAAGTTCATCCGCCGGCATCGCCCGGCTGAACATCCCTTGCGCCACGGCCTCGCTGCCGGACATGAGTTCTGCCGTGTAGATCAGGTCCAGCGTCCGGTGCATGCCCAGCCGCTCGGTGAAGTACCAGTGCCCGCCCGAATCCAGGGTTGCTCCCAGCTTGGCGAACGGCGAGCCGAACTTGGCGTTCTCCGCCACGTACACCACGTCCGTGGCCAGCAACAGGCCCAGCCCCACCCCCAGGCACGCGCCCTGGGCAGCGGCGAACGTCGGAGCCGGGAACGCGCTCATCTTCTTCAGCAGCGGCTGCACCAGCCCGGCCAGGTACGCCTCGGCGTCGTCCGTCTCCGGCGTGACGTTCTGGATGTCCCGGCCCGCGCAGAAGGCGCGGCCCTCTCCCCTGAGCAGCAGTGCCCGCACCTCACCGCGCGAGGCAGCGGCAGCGGCGTCGTCGTACGCCTGTGTTAAATCAGCGAGAGCCTGCTCGTCGAGCGAGTTCAGCTTGTGGGGCGCGTCCAGGACCACTTCGGCGACGTTGTTTGCGATGGAGAGGGAGATCATGGGTTCCTTACACGTCGAAGTCGACTGTTACGTCTTTGCTGGTGGGGTGGCTCTGGCAGGTCAGGACGTACCCCTTGTCCAGTTCATCCTGCTCCAGCGCGTAGTTTTCGTCCATGGTCACGGTGCCGGTGACCAGTTTGGCGCGGCAGGTGCCGCACACTCCCCCGGCGCACGCGAACGGCACATCCGCGCGGACCCGCAGCGCGGCGTTCAGGATCGATTCGCGGGCGTGCGTGGGGCTGGCCACCTCGCCCTGCAGGCCGTCCAGCTTGAACGTGATCTTGTACGTCTCTTGGGATTCGTCCACCACCACGGGGCGGCCTGCGTGGCCCTCCGGGCGGTCCGGCTTCCCGCTCGTGAACAGTTCGAACCGCACGTGCTCCGGCTTCACCCCGCGCTCGGCCAGGGTGTCCCGGCACAGCTGCACCAGCTCGAACGGCCCGCACAGGAACCACTCGTCCACATCGTCGGCGTGGATGGCGGTGCCCAGCAGCTGCTGGAGCTTCCCGGCGTCGATCCTTCCGGACAGCAGCGGCGCGATCCGCTGCTCGCGCGACAGCACGTGGTGGATGGCCAGCCGCTGCGGGTACTTGTCCTTCAGGTCCGCCAGCTCCTCCAGGAACATCACGTCCATGGCGGCCTTGTTGGCGTAGATCAGGTCAAAGCGCGTCTCCGGGTTGGCCGCCAGCAGTGTCCGGGCGATGGCGATCACCGGGGTGATGCCGCTCCCCGCCGCGATGGCCACAAACGTGCCCGGCTCCTGGGAGGCGGCCTCCCCCGCGAGCTCCTCCGGGTGGTTCATGGAGTTCATGACGTTCTGCTCCACGGCCTTGCCGTCGCGGCCGTGCTTGGACACAAACGCGCCCATGGGGCTCATGACGTCCAGGGTGTCCCCCGCCTTCAGCTCCGCGTTGGCCCAGGAGGAGAACAGCCCGCCCAGGTCCTGCTTCACAGCCACCCGGATCTCGCTGCTGCCGTCCGGGAAGCTGCGCGGCTCGGCGCAGATGGAGTAGCTGCGGCGCACCTCATGCTGCTCGCCGTTCTCATCCTGCAGCGTGGTGCGCAGGGCCACGTACTGGCCGGGCAGGTAGTCGAACTGGCCGGCGAGCTCTTGGGGGACGCCGAAGGTCACCTCGATGGCGTCCTCGGTCAGCCGGCGCACCTCATTGACGGTCAGGGTGTGGAAGGACGGACGACGGCGGCCGCTGGCTAGCGCCGATTCGGCGGCGGTCTGGCGCACAACAGGCATGGGGCTTCCTTACAGGACTTTGAAGTAGTCGAACGGTTCCAGGCAGTCCTTGCAGACGTACAGCGCCTTGCAGGACGTGGAGCCGAACCGGGTGAGCTCCTTGGTGTTCAGGCTGGAGCACTGGGGGCATTTGACGGCCATTTTGAGCCTGATGGGGCCGTGATGGCCTCCTGCCGCTGCCATGCCCGACGGCGGCGCGATGCCGTACTCCTGCAGCTTCGCCTTCCCGGCGTCCGTCATCCAGTCCGTGGTCCAGGCCGGTGCGAGCACCAGGTCCACCTCTGTGGCTTTGTAGCCCTCCCTGGCGAAGGCTGCCTTCAGGTCGTCGCGGATGGCGTCCATGGCCGGGCAGCCCGAGTACGTGGGCGTGATGGTGACGCGCACGCTGTGTTCCGCCGTGACCTGCACGTCGCGGAGGATCCCCAGGTCCTCGATAGTGAGCACGGGAATTTCCGGATCGCAGACCGTGGCGGCGATGTCCCACGCCTGCTGCTGTTGTGTCTGCTCCTGCGCAGCGGTGGCCACGGCGGTCACCAGCTTGCTCCGGGGTACTCGCGCGCCAGCACTTGCATCTCCGCGAGGACGTAGCCCAGGTGCTCGGAGTGCCGGCCATGCCGCCCGCCGCCAGGGGCAGCCGGCACATCCGGCACCTCCAGTTCGGCTTCTTTGAGGACTTCGCCGGTGAGCCGGTCAAAGTCGGCTTTCAGCGTTGAAGGCTCGACGGCGGCGCCCGTTTCAGCCAGGCGTGTGGTCAGCTCGTCGTCCTGGAAGAGCTCGGCGACGTAGGGCCACATCTGCTTCAGGCCTTGGATCATCCGGGCGCGGGATTCCTCGGTGCCGCCGGCCAGGCGGAGGACCCACTGGGCGCTGTGGTCCCGGTGGTAGTCCACTTCCTTCACGGCCTTGGCGGCGATGGCGGCCAGGGTGGCGTCGCTCGACTGGGTGAGCCTGCGGTACAGCTCGAACTGGTAGTAGCTCACCACGAACTGCCGGGCGATGGTGGCCGCGAAGTCGCCGTTGGGCTGCTCAAAGATGGCGGCCGACCGGAACTCGTGCTCGCGCCGGAAGTACGCCAGCTCGTCCTCGGTTTTGTCCCAGGCGCCGCCCGCGTACGTGAGGAAGCTCCGGGCGTGGCCCAGTTGGTCCAGGGCGATGTTGCCCAGTGCCACGTCCTCCTCCAGCTCGGGGCCTCGGGAGATCCAGTGGCCAAGGCGCTGCGCGAGGATCAGGCCGTCGTCCCCCAGGCGCAGCGCGTACTCGGCCACGTCCTCGGTGGGCTTCGCCAGGCCGGTGCGGACTTCCAGGGCGATGTCCTCCGGGCGGAGGGCGTTGCCGGGCGTGATGCGGGTGGCGGACTCGTTGCTCACAGGTGCTTCACCCCTTCGCTCTTGGTGTAGTACGTGGCATGCCGGTAGTCCTTGCCCTGCGGGGATTCGAAGAACGAACCCTTGGAGTCGGGATCGCTGGCTGCGATGGCGTCGGCCGGGACCACCCAGATGGACACACCCTCGTTGCGGCGGGTGTAGAGGTCGCGGGCGTTGCGCAGGGCCATGGCGGCGTCCGGCGCGTGCAGGGACCCGGCGTGGACGTGGGACAGTCCGCGGCTTGACCGGACAAAGACCTCCCACAGGCCCCAGGCGTTGCGGTCGGTGGTTGCCTCCGGGCCTTGTGTCTCGCTCATGCTGCGTATTCCTTTGTCTTCAGTGACTGTTTTGCTGCATACGCCGCGGCTGCCTCGCGGACCCAGGCGCCGTCGTCGTGCGCTTCCCTCCGGCGCTCCAGGCGCTGGGCGTTGCAGGGGCCGCGGCCGGCGAGGACTTCGTGGAACTCGTTCCAATCCAGCGGGCCGTGCTCCCACTTTTTGGTGTCCTCGTTGAAGCGGATCTCGCTGTCCGGGAGGGTGAGGCCCAGCACGCGGACCTGCTCCACCATCATTCCCACGAAGCGGCTGCGGAGTTCGTCGTTGCTGAAGCGCTTGATGTTCCAGGCCATGGACTGGCGGGAGTTGGGCGAATCGTCGTCCGGCGGGCCGAACATCATCAGCGCCGGGGCGTACCAGCGGTTCACGGCGTCCTGGGCCATCCGCTTCTGCTCCGGGGTGCCGTGGGCGAGTTCCAGCAGGATCTCGAAGCCCTGCCGCTGGTGGAACGACTCTTCCTTGCAGACGCGCACCATGGCGCGGCCGTAGGGGCCGTAGGAGGCGCGGCACAGCGGCACCTGGTTGCAGATGGCGGCGCCGTCCACCAGCCAGCCGATGGCACCCATGTCCGCCCAGGTCAGGGCCGGGTAGTTGAAGATGCTGGAGTAGCGGGCCTTGCCGGCGATGAGATCGGCCATCATCTTGTCTCTTGTTTGACCGAGCGTTTCGGCGGCCGAGTACAGGTAGAGCCCGTGGCCGGCCTCGTCCTGGACCTTGGCCATCAGGATGGCCTTGCGCTTCAGACTCGGGGCGCGGGAAATCCAGTTGGCTTCCGGCTGCATCCCGATGATCTCCGAGTGGGCGTGCTGGGAAATCTGGCGCAGGAGGGTCTTGCGGTAGGCGTCCGGCATCCAGTCTTTTGGTTCAATGCGGGAGTCCTCGGCGATCACGCGGTCAAAGTTGGCCTGACCGTCCGCGTCTTGGCGGTCCTTGGCCTGGCTGTCCGCGGCTTGGCGGTCCGCGTTACGCGGGGCGTTGGCTTCCATGGTTGCTCCTATGCACCTGCCTGGATTGGTTCGATTTATTTACCGACCGTTCGTTCAGGATATGCGCAGGGCGCGGAGGGCGTCAAGGAGGGGCCCGGTGGTTGAACTCGCCGAAACCGGGTCTCGACGAGCTCGACCACCGGGCCGCGGCGACGCGCACGTTCCTTGTCGACGCGCACATTCCCTGACGCGGCCCGTATTCCGTGAGCGTCAGAGCGGATGCGGGTCGATCGCGATCGTGCGCGTCGACGGTGGCGCAGGGGGTTTTCCACATGGCGGCAGCCTGATCTGTCGCACAGGGCGCGCAACTGGCATCTTCGGTACATGACCGACCTTCCACCGCTCCTTTTGGCCCGCGACCGCATCCAGCACGGACTGACCGCCAAGGACCTTGCCAAGGGTGTCAAGGCCGGCTCGCTTGTCCGGATCCGGCACGGCGTCTACACCGACGGCCCCGCGTGGAATCGACTGAAGCCCTGGGACCAGTACCGGCTCCGCATCAGCGCGGCGGCGGAAACCTTCGAACGTCCTACTGTGTTTGCCCGACATTCCGCCGCGTCCGTCTGGAGCATTCCCACCATTGGCCTGCACCATCCTGTCCACGCCCTGACGATGAAGAACGACGGCGGCCGGTCCCGTGCCGGGGTTGCTCGCCACTTCGCTGATCCGGCGGGTCTGACAGTGGTCCAGCGGGAGGGCCTGCTCGTCACCGGCCGCCTCCGCACTGTGCTGGATCTGGCCGCGTTTACGCCGTTTACGGAGGCGGCCACCCCGTTGGACCACGTGCTGAAACCGGACCGCGCTCTGCGACTGAGGGCCCTGACCAAGGATGAGTTGGTGACGGGCATCGGCGCGAACTACTCGGCGGCGGCCGGGCGAAGGATACTGGCCGCCTTGGCTTTCGCGGATCCAATGTCCGGTTCGGCGGGAGAGTCCTACAGCCGCGCGCTGATCCAGGTTGCCGGTTTCGAAACGCCGGTCCTGCAGCAAGCCATCCACGACAAGGACGGGCTTGTGGGCTATGCCGACTTCTACTGGAAGCTGGCCAAGGTGGTGGGAGAATTCGATGGCGTGGAGAAGTACGTCAAACCGGAGTTCCTCAAGGGCCGAACAGTATCGCAGGTGGTGGTGGAGGAAAAGAAGCGCGAGAACAGAATCCGGGCCACGGGATTCAACGTGGTGAGGTGGGACTGGGCCGATCTAAAGGAGCCGGGGAAGCTGGAAGGCATGCTGGCAGCGGCCGGCGTGCCCCGCCGTCGTGCGCGTTCTGCGGAACTCGACGCGCGAAAGACCCTATGACGCGCACACGCCCTGTCGCTACCGGTATTCCGGTAGCGACAGGGCATATGAGCAGCGCCACGCAACCTCCACGCTGTCGCACACATGCAACGTGAATCACGATATTGCGTATAAGCAAGATCGGTTCGGCGGTTTTTGGAGAGCAACCGGGCAGGAGCGTCCCGGATTGAAGGGTGACAGCCTAGGGCCAGCGTTCGACGTCGGCTCGTATGTGGGCAAGCTGTGCCCTGAGCTCCGGCAGACTGCGGGCCGCCGTTTGCCACACGGTGTCGTTGAGAATGGCCGCGTAATCGTGTGAGAGCACATTCCGGAGGCCGCCCATCTGACGCCACGGTATCGCGGGGTACTGCTCGCGTACCGGTTCGGGGATCCGATCCGCGGCAGTGTTCAGGTCAATGAGGATGGACTTCATTGCCTCGCGCGACCGCCAATTTCCCGGATCGTTGAAGGCAGGCTCACCTTCATCCACGATCTGCTGCGCCCAGCCCAGCCGCACCTCCATGTCTCCGATCAGCTGGAGGACCCTGCCCTTCGGTGCCGTTGCGAGCGAGAAGGTCGGATCCGTCTGCTCACGGGGCGCGAACTGGCCGCCCACGGAGACATCTTCGGGGTGCCCGCTCACAGGGGGACTGCTTCGCTGAGGATGCGCTCCATGATAGGGCCCCCTGAACCCGATGGGACGATGTCCACTTCCACGCCGAGCAGATCAATCATGTCCAGGCGGAAGCCGGACAGGTCGAAAAGCGTGGCGCCCGGTTCGAGGTCAACCAGAAGATCGACATCGGATTCCGGCGTGTCCTCGCCCCTTGCCAACGACCCGAAAACGCGGACATTATGTGCTTTGTATCTGTGGGCGATCGCCAGTGTCTCGCCGCGGTGTTCAGCGAGGATCTCCGATGGCCGGCGCCTCAATACTTTCATGATCCTGTCAAGGGTTTCGGGCCGGGGGATGCGCTTCCCGGATTCATATGCCGAGAGATTTGGCTGGCTCACATGCGAGAGCTCTGCTAGCCGTTTCTGGCTCAGCCCGGCACGAACCCTCTTCGCGGCGATCTCGCTGGTCATAGGTCAAGTATATCGGGGCGATATAAGTCTGGCGGGGAGCATCTGGGCAGGAGGGCCAACCCGGCTCACCGGTCGGACAGGATCCGGCTCTTGGCACGGCCGATAACCGTTGGCGCATAGCTGCAGAGTGCCCAGTACGCCGAGCCTGCGGCCAGTGAGGCCACGACGGCGAGGGCGGGGCTGAGCTCAACTACCAGCGGGTAGACCAGCCAATGCACCAGATAGATGTTCAGGGACGCGCTGGCCAGCAGAACGGTGAGGCGCCGGAGCCCGGCCGGGACGGGAATGCTGGGCAGCCACAGGAGCAGGAGTATCCCGGCCAGGACAGTCAGTTCACGGGCGGGGTTGTCGAAGAACCCCGGGATGGTCAAAGCGGCCACCAGGCTCACGGTGCAGCGCTGAAGGATGTGACGGGCCCGGGCAACCGCCCATCCCAGCGCGAAAAGCCAGAATATGGGCGGTGTGTGCGGAATTCCCGGCTCAAAAAGCTCATAGCGTGTAAGGAGTCCGGCGGCGAGGAGTACCAGCGGAAAAAGGAACGGGAAGCGCTTTTCGGCCCGGCTGACCCAGGGCAGGGCGAGCAACGCCGTCATGCTGACCAGCAGGTAGACGAGCACCTCGATGAACCAGAAATGCGACCGGGTGGTCACCTCTTCGGGTCCGATGATGGCGTTGAGGAGGAAGATATTCGCCAGGCTGTATCTGTCGGTGATCAGGTAGGCGAAGCCGATGAAGGCCATGCTGGGGATGATGACCCTGGCCAGGCTGGCGGCTTGTTTCCGCAGCCGCGGCACACGTTCCCCGGAGAGCTGGAACCGGGCGAAGTTGAACCCCGCCACTGCCATGAGCACGTGGGCGGCACCCTGCCAGTGCAGGAATCCGATGTGGGTGCTGACGATCAGGAAAATGGAGACCGCCCGCAGCACGATGCTGGTTTCAAGCCGGGCGAACAGGCGGCGTTTCCGCGGCCGCGGCTGTTCACGGCGGGCCCCCAGCACTCCCACCGGGGTGATGTGCCAGTCCGGGGGCAGATGCCCCAATGCCTGCTCAAGCCGCACGGACGCTGCCACATACGAAAGAGAGTCCCCGCCGAGCGAAACGAACGTGTCGTCGTCGGAAATGTCCGTCAGCTCCAGCGTGTCTTCAAAAATCCGCACCACACTGTCCTGCGGCTTAGCTCCGGAGTTCGCGCTGGATGGCGCGCCTTGACCTGTGGGTTTGGCGAGCGTCAGGACGGCCGGGTAGTCCAGCTTGCCGGACGCCAGACGCGGGAGCTCCGGCACCGCGTGGACTTCCAGGGCAGCTCGGGGCAGGCCTATGCCCTGGGCGAGGAGCTTGCCCAGCAGCGCCGGGTCGTGTTCACCCTCGACGGCGACGACAAGTCCCTGGTCCGTGCCGGCGCTCGCGGCCTGAATACCAAGGTCGGCAAGGATCCGTTCCACTTGTCCAAGGTCGACGCGGAGGCCGACGATCTTGACGAACCGGCTGCGCCTTCCCACGACCTCGTACAGTCCGTCAGCGTTCTTGCGCGCCAGGTCGCCGGTGCGGAGTTCATCCACCGTCCGTCCGAGGCCGAGGTCCTCCGGCGTCTGGGCGTAACCCAGCATCACGTTGGGCCCGGAATAGACCAGCTCCCCATGCTCCAGTCCGGGGACCGGGTCTATCCGGAAGGCGCCGCCGGGGACAGGGATTCCGATGGCCCCTGGCGACGTACCTGCCAGCCGGGGCGGGAGGTATGCCATGCGTGCGGTGGCCTCCGTCTGGCCGTACATCACATAGAGATCCCAGCCGCTCCTTGCGCCCAGTCCGGCGTAGCGCCGGACCAGGTCAGGGCCGAGCCTGCCGCCAGCCTGGGTCACATACCTGAGCGTGGGCAGATTCATCGCGGCGAACCCCACCCGCTCGAGCAACTCGAAGGTGTAGGGAACGGCTGCGAACGATGTGGCACCCTCGCTGCGGAACAGATCCCAGAAGCAGGGGTCCACCACGGACAGATCCGTCAGGACCAGGCTGGCACCGCGCAGCAGGTGGCTGTTGATCACTGACAGTCCATAGCAGTAGGACATGGGCAGCGTGGTCATTGCCCGGTCATACTCCGTGATGCCGAGGTATTCCGCGATGGACTCTGCGTTCGCCTGGAGGTTTTCATAGGACAGCCGCACAAGCTTGGGTGAACCGGTGGAACCTGAGGTGCTCAACAGAAGGGCCAGGTCCGGGTGCAGAGAGTGTACGGTGCCAGGCCGCCGCTCCTCCAGCACTGTCCGGCCGTTCGCCGAACTCAGGATAACGTCCGGATCATAGGCCTCGACCAGGGACTCCAGGGCGGCAGGCTTGTCCGCGGGCAGGAGGATCAGCGGATGACCGGCCGCCATGGCCGCCAAGTACCCCACCAATGAGTCAACATCGTTACCGGCCGTCAGTGCCACCAGGCGTCGTTCGGTACCGAGGCGCCGGCCCAGCTCCTCAACACGGTCGGCCAGTTCCCGATACGTCAGGACCCCGTTGCTGGTGGCAATGGCAGTCCTGTCACCGTTGTCCGCGAGGTTCGCGGCAAACGACAGGCGTTGAAGGTCAAGTTGGGTGCTCATAGCATGGGGTCCATAGGTGTCTTCGGAGAGATTAGGGGAGCCTAACTCCGAAACTTTACACCGAGCCCTGGTGAATTAAGAAACTAAAATATGCCGTATTTCTCCAGCCGCTGGCGTAATGCCGGGGTCTCGACAGGCTCGACCACCGGGGACGTACGACGTCGGCACCCTCGCCGAGTGCCGCCGTCGGACGTTCCTCCCCACTTCCTCCACGACGCGCACATTCCCTTAGGACGCGCACCCGCGCTGTCGACACCCGTATTCGGGGGTCCCCGGCGCGTTTGCGTAGCGCCAGACCGTTTGCGCGTCGCCACGACCGGCGCGCGGCAGGTACTAAATTATCGGCCTGGATAAGTTCAAGAGGGCCCGGTTCCGGCGGGATGGGAATTGCTCATCGAGGCGTCATGATTTCGATGCTCCTATGGTTGTCAAGCGGCGTTTTGGAGGGTTTCGTGGCCTTGTTGGATCTTGATGAGGATGGGATGAATTTCGCGGCAGACGTAGCGTTT
>NZ_JBTNDK010000042.1:0-21155 GCF_054511035.1 Pseudarthrobacter sp. MDT1-22 | reverse complement strand
GCTGCCAAAACGCCAGCACCCACCAGGCCACCGCAGCCTGAGCGCCACCAACAGCCCTGAAACCGCCACCACGAACAACTACCTACAAATCTGACGCACACCCAGCGTCAGAGCTCCCAGGGCGCCTTGATGGGGTAGTACTTCTCCAGGAAGTCGGTCACGGTCTCGGCGCGCTCGTCCGCGGGGACTTCGGGGAAACTGCCGTCGTTGAGGCAGAAGAAGTCCATGTTCCGCTTGGCCAGCAGCTTGGGCAGGGAGTTCAGCCCGGCGCGGGCGGTGGTGTCCACGTAACGCACCTTGGCTGCGGTCTGCGTGACCGCACGGCCTGTCAGCAGCGCGTAGTAGTGGTAGAAGGAATTGGTGACCGAGATGTTGTCCGCGGCGCGGAACCTGCTCGCCGCCGTCTTCTGGAACTCCTCCGGGAACTCACGCTCCATCCTGGCCACAACGCTGCGCCGCAGCGGGGCGGCGGTGTGCTCCAGGTGCCGCGTGGTGATCCGACCGAACCGGTTCCAGAGCAGCTTGCGGTTCACGCGGGCGGCGTTCTCGAAGCCACTGCGCTCGGCATCGTTGTCGCCCAGCCCGATCCGGGTCTCGGCCTCGATGAACTTCGTGACGCCGCCCGGGGTGAAGAACATGTCCGGGCCCACCGAGCGGCCGAAGAACATGTCGTCATTCGAGTAGAGGAAGTGCTCGGAGAGGCCCTCGATGTGGTGGAGCTGGCATTCCACTGCCTGCGAGTTGTGCGTGGGCAGCACTGCGGGATCGGCGAAAAACTCATCGCTGCGGACAATGGTCACCGACGGGTGCTCCGCGAGCCACTCCGGGGCGGGGGAGTCTGTGGCGATAAAGATGCGGCGGATCCAGGGCGCGAACATGTAGACGGAGCGCAGGGCGTATTTGAGTTCGTTGATCTGCCGGAAGCGGGCTTCGTGGTCGTCGCCTTCGCCGAGAACCACACCCTGCTGCTGGGCACGGCGGGCCGCGATGTATTCGGGAGAGCTGCCATCAACCCACGAAAACACCAGGTCGACGTCGAAGCTGATGTCGCTGGCATGGTCGGCGAACATGTTCTCGATGGTGGGCCAGGTGTGGCCGTACCGTTCAACCGTCCCGCGGACAGCGTCCTGGGACTGCATGGTGCGGCGGGTCAGGGAGTTTTCGATCGGGAGGATCAGCTGATCGCCCTCAAAGCTCCAGAGCTCAATCTGGACGCCGGCGGAGGAACCGAACTCGAAACCGCCGTCGGGTTCAACCCGCGGACGGTAGAGGCGGAAGATGCGGGCCTGACGGTTGGGGGAGAGATCCCCGTCGGCAACCAGCACGGAGGACTTCTTTTTCGCGTCCACGGTCATGGAGTACACGGGCTCGTTGCGGCAGGCTTCCACCAAGGCCGCCCGCAGCTTCTTGCGGTCTTTCCAGTCCAGGGCGATGACCGGACGGTCGTTGTTGCCGCGCACCAAAAGGTAGTCCAGCCCGGCCTCCGCGAGGACGCCCCGCAGGAACAGCAGGTCCTCAACCATGGCCTGGTACGGCGTCCGGTTGTGGTTGATCAGGGCATACCTGCCCTTGTGCCGGACGACGTCCGGCCGGTGCTTGAGCCGCGCCTCAGCAGCCGGAGATGTCACCTCCGCATGCGTGCGCGGTTCTACGGACGCCTGGCCGCCGTAGTAGATCTCGTCCTGGACAGGTGCTTCTGTAATGGTTGTCTCCGTCGCGGCTAAATGGTAAGCGTTCTTATCTGAATAATAGCGCGACCCCCAAAATGGCAGTCTCAAACGGGCGCCGCCGGCCGGGGACGGGCTCAGCCGGCCATGGCCTCCCGCCAGCTGCGCAGGTAAGCTCCGCCGGCGTCGTCGTGAATGACATCTTCCCCAAGCCCGAGATCGGTGGCGGTCAACACGTCATAGGGCTTGACCGGAACGCCGTCCGCCGGGCGGACATCAACGTGTTTTACGGGGTGGTCATTGTGGTGGAGCCAGTCCGCCATGGCGTAGTCCGTGCGGGAATCACCTACCGTCCGCCACGCCAGCGGCGTGATGCCCTGTGCCGCCAGCAACTCCACGGCGCGGCTGGCGCCGAGGTCCTTGCCCAGCCGCACTGACTCAATATCGGTGGAAATGATGGTGGGATCGACGCGGTAGTCCACCTCGTCGTCGGAATTCGGTGCGTGGTGCTCCAGGCGGACCACGCCCATGCCGTGGCGGGTCATGAGGTCCATGGCGTCGGAGTCGAAAAGCTTCTGTTCGGCCAGGTAGTCGGCGGAGGGCACCTCGATGTGCTGCTCAACGGACACCATGGCACGTTTCGTCTCGTCAAAAAACATGTGCCTGGAGTAGTCCTCGGCCACGAGCCGGCGGACGTCATCGCCGTAGGCCTTGGGCACGGCCAGTTCGTGATCAACGTGGATGGGGCCGGGCCCGGCGGCGGTGTAGCTGAACCACACGGCGCCCTTCTCGCAAATGGCGTGGATGACTGTCCCGGCGGGAATGCCGGCGGCGATCATCGGCTCCATGACCTGCTCCCGGATGAAGGTATCGGAGCGGCCGGTATTGAAAATGACCGGAATTCCGGCAGTGGCCAGCGCCACGAGATCGGCAATGATGCCGGGTTTCACGTTACGGGTCACGGGGCTGGCCACGGGTCCGTCAACGTCGAGCAGGAGGGCGAGGGGTGGGGTGGACGGCAGGCGGACGCCGGGCGTGGTGCTGGCAGGGAATTCGGGTGCAGTCATGGCTCCATTGTGTCAGCCACGGGCCTCTGATCCTGCGCCGGCGGCGCGATGTCCACGGCATGTGACAGATGGTCACTGTTTGGCTACAACCTTGGGATGCTGCGGGCCGGACACTTCTCTTGGGCCCCCAAGCTGCTTAGGGTGGCATGGTGATCTTCAAAGCTGTGGGCGAGGGACGCCCGTATCCCGACCATGGTTTCAACACGCCCAAACAGTGGGCGTCGCTGCCGCCGCGCCCTGTCCGCCTGGACGAACTGGTGACCACCAAACGGACGCTCGACCTCGAAGCGCTCCTGGCCGAAGACTCCACCTTTTTCGGAGACCTCTTCCCCCACGTGGTGCAGTACCAGGGAATCCTGTACCTGGAGGACGGGCTGCACCGCGCCGTCCGGACAGCGCTGCACCAGCGGACCGCCATCCACGCCCGCGTGCTGGTCATAGATGGCTAGGAAACCCAAGGACGCCAGCGTCCTGCACGGCCACCACGTTGTCACCGGCCCCGAACTGCGGGCCACGTTTGAGGCTGCCGGAGACCCCGACAACCCGGTGCGGGTCCGCCGCCGCGTGGTGCATGGAGTGGTCCTGGTATTGCTGCTGGGCCTCATTGCCGGCGCCATCATCGTTGCGTTGGCCATCATGAGCGGACAGCTGAAGCTTCCGACGACGTTGGGCAGCAATGAGCCCCGGACCACCTGTCCCGGGGCCACCTTTGACTACACCCCCAACGACAAAATCAACCTCAACGTCTACAACTCCACCAGCCGCCCCGGTCTGGCCCGCTCCGTGGCGGATGAGTTGCTGGTCCGTAAGTTTGTGGTGGGTGCCGTGGCCAACACGGAGGCCGGCTTCCGCGGCGTGGCTGCGGTGGTTTCAGGGGCTGCCGGGCAGTCTGCGGCCTTCAGCGTCCAACGGAACCTGCCCGGCTCCGACTACTTCCAGGACGGCCGGACGGACGCCAGCGTTGACGTGATTCTTTCCAGCGATTTCCAAGAGCTGGCCGCCGCGGACCGTGTGGACCAGACGCCAGGGACGCTCAGCTGCCCGCGTGAAAGCCGGCGGATCGCGGACGATGCCAAGTGGCCGGTGATTCCGACGGCCGGCGCCACACCCTAGGCCCAGGCTCTAGGCCCCCACGCCCTAGCTGATGCGCAGGGGTGCGCCGTCGTCGTCGAACCTTGCTCCGGCGCCCAGCTGGATGAACCGCACGGTCCGGGCGATCCGGGCCTCAAGTTCGGCGGGCTCGTTGCTGCCGCGTGCGGCGCTGGAGGAGAGCGTGCCGTGGATGAGCTGCGCCTGCTGGCCAATGTCCGCTTGCGGCAGGTACCCCTGCGCCATGCCGTCCCGGAGGATGCCCTGCAGCAGGACGCTGAGTTCACCCACGTGGTCGGCCAGTTTCGCAAAGGACGACGGCGACAGCACCGCCGCCATCGCGGGTCCGGGCGGGAGGTGGCGGCGGCTAAGGTCCTCCACCTGGGTGCGCACGTACAGGGCCAGCCGTTCGACGGGGTTCTCGAGCCTGCTCAGAGACTCCCGGAGTTCGGCGAGGAAGCGCTCGGTCTCATCCAGGGCGTAGGAGATCAGGAGTTCTTCGATGTCCGCGTAATAGTTGTACACCGCGGTCCGCCCCACGCCGGCATGCCGGGCGACGTCCGTCATGGTCAGTCCGGGCAGGCCGTGCGTGAACAGGAGTTCCCCGAACGCTGTCAGGACCCTGCGTTGAGTCTCGGCGCGTTGCGCAGCGTTGTTGGCCGCCGAAATCCTGGGCATGCAGACACTTTACCGCGATGTGTCAGTAAACTCTCTCATCGGGCCGTGTCAGACCGCGCAGCCGTCCGGGCCGCAGGCCTCGCCGTCGGTGCCGTCCGCGGCGGTGACCAGAACCAGGGGGTTGGTCTCCTGCCAGGCCTGGTTGAGCGCCGCCGTGAACGTTTCGGCGGGCTGGGCACCCGAGAGGCCAAACTTGCGGTCAATCACAAAAAACGGGACGCCCGTGATGCCCAGGGCGCGGGCTTCCTCGAAATCGAAGCGGACGTCGTCGGCGTACTTGTCCGTGGTGAAGAGCTCGGCGACGTCATCGGTGTTGAGGCCCAGCTCCTGGCCCAGGGCGGTGAGGTACTCGGCGCTGCCGATGTCCTTGCCGTGCTCGAAATGGTCGCTCAGCAGGCGTTCCTTCGCGGCATCCTGCTGTCCGTGCTGCGCCGCGAGGTGGATCAGTCGGTGGGCGGTGAAGCTGTTGGCCACCACCACCTGGTCGAACCGGTAGTTCAGGCCCTCGCCCTTGGCCTGCTCGGTGACGTGGTCAAACATCTGCAAGACCTGCGCCTGGGCCATGCCCTTGCGCGTGCTCAGATACTCCAGCTCGGTGCCGTCATAGTGCTCGGGAAGGGTGGGGTCCAGCTGGTAGCTGCGCCACTTCACCTCAACAGCGTCGCGGTGCGGGAACTCGGCCAGGGCGGCCTCGAACCGGCGCTTGCCGATGTAGCACCACGGACACGCGACGTCTGACCAGATCTCAATCTTCATGCTTGCCACAACCCCGCCTGCCCCGGGGCCATTCCGCGGCGGGGTGTCAGATTGGTCACCATTGAGCGCGAACAGACACTTGAGGCCCTCAGCCGCGCGGCCTCAAGTGTCCCTTCGCGCTGGGTATTCGCGCTGGGTATTCGCGCTGGGTGTGGGCGGTGGGTGTGTCGCGTTGGGTGGGGTCAGACGGCGCGTTCGAGGACGAAGTCGTGCTCCACGGTGGTTCCCAGCCGGAAGGACTTGCTGCCCACCTTGTGGAAGCCGGACTTTTCGTAGAACCGGATGGCCCGGGCGTTCCGGCTGTTGACCCCCAGCCATACTCCGGCCGCGCCCGCTTCTGCCGCCGCCCGGAGGCTGGCGTGCATCAGTTCGCCGGCCGCGCCCAGGCCGTGGTGTTCGGGGTGGACGTAGCATTTGCTGAGCTCCACGGAGGGCAGGACTTTCAGCGCCGCCGCGACATCCGGATCCTCTGCTGGCCGGTTCAACAGCAGGCTGTAGCCGCGGAGCGCCCCGTCCGCGTCAATGACCAGGATGGTGACATCAGGATCCGCCAGGTACTCCCGGAAGTGCCGTTCGCTGAGCGTGTTGGCCAAGTGCGCGGCAATGTCCTCGGGTGACGACGACGGCGGGCACGCCAGCGGGAAGGTGACGGCCGCCAGGTCGGCGAGCCGGCCGGCGTTGTCCGTTGTTGCCTTTCGAATCGTGTGGGTCATGCAGGGATTCTACGTGCGCTTCCTAGGGCTTCGTGCTGAAGGCGGCGTCAAAGCTGGTCTGGGAGGCGGGGAAGTCGAACTTCTTCAGCGCGGCGAGGGCTTCCGGTGCGCCGTGGAGCCGGTCCATGCTGGCGTCTTCCCATTCGACGGAGATGGGTCCGGTGTAGCCGATCGCGGCCAGGGCGCGGAAAGACGATTCCCAGGGGACGTCGCCGCGGCCGGCGGAGACGAAGTCCCAGCCCCGGCGCGGGTCGCCCCAGGGCAGGTGCGAGCCCATGACGGTGTTCCGGCCGGTGGGGCGGAGCTTCGTGTCCTTGCAATCGACGTGGTAGATCCGGTCCTTGAAGTCCCAGATGAACGAGACGGGGTCGATGCCCTGCCACATGAAATGGGAGGGGTCCCAGTTCAGGCCGAACGCTTCACGGTGCCCGATCGCTTCGAGCGTGCGGACGGTGGTCCAGTAGTCGTAGGCGATTTCGGAGGGGTGGACTTCGTGGGCGAACCGGACGCCGCATTCATCAAAGACGTCCAGGATGGGGTTCCAGCGGTCTGCGAAGTCCTGGTAGCCGGCCTCGATCACGGCGGCAGGAACGGGCGGGAACATGGCCACGTACTGCCAGATGGAGGAGCCGGTGAATCCGACGACGGTGTCCACTCCGAGGGCTTTGGCCAGCCGGGCGGTGTGTTTCATTTCCTCGGCGGCGCGTTGGCGGACGCCCTCGGGGTCGCCGTCGCCCCAGACTTTCGCGCCGACGATCGCTTCGTGGCGGAAGTCGATGGGGTCATCGCACACGGCCTGGCCCTTGAGGTGGTTGGAGATGGCCCAGACCTTGAGGTTGTACTTGGCCAGGACGGCGAGCTTGGACTCCACGTAGCCGGGCTCGTCCCAGCGCCAGGCGTCCAGGTGGTCCCCGGACACGGCGATTTCCAGGCCGTCGTAGCCCCAGCCGGAGGCCAGTTTGGCAACTTCCTCGAACGGGAGGTCGGCCCACTGGCCGGTGAACAGGGTATAGGGGCGGGACATGTCAGGCTCCTTCAGAAGCTGCGGTCGGGGCTGTCGGCGTGCCGACCGGGGCGCCGGCCAGTTGGATGATGGAACTCTTCGCGGCGGCGGACTCTTCAATGGCGTTCAGGATCCGCTGCACCTCGAGGCCGTCCTCGAACGACGGCGACGGCGGGGTTCCGGTGCTGATGGCGGTGAGGAAGTCGCGGATCTCATGCGTGAACGTGTGCTCCCAGCCGATGATGTGGCCCTGCGGCCACCAGGCTTCAAGGTACGGGTGGTCGGGCTCGCTGACCAGAATCCGGCGGAGGCCCTGCTCGCGTGCGGGCCCGGTGGCGTCCAGGAATCCCAGTTCGTTCAGGTTCTCCAGATCGAAAAGAATGGCGCCTTTTTCCCCATAGATCTCGAGTTTCAGCGAGTTCTTCCGGCCGGTGGCTACCCGGGAGACCTCCACGGAGGCGATTGCTCCGGAGGAGAGGGACAGCGTTGCCCAAGCGGCGTCGTCGACCGTCACGTCCTCCAGTCCGGTAGCTCCGGGACGCTGCGTGGTGAACGTGTGCGTCCGGCCGGACACGTCGGTGACCTGGTCCCCGAGCAGGAACAGCACCTGGTCGATCGCATGGGAGGCGATGTCCCCGAGCGCCCCTGAGCCCGCGGTCTCCTTTTTGAGCCGCCACGTCATGGGTGCGCTGTCATCAGCGAGCCAGTCCTGGAAGTAGGCGGCACGGACGTGCCGGACGGTCCCCAGCCTGCCCTCCGCAATCAGCTCCTTCGCGAGGGCCAAGGCCGGGACGCGCCGGTAGTTGAACCCCACCATGGACTGCACTCCTGCTGCCCGGGCAGCCTGCGCCGCTGCCGTCATGGCCTCGGCCTCAGCCAGGGTGTTGGCCAGCGGCTTCTCCAGAAGCACGTGCTTGCCCGCCTCGAGGGCGGCGATTGCGATCTCGGCGTGCAGCCAGCCCGGGGCGCAAATGTCAACGATGTCGATGTCATCGCGTTCGATGACCGTCCGCCAGTCGGTGGACGTTTCAGCCCAACCGTACTTCCCGGCGGCCTCGGCAACCCCGGCGGCGTCCCGGCCCACCAGGACCTTCTGCTCAAACGCCGGGACATCGAAGTAGCTGGCGACGTTCCGCCACGCGTTCGAGTGGGCTTTGCCCATGAACGCATAACCGATCATCGCCACACCCAGTTTTTTGAGTTCCGGGCGCGGATTGTTCGCTGGTTCGTGTGAGGTCATGGTGGGTTTCCTAGAGGGTAGCGGTTTCCGGCGCCCAGTCCTCAGGGAGGGCTGGGGATGCCGGAGCAGAGCTTTCGACGTCCACGAAAGTTCCGGATTCCATGGATTCGGTGATTGAGACCATGGAGTCCAGGACGTGGTAGGCCAGGTCGCCCGTGGCGCGGTGTGGCACCCCGGCGCGGATGGAGCGCGCCATGTCCAGGACGCCCATGCCACGGCCGTTGGCGGGTCCCGTGGCCGGGACGGTGGTCCAGTCCTCGTCACCGGCACGCCACAGGCGGATGTCGCCGTCGAAATAGTTGGGGTCCGGCAGGGACAGCGTGGCTTCCGTGCCAGTGATTTCCACGAAGCCCATCCGCACGCGGGGGGATTCGAAGGAGAAGACGCTGTGCGAGGACGCGCCGCTCTCGAACTGCGCCATGGCCGACACATGCGTGGGCACCTCGACGGTGAACTCCTCGCCGGCCTTGGGCCCTGAACCAATGACCCGGACTTCCTTGGCCTTGGAGCCGACGGCGGCCACCTTGCGGATGGAGCCGAACGCCTGGATCAAGGTGGTGAGGTAGTACGGGCCCATGTCGAAGAGCGGGCCCGCGCCGTGCTGGAAAAGGAAAGCCGGGTTGGGGTGCCAGGATTCCGGACCGGGAGTCTGGAACGTGGTCATGGCGGTCAATGGCGTGCCGATGTCGCCGCGTTCGATGAGCCGCAAAGCGGTCTGCAGCCCGGCGCCCAGGAACGTGTCCGGGGCGCAGCCGAGGCGGATGCCGGCGGCGTCCGCGGTTTTGAGCAGGCCGAGCCCTGAGGCGCGGTCCAGGGAGAAGGGCTTCTCCGTCCAGACATGTTTGCCGGCATTGACGGCGGCGGTGGCCACCTCCACGTGCGCTGCGGGGATGGTGAGGTTGACGATGATTTCGACGTCGGGGTGGTTTAGTGCCGCGTCCACGCCGCCCCACTCCGCGATGCCGTATTCCTTGGCGCGGGCTTCGGCGGCTTCCTCAAAGAGGTCAGCGATCACATGGACTTTGAGGTCCGGGAAGACGGTGAGGTTGTCCAGGTACTGCTTGCTGATGTTCCCGGCGCCGATAACGGCAACTCCCACCGGGCCGCGGCGGGTCGATGCTGCGTGGCTCATGCGTTGGCCCGTTCCGCTGCGTTGTTGGAACCGGCAGCCTTGTTGAGGAACGCCAGGCTCTCCGCGATGCCTTCGAAGATGTCGCCCGCGTAGTCGTCGAACTCCACCACGCCGACTTCCAGGGATTTTGCTGCGGCGATGACGTCCAGAACCGGGACGTTGCCCTTGCCCGCGGGCTGCTGGGCTTTGGTGTCCGTGTTCAGCGGGCCGTCCTTGATGTGGATCAGCTTGACCCGGCTGCCCAGCTTGGTGAGGATGTCCACCGGGTCCTGGCCGCCCACGGCAACCCAGTAGGTGTCCACTTCGAGGACCAGTTCGGGGTCCAGGAGGTCTGCGAAGTACTCCAGCGCCGTGCGGCCCTCGATGGTTGATTCAAGTTCCCACGCGTGGTTGTGGTAACCCACGCGGATGCCGTGTTCGGCACCCTTCTTGGCTGCTGCATTGAGTTTGGCTGCGGTGGCCTGGATGTCCTCGGCGGACTGCCAGTGCTCGGCTGGAAGGTAGGGGTCGATCACGGTGGTGATGCCCAGTTCTTTGGCTGCCGCGAAGATTTCGTCCTGGTCCTGGCTGAGGAGGGGGGCGTGTCCGGACGGGGCGGTGAGGCCGTTTTCCTTCAGCGCGGCGCCGAGTTCCTTGGCCGTGGCCACGAAGTTGTAGGGCTCAACCTGGGTGAAGCCGATCTCCGCGACCTTGCGGATGGTGCCGGGCAGATCCTCCTGGATGGCGTTGCGCAGGGTGTAAAGCTGGATCGAGTAGGACATCGTGTTTCCTTTACGGGAGTTGTCGGTTCTGGAAGACAAGTTGGTTTTGAGGCTAGCGGCCAGCGAGGGATCCGCCGATACCGCCCACGCTGAAGTACTTGTTCAGCGCGGCGAAGACGATGACCGGCGGGAGCATCATAACCACGGCGAGGGCCATGACTGAGGTCCAGTCCGTCTGGTTCTGCTGGAAGAAAGACTGCACGCCCATGGGCAGTGTGAAGATCTCGGTGGAGCGCAGGAACACGATGGCAACGAGGTAGTCGTTCCAGGCCAGCAGGAAGGCGAAGATCGCCGTGGACAGGATGCCCGGAAGAGAGTTCCGCAGCACCACTTTGGTGAAGGAGCCGAAAACGGAGCAGCCGTCGATCCAGGCGGCTTCTTCCAGGCTCATCGGGATGGAGTCGCAGTAGGCGGCCATCATCCAGGTGGCCACTGTCATGGTGGAGCCGACGTAGATGATGGTCAGGCCCATCAGGTTGTCCACGAGGCCCATCCCTGCGAACAGGATGAACAGTGGCACCACCGAGGTGATGATAGGCAGGGACTGCATAACAAACAGCAGCAGCGAGTAGCCGGAGACGGCCTTGCTGCGGCCGCGGGAAAGGACGTACCCGGCGGGCGCTGCGACAGCCACGGACACGGCCACCGTGCTGAGGGTGGTGGTGAGGCTGTTCTGCAGCCAGGTGGAGGCCAGCGTTTCTGAGAAGACCGAGCCAAAGTTCTCCAGCGTGAAGCCGGTGGAGGTGCTGGTGGGGCCGGGCGTGAAGGCGAGCACCACCGTGACCATGATGGGCACGAGGACAATCACGGTGATGGCCAGGATCAGGACGAACCGCCACCACTGACCGGTGTGGCCGGCCTCAGAGAGGACGCGGCGGTTATTGGTGGGGCCGGCGACGCCGAGGAGAGGGCCGGACTCGGGATGGGCGTGGACTGCTGCGCTCATTATTCGACGCTCGACTTTCGTATCTGGCGGTACAGGAGAACGGAGACGACCACCAGGGTCATGGTCATCAGGAAGGCGATGGCAACGCCGGGTCCGGTCTGGAAGTCCTGGAAGACGCTGCGGTAGGCCAGGACAACGAGGGACGTGGTGGCGTCCACCGGGCCGCCGCCGGTGAGCAGATAGATGGTGGGGAAATCGTTGACGCAGAAGATAGTCATCAGGATCCAGCTGATGTATGTGGACCGGGCGATCAGTGGCAGCGTGATCTGGCTGAACTGCTGCCAGGGGGTGGCGCCGTCCATGCTTGCCGCTTCGTAGACGGTGCTGTCCACGGAGGCCAAGGCCGCCGAAATCATCATCATCATGAAGGGGAAGCTGATCCATACTTTGAACACCATGACGGTGACGGCGGCGAGGGTGGGGTCGGCGAGGAAGAGCGGGGTGCCGAGGCCGAGGTTCCGGAACAGGGAGGGAACCAGGCTGCCGGGCGTTGCGACGAGCCAGTTCCAGGCGGTGGAGGACACCACGATCGGGACCACCCAGGGCAGGAGCAGCAGGACCTTGAAGGTGCTGCCCGCAGGAATCTTCGTGCGGAGCAGGAGTGCGAGCCCCAGGCCCACGAGCCAGGAGCCGAAGACTCCGACGATGGTGAACAGCAGGGTGAATCGGGCTGCACGCCAGAAGGCGTCGGAGCTGAGGACGTTGGCGAAGTTCTCGCCGCCGACGAAGTTGCCCGTCTCGATCAGCGAGCCGTCATGGGTGGCCTGAACGCCTGCCTCAACCAAGGGGTAGCCGTGGATGAGCACGAGCAGGATGACCGAAGGCAGCAGGAGCCAGAAGAACGTCCGGCTGGTCTGTGCGCTGAGTTTGCTTTTGCGGTTTGCGGTGCCCCCGGGCCCGCCAGGGGCAATTCCCCGGCGGGCCCGGCTGAGGCCGGATCTGGCTGTCGTCAGTGCCATGGAAAGGGCCGCTTATTTCTTGATGACGGATTTAAGGCCGGACTCGAACGCCTGCAGTGCGGACTTCGCGTCGGTCTTGCCGGTGAGGATGGTCTGGGTGAACTGGTTCAGGGCCTGGCCGCCGTCGAGTACTGCGAGGTTGTCGTTGAGTACCGTTCCCTGGGATGCGAAGGTCTTGGCGATGGGCTGCCATTCTTTGACGATCTTGACGTTGTTCGGATCGCTCGAGAACTCGGGGAGTTCGGTGATGGATTTGAAGACCGGCAGGGCGTTCATGAGCTTCTGCTTCCACAGTTCCTTCAGCTGGCTCATGTAGTGGACCAGGAAGGCTTCGGAGGATTCCTGCGAAGGGGTGTTCGTGTACATCATGATGTTGTTCGGGAACACAAGTCCGCCCTTGTCGCCGTGCGGTCCGGCGATGGGGCTGGCCACCACGATGTCGCCGGAGGTATCACCGACGCGCTGGGGGACGCCCAGGACGTAGGGGCCGAAGGCTGCCTTCTTGTCCTTCCACATGGCGTTGAGGTTTTCGGTGGTGTAGCTCACCGACGCCGGGTCGATGATTCCGTTGGAGACCAGTTCGAGGAGGAACTCGATGGCCTCGACGTTGCGGTCGTTCATGACGTCGAGTTCGCCGTCCTTGCTGAACACTCCGCCGCCGTTGTTGACCATCATCATGATCATGGAGTGGTTACCAATGTTGTTGCCGGCACCGGAACCGGTGGCGAAGCCGAAAGCGCCGATGGTCTTGAGCTTCTTGCCGGCCTCCAGGAGGGAAGCCCAGTCCGTGGGAACTTCCAGGCCCACCTGCTCGAAGAGGGATTTCCGGTACCAGAACACGCGCATGTCCAGCTGCCAGGGGACGGCCACGTAGCCCTTGTCAGACTTGAACGGCTCCAGGACGCCTGGCAGGAAGTCGTCGAACTGGCCGTTGCTCTTGAGCTGGTCAATGACCTTGTCCGCGTACGCGATCTGGCCCTGCTTCTCGAACTGGAAGGCCTGGAAGCCACCACCGGTGGACACCGCTGGTCCGGTCTTGGAGGCGATGGCCGAGGAGAACGTCTGGTAGAAGTTGTTCCACTGGATGGTCTGATAGCTTGCTTTGAGATTGCCCGACGCGGGGGCATAGCCTTCCGCGATCTTCTTTGCGGCGTCGTTATAGGCGGGCGTGGCCCAGGGCATGTCCCAGAACTTGATGACGCCGCTGGCGCCGCCGCCCTGCGATGCGGAGCCGCCGCCACAGGCTGCCAGGAGCGGAACCGATGCGGCTGCGGCGGTCAGGCCGAGGAAGCCTCGGCGGGAGAGTGCGGAAGATGCTGCGGAGGATTTGTTGAACATGGTTTTCCTTTCGGGAGCCGGTCCGTTGAGCTGGCCGGTCCTTCTCGTCACTGAGTGTTGAAGGAGCTACTGCATAAAGAGGAAGTGCTGGTACTGCGGTCAGACGGTGAGCCGGCGGACAGTGGAGGTCAGGGTGGCGAACTGCTCAAGATCGCTGCCCGGTGTGCCGGACAGCAGCTGGTCGCGGAGCCGCGTCCAGCTGTGCCGGTGGGTGGATTCGTAAAGTGAGGGAAGGGTCGTGGCGCCGTCTGCGGTGACGGTGCGTACTTCCGCGGGCCAGGCGGCGGATGGATCGGGAAGTACGACGTCGGCACGCCCGGAGGCGGTCAGGATGGACACTTTTGCGGTGGCCGGCACTGCGGACGTCAGGACGCCGTGCAATACCAGGGGCGCACCGTTGGAAAGCCTGCCTGCCACCACGTAGCCGTGCGGGGTGCGTTGCACCGATTTCCACCCGGACACCTCAACCCCGCAGGTGAGGATTGCGGCCAGGTGCTCGGTCAGCAGCGCTGCGGCATCGCTTCCAGCCGCAGCATGTGCCACGGAGTCCACCAGGACGGCGTCGGCCAGATTCTTTGCCAAGAGGTCCCGGACGTCTTCCTGCGTCTCGGCCAGCACAGGATTTCCTGCCCACTGCTGGTCAAGGACCACTGCAGCGCCGTGCTCTTTTGCGACCGCGGCCAGCGCAGCAGGATCTTCAGCCTGCGGGTTGATTACTACCACCCCCTTGGCGCCGTGGCGGATAGCGGCGTCCGCGCGTCCGGTCCAGCCTGCGTAGCCCGCAATGGCGACGAGGTCGGCAGCAGCATCGGCGGGCTTGAGAGAAACGGGGAGGGAAGAGACGACGGCGGCGACGGCGCCTGCCGCTTCGGCGTCGGCGTCTGCCTGGACTGACAGCTGGGCGGTCATACTGTGGCCTCCTGGCGGGTTGCTGCTTGAACGTCCACGCGGGCGGCAGCCGCCTCGGCTATGGCCAGGGCGAACTCGAGGTCGTGGAGGAGGGTCACACCGGAAGGGGCCTGGCCGCTACCCCTGGCCAGGTCTGCCAGGGCGCGCCATTCACCTTCGTAGCCGTTGTGGCCGAACGGGCCAAGGACAGTGGTCTTCCCTGCTCGGCGCAGCTGGGCCGTCGCCGAGCCGGCGTGGACATAGGAGGCGGTGAAGTCGATCTTGAGGGCGGCGTCGTCACCGATGGCTTCGAACTCCCAGGCCGGCTCCCACGTGGCGTTCATGGCCGCCCGCAGTTCGATGGTGACGTGGCCTGCCCGGAGGGAGATCACGTAACCGAAGGGCTTGACGATCTCGGCGTGAAGCACTTCCACGGCCGCGAAGTCGGGGGTGAACCGCCGCACCAGGGGCAGATCATGGATAGCCAGGCCCATCACTCCGCCGGTGAGCATCGCCTTGATGACCTCCGGATCGGTGCCGTCACGAGCCGGCATGGGGGTGCGCCCCACGATCTCGGTGGCGAAGTCCTCGAACCTGGGATTGGGCGGCAGGACGATGGAGGACCTGATGGTGTGCACCTGTTCCGGGAGGTCGCCCCACGCGGCCTCCGCCGCGAGCCAGCCCGGATCGAAGGTGTGCATTGCTCCGACGATGATGGGAATCCTGGATTCAGCAGAGACGGCCGAGATGCTGGCGGCCTCGTCGCCGCTCATGGCGAACGGCTTCTCGCACAGCACTGCCTTTTTGCCTGCACGGCAGGCCGCGATGACCTGGGCGGCATGGAACTGGTGCGGGCTGCAGATGGCCACCACGTCCACCAAAGGGTCCGCGAGCAGTTCCTCCATGCTGGTGCTGAAGGCTGCTCCCACCCGGTTCGCCACGGACTCCGCAACTGCAGGGTCAACGTCCATGATGTGCCGGACTTCGAGGATGTCCTGCAGTCGGGCGATGGATGGCAGGTGGATGGCCTGCGTTACCGGGCCGGCGCCGAGTATTCCGACGCCGAGGACGGCGGGTGCTGCCTGGGATTGGCTCAACAAGCTCTTACCTCTTTGTAGCCGCGAATAGAGAAACCGGGCCTGTCCTGGAAACCCTCGGTGGGGTGAGTCGGCTCACAACTCAAGCTAGAGGGACTTTTGCCGAAGGTCAAGCAAAAGTTGCTAACTTGATGGAAGTCTTTTTTGGTGTGACACGCAGAAGCTCCATGTGCTATCACTGGTTCATGAGCTCAACGCCCGTTACTGACACCGTCGCCACTGACAATGGCGGCAGTCTCTCCCGCGCCGGCGATCTCTTCCAGTTGCTTCGGGACGGCAAGGCCCGCACCCGCGCGGAACTCGCGTTCAGCACGGGGCTTGCCCGTTCCACCGTGGCGTCGCGGATCGACGCACTGATCCACTCAGGACTCGTGGGCCCGGCGGGGGAGGCGAACTCCAGTGGCGGCAGGCCGCCGTCGCGCTTTGCCTTCAACCCGGCGGCACGCGCCGTACTGGCTGTCGACGTCGGCGCCACCCATGTGATTGTTGCCGTCACCGATCTGGGCGGCAGAGTCCTGGCCGAGCAGCGGCTCGTGCAGGACGTCGCCGACGGCCCGGAAACGGTGCTGGACAGGGTGGTTGGGGAAGGGCTTTCGCTCCTCGCCCAGGCCGGGCGCAGCGTGAATAGCCTGGCCGGCGTGGGGATCGGGTTGCCGGGGCCTGTGGAGCACAGCACCGGAAGGCCGGTCAAGCCGCCCATCATGCCCGGCTGGGACGGGTTCGACGTGGTCCGCTACGTGCAGCGCTCGCTGCCCGTCCCGGTCCTGGTGGACAACGATGTGAACATCATGGCACTGGGTGAACGGACCGCCCATTGGCCCGAAGAGGACAACTTCCTGCTCATCAAGGTTGCCACCGGTATCGGCTCGGGCATTATCAGCAGCGGCCAACTGCAGCGGGGCGCCAACGGAACTGCCGGCGATCTTGGCCACGTGCGCGTTCCGCGTGGTGACGAAGTGTTGTGCCGGTGCGGCAACTATGGCTGCCTCGAGGCGCTGGCATCGGGGCCGGCCGTGGCTGCGGTTCTTAACAGGCAGGGTGTGCCTGCAACCAAGGGCAGCGACGTGCTGCGCCTGGTGGGCGAAGGCAACTTGCAGGCTATCCAGGCCTTGCGCCAGGCCGGCCGGGATGTCGGCGACGTGCTGGCCACCGTGGTGAACCTGCTCAACCCGTCAGTCATTGTCATCGGCGGAAGCCTTGGCCAGGCGGGCGAGCACCTGATGGCCGGCGTCCGCGAAGTGGTATACCGGCGCTCGCTGCCGTTGGCCACCACGCACCTGAGAATCGCCCTTTCCGTGGCCGGGGACCAGGCCGCGATTCTTGGTGCCAGCCAGATGGTCACGCAACACGTGTTGTCGCCTGCAGCCATAGAGGCGACGCTCCAGGCGGCCGGCTAAACACCCTTACGCAGTGATTACGCGGACCGGCGAACCCTCAAGCCACGCCTTGACGTCCTCGAGCGCGCCCCCGTAGAACTGCCGGTAGCTCTCCGCTGTGACGTAGCCAAGGTGCGGGGACAGTACTGTGTTGGGGGCGCTGAGCAGCGGGTGGCCCGCGGGAAGTGGTTCCTGGTCAAAAACGTCCAGGGCCGCGCCCCGGATCCAGCCCTCGTTCAAGGCCCGCACCAGGGAATCCTGGTTCACCAGCGGACCTCGCGAAGTGTTCACCAGGATGCCTTCCGGCCCCAGGAGCCGCAGTTCCTGCTCACCCACGATGTCCTCGGAACGGGGAGACAGCCGCAGGTGGATGGTGACGACGTCGGAATTCCTGAAAAGGTCCTCCTTGCTGACCTTCTGAACGCCGGCATCCGCGGCGGCCTCAGCGGTGAGATTCTGGCTCCAGGCGAGCACCTCCATGCCGAAGGCCTGCCCGTACCCGGCGATCCGCCGCCCGATCTTGCCCAGGCCCACGATGCCCAGGGTCTTGCCGGACAATTCCATCCCCACCGAGGTCTGCCACGTGCCGGCCCGCAGCGAGTTCTCCTCGGCCGGGAGGTTGCGGGCGATCGCGAGCAGCAAGGCCCAGGTCAGCTCGGGCGCGGCGGTGGGGGACCCGGGCGTGCCGCACACGGTGATGCCGAGTTCCGTTGCTGCGGCCACATCGATGGCGGCGTTGGCCATGCCCGTGGTCACCAGAAGCTTCAGCCCCGGGAGCCGTTCCAGCACGGTGCGGGGGAACGGGGTCCGCTCCCGCATCGCAATGACGATCTGGTAGTTGGCGAGCGCCGCTGCCAGGGCGTCCTCGGACTGGAAGTGCTCGCGGAAGACGGACGTTGCGATGCCGTCCTGTTCCAGGGAGGCCCAGTCGGCGAAGCCGTGCGCCACGTCCTGGTAGTCGTCGAGGATGGCAAGCCGTTGCTGCATGTCTGTTCCTTCGTCCGAGGGTGCGGCTTTTGTGCCCGCACGTTGGGGCCCGCCGGTGTGAGCTTCATCGTATGCCAGGGCGCCATGACGTTGCCTGGCGTCCGGGGCAATACGCCGTGATAGCAATGGAAGTGATGAAATCCTATTTAGCCACCGCGGAATCCTCATGAGCGGACAGTTCCTGGCCAAAGTTCCCAAAGCCTGGATCCTCCTGGCCTGCATCGGACTGCTGGCGCTGAACCTGCGCGGACCCTTCGTTGCCGTTGCCCCGGTGGTTGACCTGATGCAGGCCGACCTCGGATTTACCCCCGTGATGCTGGGCCTGCTGACCAGCATCCCGGTGCTGTGCTTCGCGCTCGCGGCGTCGCTGGCGTCACTGACCACAAGGAAACTCGGCGCGGAGTTCGCCGTCTCCCTCACCATCCTTGGCGTCCTGGCAGGCGTGATTGTGCGCTCGGCGGGAGGCCCGGGACCGGTGGTCGTGGGCACGGTGATGATCGGCCTGGCCATCACGGTGGGCAATATCGCCGTGCCGTTGATTATCCGCCGCGACTTCTCCCCGTTGCGCCAAGGGACCGCCATGGGTGTGTACACCGCGGCTCTGAACATCGGATCATTCCTGACATCCATGGTCACGGCTCCCTTGGCCGAGCTGGCCGGTTGGCGGGTGGCCCTGGTGTCCGTGGGCATCCTGGCCGTGATTGCCATTGTTTTCTGGACCCTCGCCGTGGGCGCCCGCACCGCGTTTGTGCCCTCTCGCACCGTGGTGGCCGGCGGGCAGGAGCACCCGGCCGTCAAGGGTTCCGGCTGGATTACCGCCGGGCTCACCGCAGGCTTCGCCGGCCAGGCGTTTTCCTATTACGCGGTGACAGCGTGGCTGCCGAGCTATCTCAACGACGAGCTTGGCATGTCTGCTTCGGCGGCCGGGGCAGGCTCATCGCTGTTCCAGATCTTCGCCATTGTTGGCGGCCTGGGAGTGCCCTTCGCGGCCAAGTATTTCAGTACGACGACGACGGCAGTCACCGTGGGGTTGTTGTGGACGGTCGTGCCGGCCGGGCTGCTGCTGGCGCCGGAACTGTGGTGGCTGTGGTCCACGTTCGGCGGCATCGCGCAGGGCGGCGGGATCACGCTGATCTTCATCGCCATCATCAAGCTGGCCCGGGACCAGGTGTCCGCGGGCCGGATGTCCGCCACGGTCCAGGGGCTCGGTTACTGCTTCGGGGCGGTGGCCCCGCCGCTGGTGGGCTTCGTGCACGACGCCTCGGGTTCGTGGACCCCGGCGCTGCTGGTGATCCTGGGCTCGGTGCTGATGTTCTTCGTCTGCACAACCCTGGCCGTGCGGCTGGTGCCGAAAGGACGCTGACGCGTCCCGCCGTCGTACGTTCCCTTCCTTGGCACCCGCAGGCCCCACGCGCCGAGACCATCCCCAAACAACAGCGCGAACCGGCAGCTAATACCCTCAAACCTGGGTTTTCAGGTCAATAGCTGCCGGTTCGCGCTGTGTTGGTGGTGTTCCGTCGCCGGGCCGGCTCCCCGGATCTCGGGGCTGCCTGTTGCGAAGGGCGTGCCTGCCCGGCGGACGGAAATCTATTCAGTAGCCTGCCGCGGCCTAGGCCGCGGCGAGCTCCTCTTTGGTTGCCTTTTCGCGGGCCTCGGTGAGGTAGCGGGCGTAGGCGGGGAGGGTCAGGAAGGACGGGAAGTCCTGGCCGAGGGTGACTTCCTCGAAGATGTCGCGGGAGTCTTCGAAGCGGTCGCCGTCGAAGCGTTCCAGGCGTGCGAACTCTTCGTCGAGCAGTTCCTCGATCCACTGGTGTGTGATGATTTCGCCGCGGTCGGTGATGGCGCTGGCGAACATCCACTGCCAGATCTGGGAGCGGGAGATTTCCGCGGTGGCCGCGTCCTCCATGAGGTTGTGGATGGCGACGGCGCCGTTCCCGCGGAGCCAGGACTCGATGTAGCGGATGCCTACCTCGATGTTGTTCCGGATGCCCTGCTCGGTGATGGTGCCTTCGGTGGCGGCCACGTTGATGAGGGCGCGGTCATCGGGGATGACGTCCTCACGGGTGCGGTCCAGCTGGTTGGGACGGTCGCCAAGAGTGGCATCGAACACTTCGCGGCAGACCGGAACCAGGTCCGGGTGGGCCACCCAGGAGCCGTCGAAGCCGTCGTTGGCCTCGCGGGTCTTGTCGGCACGGACTTTCTCGAACGCGTTGGTGTTGGCGGCCTCGTCCTTGCGGTTGGGAACGGCAGCGGCCATACCGCCGATGGCCATGGCGCCGCGCTTGTGGCAGGCACGGACCAGCTGTTCGGTGTAGGCGCGCATGAACGGCTGCGTCATGGTCACCTGGGCGCGGTCCGGCAGGACAAACCGGGGCCCGCGGGTGCGGAAGTTCTTGATCAGGGAGAAGATGTAGTCCCAGCGGCCGGCGTTCAGGCCCGACGCGTGATCACGCAGTTCGTAGAGGATCTCCTCCATTTCGAACGCCGCGGTGATGGTCTCGATCAGCACGGTGGCGCGGATGGTGCCCTGCGGAATGCCCAGCAGGTCCTGGGCGAGGATGAAGATGTCATTCCACAGCCGTGCCTCGAGGTGGTTCTCGATCTTGGGCAGGTAAAAGTACGGGCCCTTGCCCTGGGCCAGCAGGCGGTGGGCGTTGTGGAAGAAGAACAGGCCGAAGTCCACGATGCCGCCGGCCACGGGAGCGCCGTCGATGATCATGTGCTTCTCGGGCAGGTGCCAGCCGCGGGGGCGCACCACGATGGTGGGCAGTTCGTCGGCCGGGCGGAGCTTGTATTCCTTGCCCTCGGGGGAGGTGAAATCGATCCGGCGCTCCAGCGCATCGGTGAGGTTCAGCTGGCCCTTGATGACGTTCCGCCAGGTGGGGGTGGAGGAGTCTTCCATGTCAGCAAGCCAGACCTTCGCGCCGGAGTTCAGCGCGTTGATGGTCATTTTCTTATCCACCGGTCCGGTGATTTCCACGCGGCGGTCCTCCAGGCCCGGGGCCGGGGGAGCGACGCGCCACGACGGGTCGTTGCGGATGTCCTCGGTTTCGCGGAGGAACCTCGGATCCTGGCCGCCGGCGATGTCCGCCCGGCGGGTCCTGCGTGCCTGCAGCAGTTCCTGCCGGCGCTCGGCCGTGGCCCGGTGCAGCTTGGCGACAAACTCCAGTGCATCCGGAGTAAGAACCTCGTCCTGCCGGCAAATGGGCTGCGCGGCCAAAGTGATCCCGTTGATGGTGAAGCTGTCAGTGAAGGTGTTCATTTCAATCTCCTGGAGCTGTGCCCAAACTGGGTAGCACTAAGTGTCGTTTTGAGCCTCCAAAACGACACTTAGTGCTACTTACTTGGGGAAAATTTAGTGGAACTGGCCTTCTTCGGTGGATCCCACCAGTGCCAGGGTTGATGCGTTCGGGTTGAGCGCGGTTGCAATGTCGTCGAAGTAGCCGGTGCCGACTTCG